>CAUVOF010000046.1:0-16529 GCA_963553325.1 uncultured Cardiobacterium sp.
ATAAAAAAATAAAAACCTCCCCCCAAAAAAAATCCCCCCCCCCCCCCCCGCGCCCCCTTTTTATTTGGCCCCCCTATTTTTACGGGGGCCCCCCCGACCCTCCCCCGCTGCGGGCTTCGCTCTACGGGGGAGGGTGAATTTGAACCAAGTCTTAGGGTTCGCCATTAAGCAGTGAGGTGTGCGAACGAACCCCACCCCCGTCCCCTCCCCCACAGGGGGAGGGGGGATTTTAGGTTTAGCCGATTTGGCGCAGCAGGCTGACCATTTCGATGGCAACTTGTGCCGCTTCCGCGCCTTTGTTGCCTGCTTTGGTGCCGGCGCGTTCTACCGCCTGTTCGATACTGTTGGTGGTGAGTACGCCATTGATGACCGGGATGTCGTGGCTTAAGGCGACGTGACCAAGCGCTTTGGCGCTTTCGCCGATGACGATGTCAAAGTGGGCGGTTGCGCCTTTGATGACCGCGCCGAGGGCGATGATGGCGTCGTAGCGGCCGGTGGCAGCGAGGCGTTGTGCGGCGATGCCGAGTTCAAGCGCGCCGGGGACGTAGGCGACGTCAATATTGGAAAGGTCGGTGCCGTGGCGTTTTAAGGTGTCAATCGCGCCTGCTTCGAGTTTGTTGACGATGAAGTCGTTGAAGCGTGAGCAGATGATGGCGTAACGTGCGTTTTCGAGGATGAAATCGCCTTCGAGGCGGTTTACTTGGTGTGTCATGGGTGTCCTTGTGTTTTTTGGTAAATGGTTTGTTGGTGATGTGGTTTCTGCATTATTCCGCCAGGTATTCGCTTACTTCGAGCTGGTAGCCGGAGATGCCGGTGAATTTGTACGGTGCGGAGAGCAGGCGCATTTTGCCGACGCCCTGGTCGATGAGGATTTGCGCGCCGATGCCGTAGGTGCGCAGGTCTTGTTCTTGCGGGCGTTTCGGCGGCGGGTTGTTGTGCGAGAAGGCGACCATGCGGCTGATGATGTCGTTATGGCTTTGTGCGTCGTCCAGCACGACGATGATGCCGTCCGGCTCTTGCGCGAGGCGTTGTAGTGCTTCTTGCAGGGTGTGGGTGCGCTCGCTCAGATTGGCGTGGAAGAGGTCGCCGAGGGTGTTTTGTACGTGGACGCGAACAAAGGTCGGGCGGTTTGCCTGGATTTGTCCTTTGCTCAGTGCGTAGTGCAGGCGGTCTTTGTCGTAGATGCTTTGGTAGGCGGTCAGGGTGAAGCTGCCGTATGCGGTCGGCAGTTCGCATTGGGCGATGCGGGCGATGGTTTGTTCGCGCTCAAGGCGGTAGGCGATGAGGTCGGCGATGGTGCCGATTTTGATGCCGTGTTCGGCAGCGAATTGTTCTAGTTCGGGGCGACGCGCCATTGAGCCGTCTTCTTTGAGGATTTCGACGATAACCGCCGCGGGTTCAAGCCCGGCGAGGCGGGCGAGGTCGGTGCTCGCTTCGGTGTGGCCGGCGCGGGTGAGGACGCCGCCTTCGCGCGCGACGATGGGGAAGATGTGGCCGGGCTGGACGAGGTCTTCCGGGCGCGCGTCTTTGGCGGTGGCGGCAAGGATGGTGCGGGCGCGGTCGGCGGCGCTGATGCCGGTGGTTACGCCTTCGGCGGCTTCTATCGAGACGGTGAAAGCGGTGTGATAGGGCGAGTTGTTGCGCCGCGATTGTGGCCAGAGTTTGAGTTGGTCGTTGCGCGCCTGGGTGATGGTGAGGCAGACGAGGCCGCGCCCGTATTTCGCCATGAAGTTGATGGCTTCGGGGGTGATGTGTTCGGCGGCGATGACGAGGTCGCCTTCGTTTTCGCGGTCTTCGTCATCCATGAGGATGACCATTTTGCCGGCGCGGATGTCGTCAATTATTTCCGGGGTGGTGTTCAGGGGCATGGTCAGAATCCGTGTTTGCGCAGGGTTTCGAGGGTGAGGGGGGGGTGTTCGTTTTCTTGCGGCGCGCTGAGCAGGCGTTCCAGGTAGCGGGCGACGAGGTCAACTTCGAGGTTTACCGCGTCGCCGGGTTGTAGCGCGCCGAGGGTGGTGCGGCTCATGGTGTGCGGCACGATATTGACGCTGAAGCGGTTGGCATCGACGGTGTTCACGGTGAGGCTGACGCCATTGATGGTAATCGAGCCTTTGGCGGCGATGTAACGCGCAAGTGGTGCGGGTGCGGCGAAGGTGAGGCGTTCGCTGCGCGCTTCTGCCTCGCGCGCGAGCAACTCGCCGACGCCATCGACGTGGCCGCTGACGAGATGGCCGCCAAGCGGGGTGGCGAGGGTTAGCGCGTATTCGAGGTTTACCGCGTCGCCCGTTTGCAGGCTGCCCAGGGTGGTGAGGCGCAGGGTTTCGGCGGAAACGTCGGCGCTGAATTGTTTGTCGCCGAGGGTAACGGCAGTGAGGCAAACGCCATTGACGGCGATGCTGTCGCCCAGCGCGCAGCGGCTGAAGTCGAAGGTGTCAGAAGTAATGGTGAGGGTGCAGTCGTTGCCGTGGTCGTCGCGGCGTTGCAGGGTGCCGGTGGTTTCTATGATGCCTGTGAACATGGGGTTTCCGGGGTGAGACGTAGCAGCAGGTCGCTGCCGATGAGGGTGCAGTCGTCAATGCGGGCGCGCATTCTATCAGATAAGTGCTGCAACGGCGGCAGTTGTGCCAGCTCGCGCGCACCGCTACCGAGCAGGCAGGGCGCGAGGTAGAGCAGGATTTCGTCGGCGAGGTTTTGCTGGATAAAGGCACCGGCGAGGGCGGCGCCGGCTTCGACGAAGGCGTTGTTGATGCCGCGTGCGCCCAGTTCGTCTAATAGCGCGGGCAGCGGCACACGCCCGTTTTTCAGCGGCAGGCGCAGCCATTCGACGTGCGCCGGGTAGTTGGGGGCGCGCGCGTCCATGCCGCAGACGATGAGGATGGGCGAAGGGTCGTCGAAAACGGCGGCATCGCGCGGCGTGCGCAGGCGGCTGTCGATAACGACGCGCAACGGCGGCTGGCTCGGCAATTCGGTCGGGTAACGCGCGGTGAGGCGGGCGTTGTCGCGGATGATGCTGCCGGTACCGGCGATGATGGCGTCGGCGGCGAGGCGGTGGTAATGCACGTCGGCGCGCGCCGCTTCGCTGGTAATCCATTGGCTTTCGCCGTTGGCGAGTGCGGTTTTGCCGTCGAGCGAGGCGGCGAGTTTGAGGGTAACGAACGGGCGGCCGCTGGTGATGCGGCGGAAGAAGCCGCGGTTGAGGCGCTGCGCTTCTTCTTCGCAGACGCCTTCAGTTACTTCAATCCCTGCCGCTTGCAGGCGGGCGATACCCTGCCCGGCAACGAGCGGGTTAGGGTCGCGGCAGGCGACGACAACGCGGGCGACGCCGGCGGCAATCAGCGCATCGGCGCAAGGCGGAGTGCGGCCTTGATGCGCGCAGGGTTCGAGGCTGACGTAGGCGGTGGCGCCGCGTGCGCCAGCGCCCGCTTCAGCAAGCGCCGCGGTTTCGGCGTGCGCCTCACCAGCGCGGACGTGGTAGCCGCTGCCGATGAGGTTGCCGTCTTTGACGATAACGCAGCCGACACGCGGGTTCGGCGCGGTGGAAAAGATGCCTTGTCGCGCCAGTTCAAGCGCGCGCTGCATCCAGTGGGTATCGGTTTCGGGGGTACTCATGGGCGTTGTTCCAGTGGTGATGGGGGCTATCAGCGCTCTACGACGATTTTCGGGAATGCTTGCGTCTCGCTTTTTTGTCTTGCCGCGAGGTGGGCGGTGGTGCGCAGCGCGATGCCGCGGTAGCGTTTGGCGATATCGCTGTCCGGGGCGGCGATGGTGGTCGGGTTGCCGTTGTCGGTTTCTTCGCGGATGCGGATGTCGAGCGGGATGTCGCCGAGATACGGCAGGTTGTGGCTGACTGCCAGCAGTTTGCCGCCGTCTTTGCCGAAGATGTGCGCTTCATGGCCGCAGTTGGGGCAGGTGTAGCTGCTCATGTTTTCGACGAGTCCCAGCACGGGAACGGCGACTTTGTCGAACATGGTTTTCGCTTTTTTCGCGTCCAGCAAGGCGATGTCCTGCGGCGTGGTGATGATGACTGCGCCTGCCACCGGGATTTGTTGCGACAGCGTCAGCTGGGTGTCGCCGGTGCCGGGCGGCAGGTCGATGATGAGGTAGTCGAGGTCTTGCCAGCGGGTTTCGCGGAAGAGTTGCAGCAGGGTTTGGGTAACGATGGGGCCGCGCCAAATCATCGCGGTGTCTTCTTCAACGAGGTCGCCCAGTGAGAGGGTTTGCAGCCCGTGGCGGATGATGGGCTGCATGGTGCGGCCGTCGCTGCTTTCCGGGCGGGTCGCACCGCCAAGCATGCGCGCCTGGCTGGGGCCATAGATGTCAGCGTCAAGCAGGCCGGTCGCCGCACCCAACTGGCTCAGGGCGATGGCGAGGTTTACCGAGAGGGTGGATTTGCCGACGCCGCCTTTGCCGGAAGCGACGGCGATGATGTTTTTCACGCCGGGGTAGGGTTTGAGGCCGCTTTGTACGTTTTGGCTCTCAATGCGATAGTCAAAGCGCAGTTTGCTGGCGTCGATGCCGAGCGCTTGCAGGTTGTCGCGCCAGCGTTTTTCTTCGCTTGCCGCAGGGAAGCCGGGGGCAAGGGTGATTGTGCCGTCGCCGTTGTCGCGCAGTGCGCCGGGGTGGGCGAAGGGTTGCAGGTCGAGGACGGGGTCGCGGTAGTTTTTTAGCAGTTCTGTGTTCATAGCGGGAACCATTGGTGGAAGGAAAGGCGGGCTTGCGCGACGAGCATACTGTAGCCGTCGTGCGCGTTGAGCTGTTGCGCCGCTGCCCAGGCGAGAAACGGCGTGCTTTTGCCGTATTGCATGTCGTAGGCGCGGCTCACGCGGTGGACGATGTTGGCGGGCAGGACGAGCGGGGTGTCGCTCAAGCCAGTCGAGGTGGCGTTGATGATGAGGTCGTAGGGCGCGAGCGTGGCGAGGTCGGTGAGACTGTAGGCGACAAGCGGCACGGCGGTCAGCGGCTGTTGGCTGGCGATGACGGCTGCGGCGTTGGCGAGCGTGCGGTTGGCGAGGTGCAACGCCGCCGGCTTCGCCTCGCACAGCGGCAGGATGACGCCACGCGCCGCACCGCCCGCGCCGAGGATGAGGATGCGCGCGCCGGCGAGGGCGATACCGTGTTCTTGCAGGGCGAGGCAGAGACCGCGCCCGTCGGTGTTGTCGCCGCAGAGTTCGCCGTTTTCTTGCCAGAGGGTATTGACCGCTTCTGCCGCCGCGGCGTAAGGCGTGGTGCGGTCGCAGAGGCGGTAGGCGGTTTGTTTGTAGGGGACGGTGATGTTCAGCCCGCGCCCGCCATCGGCAAAGAAACGGGCAACGATGGCGGCAAAGTCCGCCTCGTTTTCAGCGAGGATGCGGTCGTATTGCAGCGCAATGCCGCGCGCGGCGGCGAATCCGACGTGGATTTCCGGCGAGCGTGAGTGGGCGATGGGGTTGCCGATAACGGCGCAGTGGTGGGGCATGGTTTTGTTAGATGGTCGTTTACATACAGGGTAGCGACTAAGGTGTATGTAAATGAGGCAGGGTTATTGGCATTGCAGCAGCTGTGCCGCTTCTTTGGCGAAGTAGCTGATGATGATGTCCGCACCGGCGCGTTTGAAGGCGAGCAGGGTTTCCATGATGACCGCTTCGCGGTCGAGCCAGCCCTTCTCAAAGGCGGCGGAAAGCATCGCGTATTCGCCGCTCACTTGGTAAACGGCAAGCGGGAAGGCGAATTGTTCTTTGGCGCGGCGCAGTACGTCGAGGTAGGGCATGCCCGGCTTGACCATGACGAAATCCGCGCCTTCGCTGATGTCGAGCGCAATTTCGTGCAGCGCTTCGTTGCTGTTGGCCGGGTCCATTTGGTAGTTGCGTTTGTCCGCCTTGCCGAGGTTTGTCGCAGAGCCCACAGCGTCGCGGAAGGGGCCGTAGTAGGCGCTGGCGTATTTGGCGGAATACGCCATGATGCGCACGTTGTTGTGGCCGTAGTGTTCGAGCGCTTCGCGAATCGCGCCGATGCGGCCGTCCATCATGTCCGACGGCGCGACGATGTCCGCGCCCGCCGCCGCATGGCAGAGCGCCTGCTTGATGAGGGTAGCGACGGTGGTGTCGTTCAATATGTAGCCGTTGTCGTCGGTGATGCCGTCCTGGCCGTGGCTGGTGTAGGGGTCAAGCGCGACGTCGGTCATGATGCCGAGTTCGGGATAGGCGGCTTTTACCGCCCGCAGCGCGCGCGGGATAAGGCCGTCCGGGTCGTAAGCGGCGGCGGCGTCTTCGCTTTTGTATTCCTGTGCGATGACCGGAAAGGGCGCAATCGCCGGGATGCCGAGCGCGACCAGCTCACCGCATTCTTTTAGTAATTCATCGATAGAAAGGCGGTAAACGCCCGGCATGGACGGCACCGCTTCGCGCTTGCCTTCGCCCTCGCAGACGAAGACGGGCAGGATGAAATCGGCGGTGGTCAGGGTGGTTTCGCGCATCAGGCGGCGGGAGAAATCGTCCTTGCGGTTGCGGCGTTTGCGTGTCAGCGGGAAGGTTTGCGAAGGCAGGTGCATGGCGGTGTCCGGTGAAAAAACGGGCGTCATCTTAGCATGCGGTATTACCGTTCAGATAACCCGCAGCCGCGGCAAAGCAAGTCGCTATAATGCGCGCCTCTTTCCCCGCACAAATGGAGTTACCCATGTTGAAAAAAACCTTGACCGCCCTCGCCCTTGCCGCCGCCCTTGCCACCGCTGCCCAGGCGCAGCCGGTGAAATACCGCGAAGGCGTTGATTACAGCACCTTGCCCGTTGCCATTGAAGACATCAAACCGGGCGAAATCGTCGAATTTTTCTGGTATGGCTGCCCGCACTGCAACCACATGGAGCCGGAGCTGCAAAAATGGCTGGCAGATGGCATCGACCCGGCGCTGACCTTCACCCGCGTGCCGGCAGTAACCGGCCAATGGCTAGGCGGCGCGCAGCTTTACTACACCGTGCGCGAGCTGGGCATGGACGAAAAAACAATGGACCAAAAAATCTTCGACGCCGTGCATAAAGACCGCAAACTCGGCATCATCTTCGATAAAAAAGAAGCGGTTGCCTTCCTCGTCGAAAACGGTGCCAAGCAAGAAGACGCGGAAAAAGCCTGGGATTCGCTTGCCGTCAAAGAAAAAGTCAATCGCGCCAAAAACCTCTTTGAAGCCTCTGGCCTGGATGGCGTGCCGGGCTTCGTCGTCGATGGCAAATACGTGCCGAACGCCAGCGAAGACTACGCCCGCCTCTTTGACGAACTGAACACCATCGCCAGCAAGCCCGCTAAAGCCGCCGAAGAAGCGAAACCTGCGGAAGAAGCCAAACCTGCGGAAGAAGCCAAACCTGCGGAAGAAGCCAAACCTGCGGAAGAAGCCAAACCTGCGGAAGACGCCAAACCTGCGGAAGAAGCCAAACCTGCGGAAGAAGCCAAACCCGCGGAAGACGCCAAACCGGCAGAAAAAGCCAAACCTGCGGAAGAAGGCAAAGCGGCATCCTGATGCAAGAGCCAACCACAAACCGCGAAAGTGCCCGCCGCGCTTTCGCGGTTTCTGCATTGGGCGAAGCCATCGCCCTCGCCGCGCTCGGCGGCGACGCCAGTTTTCGCCGCTACTTCCGCGTGCAAGACAGCGACCGCAGTTACATCCTGATGGACGCGCCGCCAGCATTGGGCGGTGTTACCCTTTTCCAAGAACGCAGCGCGCAGTTCCGCGCCTGCCGCCTGCCCGTGCCGGAAATTTATGCCGCCGACAGCACGCAAGGCTTTCTCTTATTAGAAGACTACGGCGACCGCTGGCTCTATCACGACCTTGTTGAGGCGCCAGAAGCGCCAATGACGCAAGCGCTCGCCCTGCTCGGCGACTGGCAGGCCGCGACCGCCGGCCTGCGCGACAGCATCCCGCCCTACGCGCTCGACCGCCTGCAAACCGAAGTCGCACTGACGCGCGAATGGTTTTTTCCCTGGCTCGGCATCGATGCGGATAGCGCGCCGTTACAAGCGCTGGAAACACAACTGGCGACGGAAGCGTATCAACCCGCTGTTTGCGTGCACCGCGATTACCATTGCCGCAACCTGATGCGTCGCGCCGACGGCAGCATCGGCATCCTCGACTACCAGGATGCGCTGTGGGGACATCCCGCCTACGACCTCGTTTCCCTCACCCGCGACTGCTACCTGCGCTACCCGCTTGCCGACGTGCGCCGTTGGGAAGAAAATTTCCGCGCCCGCCATTACCCGACGATTGCCACGCAAGACTGGGCGCGCGCCTGCGATGCCGTGTCATTACAGCGCCATTTGAAAGTGCTGGGGCTGTTCGTCCGCCTTGCCAACCGCGACGGCAAAACGGGCTACCTTGCCGACCTGCCGCGTGTCCTCGCCTACGCCTGCGATGAAGCCGCCGCCCTGCCGGAATATGCGCCGCTGACAGCGCTGCTCAAAGCAGCGGCACCGTTGCTGCGCAAAAAGCTAGCTGCGTAGGTATGGGTTAGGCGCTTGCGCCGTAACCCAACAAACGAAAACAACACCGCCCCACTTATACATACACGAACCCCGCTATCGCGTATGTAAATCGCCCAACTTATGACAATCCCACCCAACCGAAAACACCCAAATGAAAGCCATGATTCTCGCCGCCGGACGCGGCAAACGCATGGGCGCGCTGACCGCTGACCGCCCCAAACCGCTGCTGCGCGTAGGCAGCGACAGCCTCATCGGTTGGCAACTGCGCCGCCTGGCGCGTGCCGGTTTCCGTGAAGTCGTCATCAACCTCGGCTACCGTGGCGAAATGATTGCCGCCGCGCTTGGCGACGGCAGCGCCTACGGCTTGCATATCCACTACTCACGCGAACCGGAAGAAGGGCTGGAAACCGCCGGCGGCATCATTCAGGCCTTGCCGCTGTTGGGTGAAGCGCCGTTTCTCGTCGTCAATGCCGACGTCTGGTGCGACGCCGACCTGCGCCGCTTCAGCGAAAACCGTCCGCCGGACAGTTTCGCCCATCTGCTGCTCGTCGAAACCCCGGCATGGAAGGCGCGCGGCGATTTCTCGCTTGCCGGACAAATGCTGATAGCTGGCGACACCCTCACCTTCAGCGGCATATCCGTGCTGCATCCGCGCCTCTTTGCCGGTGTTGCCCCCGGTTTCCGCCCGCTTGCCCCCATCCTGCGCGAACACCTGCCGCGCGGCGAGTTAAGCGGCGAGCAGCACAACGGCGACTGGCAGGACATCGGCACGCCGCAGCGCCTCACCGCCTTGCAAGCGCGCTATCAATAGAAAAAAAACCGCCCCGAAAGGCGGTTTTTTTCGCTATACCCGGCGGTAAATGTCCTCAAACGGCAGGCGATGCCGTTCGCCCCAAATGCCGCGCCCTTCTTTGCGGATGCCGCAGCTGACGACCATGTTGATTTCCGCGCCGCGCGGCAGGCTGAGGATGCGTTTGACGCGGCGGCTGTCCAGCCCTTCCAGCGGGCAGGTGTCGTAGCCCGCCTCACGCATCGCCAGCATGAAGGTTTGCGCCGCCAGCGCGCAGCTTTTATGCACGACGACGCGCGCATCCGCCTCGCTGCAATCGATGTACATCGGGCGAAAGAGGCTGACCGCGCCAAAAAGCGTTTTGCGCAATGCGCCCAGCAAGCCGAAGCAGCGCGCATACATAAAAGGCAGGAGTTTGCCGTAATAGCCACGGCTGTTGGCAAGGCGTTTTTCCTGTTTTTCCGGCGGGCTAGTACGGCGGATGTTCTCTTCTTCCATTGCCAGCACCGCGCGGGCACGCTCGCGGTAGAGGTCTTGCCTAGTCACGAAAACCACCATTTGCTGCGCGGTTGCCGCCGATTGTTGGCCAAGGCAGGCGGTGGCGAGCGCTTGCAGCGTTGCCGGGTCGGTAACGTGGACGAACTGGTAGAGCTGCATATTCGAGCTGTTCGGCGCGAGGCGGGCTTGCTCGAGGCAGGCGCGCACGGTGTCGGCGTCGATGGCTTGGTCGCTGTAATGGCGCACGGCGCGGCGCTGGTTCAAGAGGTCAATGAGCATGGGGTGTCCTTGTTGTCGCAGGTTGGGTTTCTACGGCGGTTTAGCCGCACGCCCATTCAAACAGCACTTTGCTGAAGTCGCGTGCGGCGAGTTGTTCCGGGGTGATGAGCCAGTTTGCCGTGCCCGCGTCGCCCCACATGATTTCGCCCTCTTCTTCTTCGCTGAAGTCAGAGACGATGGTCAGCAGGTTGACGCTGTAGCCGCGTAGCGCCTTGTTTTCGTCGCGCGGGTCGTTTTGCGTGAAGATGGGGACGCCGCCGATGCGGTGCAGTTCTTCGTTGTTTTCTTCGATGTCTTCAAGGATGTCATCGGCAATTTCGCCTTCGCCCAGGCCGTCGAGGTCGTAGAAATCGGCGATGGTCTGCTGCGGGTAGGCGGCATTCCAGGCATTGATAAAGCGCTGTTCGTCTTCTTCGGCATAGAGCCACCACGGGATGCTGTCGGCAGCGGTGAATTGCAGCGCGTATTCTTCGTCTTCTTGCCACGGAAAGCCGTAGTCGTCCCAGTTGATGGGCGTGGTGAGGACGTCCTCGCGCGGCGGGGTGATTTCCGGGTAGTAGATGACGCGCGAGCCTTTTTGCGAGATGGGGTCGTCGAGGTCCATGCCCCAAAGGTAGTCATGCGCGCTCATCCAAAATTGCAGGATGCCGCTTGGCGGGTAGATGCCGTTTGCGGGCAGCTCGGCGCAGTTGATTTGCGCAACCAGCGAGAGCGGTTTGCCGTCGGCGGTGGTTGGTACGTCTTGCCCTTCTGGCAGGTAGGGTCTGCCGCCGATTTTCGAGGCGGTCAGCGGCAGCGGTTGTTTGCTGAGGCGCGAACGCACTTGGATGTGCGTTCTTTTGTCTTCTGCGTTTAAGCGGGCGATGATGTCGAGGGCTTGTTGTTTCAGGCTCATGGGGTTCTCGCTTGGTTTAAGGATACATACAGTATAGCGGGGTTCGTGTATATATAGCTTCCCAGCGCAAGCCTCATGACAACGCGGCGGCAAGCCGTTCTGTTAAAATACGCCGCCACTGTAAATTCAGGAGGCTCACACCATGCGTATCATCGAAGAAGCATTGACGTTTGACGACGTCCTGCTCGTCCCCGACTATTCCGACATCCTGCCGCGCGACGTCGATTTATCCGTGCAGCTCGCGCGCGACATCCGGCTTAATATCCCCCTCTTTGCCGCGGCGATGGACACCGTATCCGAAGCGCGCCTTGCCATTGCCCTCGCCCAACTCGGCGGCATCGCCATCATCCACAAAAACATGACGCCCGAACAGCAGGCGGCGGAAGTGCGCAAGGTCAAGCGCTTTGAGTCCGGCGTCATCCGCGACCCGCTCACCACTACGCCAAACGCCACCGTCGGCGAAGTGCGCACCATCACCCAAGAGCACAAATTTTCCGGCCTGCCGGTACTGGAAAACGGCAAAGTCGTCGGCATCGTTACCCGTCGCGACCTGCGCTACATGGAAGACGATGTCCTGGTGCGCACGGTAATGACGCCGCAAGAGCGCCTCGTTACCGCCACAGAAAACGCCAGCACCGAAGAAATCAAAGGCCTGTTGCACAAGCACCGCATCGAAAAAGTGCTGCTGGTGGATGATGACTTCCGCCTGAAAGGCCTGGTTACCGTCAAAGACCTGCGCAGCGCGCGCGACTATCCGCTCGCCTGCAAAGACGAAAACGAAAGCCTGCGCGTTGGCGCGGCCATCGGCCCCGGTGGCGACAGCGAACGCCGCATCGAACTCTTAACCGCCGCCGGTGTGGACGTCATCGTCGTCGATACCGCGCACGGCCATTCCAAAGGCGTGCTTGACCGCGTGCGTGAACTGCGCCGCCAGCATCCCGAGCTGGTCATCGTCGGCGGCAACATCGCCACCGCTGACGCCGCCATTGCGCTGGCTGACGCGGGCGCGGACGTGGTCAAAGTTGGCATCGGCCCTGGTTCCATCTGCACTACCCGCATCGTCGCCGGTGTTGGCGTGCCGCAAATTTCTGCGGTCAGCAACGTCGCCCAAGCGATGCAAGGCCGCCCGGTAACCGTCATCGCCGACGGCGGTCTGCGCTACTCCGGCGACATCGCCAAAGCCATCGCCGCTGGTGCGCACGCGGTGATGGTCGGCGGCCTGCTCGCCGGTACCGAAGAATCCCCCGGCGAAGTCGAGCTCTACCAGGGGCGCTCCTACAAAGCCTACCGCGGCATGGGCTCACTCGGCGCGATGAGCGCCGGCTCTGCCGACCGCTACTTCCAGGGCGGACAAAAAGCGGAAAAATTCGTGCCGGAAGGCATCGAGGGGCGCGTGCCGTACAAAGGCGCGGTTGCTGGCGTCGTCGAACAACTGATGGGCGGCCTGCGCTCCAGCATGGGCTACACCGGCTGCCGCAACTTGGCGGAAATGCGGGAAAAACCGCGCTTCGTCCGCATTAGCAACGCCGGTATGCAAGAATCGCACGTGCACGACGTTACCATCACCAAAGAGCCGCCGAACTACCGCCGCTAAGCGGCCAGATCGCCCCCGCCCCCGCGTCGGGCACCCATGGAAAACGCTGCGCGTTTTCCATGGGATCCGTGTAGGGGCGGGTATTCATTTATTACGCCGACCAACCCAAGGAACTCACATTGAACGCAAAAACAGACTGGAGCATTGCTGACGCCGACGAACTCTACCGCATCAGCGGCTGGGGCGCGGGCTACTTCCGCCTAAACGACGACGGCAACCTCGTCGTCAGCGCGCCGCTCGCCAACGGCAAAACCGCCGAAATCGCCATGCTCGACCTCATCGAAGGCATGGAAGTGCGCGGCAAATCCATGCCGGTCATGCTGCGCGTGCAGAACCTGCTGGAAAACCAGATAAAACTCATCAACGAAAGCTTTGCCAAAGCCATTGCTGACAGCAACTATCGCGGCAAATACCGTGGCGTCTTCCCCATCAAAGTAAACCAGCAGGCGCAAGTCATCGAAGACATCGTCCGCTTCGGCAAGCCCTGGCAGCATGGGCTTGAGGCAGGCTCAAAAGCCGAACTGATGATTGCCCTTTCGATGCTTTCCGAGCCGGGGCCGCTCATCGTCTGCAACGGCTACAAAGACCGCGAATTTGTCGAACTCGGCCTCGGCATGACCAAACTCGGCTTCCAGGTCATCTTCGTTATCGAAACCCCGGCAGAACTGCCCATCATCGTCGAAAGCTCGCAGGCGATGGGCGTGCGCCCCGTTATCGGCGTGCGCGCCAAACTCTTCTCGCACGTTTCCGGCCACTGGAACGCCACCAGCGGCGACCGCTCCATGTTCGGCCTGAACGCCAGCCAGCTCGTCGGCGTCATCGATGGCCTGAAAGCGGCGGGAATGCTCGACTGCCTGCAATTCCTGCACTACCACCTCGGCTCGCAAATCCCGAACATCCGCGACATCCGCACCGGCGTGCGCGAAGCCTGCCGCTACTACGTCGAACTCGTCGAAGAAGGCGCACCGATGCGCTTCCTCGACCTCGGTGGCGGCCTCGCCGTGGACTACGACGGCAGCCGCACCTCCGCCATCCACTCGCGCAACTACACCCTCGAAGAATACTGCGTGGACGTGGTTGAAACTATCCAGGCGGTGATGGACGAAAAAGGCATCGAACACCCGACCATCGTCACCGAATCGGGCCGTTCCACCGTTGCCTACTCCACCGTCCTCATGTTCAACATCCTGGACGTGACCGGCTACACCGACGCCCGCCTGCCCGCCGACAACAACGAAGACAACGAACTCGTGCACAACCTCATGGAAAGCTACCGCATGCTTTCGGACAAAACCGTGCAAGAATGCTTCAACGACGCCGTGTACTACCGCGACGAAGCGCGCGACGGCTTCATGCGCGGCCAGCTTGACCTGCGCACCCGCTCCCGCGTCGAACAAATCTTCATGGTCATCATGGCCGAAGTGCAGAAAATCGCCGAGCGCAACCCGGATGCCCTCTCCGAACCGGAAGTGCTGAAAACCATGCTCGCCGACATCTACTACGGCAACTTCAGCGTTTTCCAGTCCCTGCCGGACGCCTGGGCGATTGACCAAATCTTCCCCGTCGTGCCGCTGCATCGCCACCTCGAACGCCCGACGCGCAACAGCATCATCGCCGACATGACCTGCGACAGCGACGGCAAAATCGACCGCTTCCCGGAAAACGGCGAAGTCAGCCGCGCCCTGCCGCTGCACGAAATCCGCGAAGGCGAGGAATATTACCTCGGCGCGTTTCTCGTCGGCGCCTACCAAGAAACCTTGGGCGACCTGCACAACCTGCTCGGCGATACCCACGTCGTCTCCGTTTACATCAACGAAGACGGCAGCTTTGATTTCGTCGGTGAAGTCGAGGGCGATTCCGTCGCCGACGTCCTGAGCTACGTCGAATACCAGCCGAACAACCTGCTCACCCGCTTCCGCCAAACGGCAGAACGCGCGGTACGCAACGGCACCATCAGCGCCGCCGAACGGCAACACCTGGTGAACGCCTTTGAAGCAGGCCTGCGCGGCTACACCTACTACGAACAATAGCGCCCTGCCCTACTCTACCAGCCGCCTGCGGGCGGCTTTTCTTTATCGCAATCCACCGAAAGCTTCATACGGTGTTGCGCCGCCTCGCCGTACAAATGCGTACTGTCTTCGGCGACGCGCCTTGTCTGAAACTTTCGGTGTACCGCTATGCGCGTCCGCCCGGTGAAAGCGTGTAAAATCCGCCACCCCTTTAACAACCAGCAGCAGGAGAAAAAAACCATGAGCGAAAACACCGAACAAGAAACCACCCTGCGCGAACGCCCTTCCGTCGATATGGAACTCATACATCGCCTGGTGCATGAGCTGATGCCCGCCGCAGAAGCCATCATGGCGGGCAACGAGCCGCAGGACAGCGCGCAGCGCTTGGCGCTCGCCGATTTGCGCCTGCTCTTGGAAGAATTGCACCCGGCGGACGTTGCCGACGTGCTGGAATCGCTGCCGCAAGATGAGCGGATGCTGGTTTGGCATTTGGCGACGCCGGAGGAAGACGGCGAAGTCCTGCTGGAAGTCTCGGACGCGGTGCGCGAAAGCCTGATTGAGGCGATGGACCATGCGGAAATGCTCGCCGCCGTCGATGATTTGGACGCCGACGAACTGGCGGAACTCGCCGACGACCTGCCGCAAGAAGTCATCGATAAAGCGCTCAGCTCGCGCGATGCCGAAGAGCGGGCGCAAGTTGATGCGGCGCGTTCCTACGATGACCACCAGGTCGGCGCGATTATGGATTTCGAGCTGGTCAGCATTCGCGAAGACGTTACCTGCGAAGTGGTGTTGCGCTACCTGCGCCGTTTCGAGCGCCTGCCCGACCACACCGACAAAATCTTTGTCGTTGACGAAGAAGACGTACTGCGCGGCGTGCTGCTCATCCGCAAACTGCTGGTTTCCGACCCCGAAGCGCGCGTTGCAGACGTGATGATTAAAGACGTGGTGCGCTTTACCCCGGAAGACGACGTCGAAGAAGCGGCGCAGGCGTTTGAGCGCTACGACCTCGTCACCGCGCCGGTGATTGACAGCGCAAAACGCCTCATCGGTCGCATCACCATCGACGAAATCGTCGATGTCATCCGCGAAGAATCCGACGCCGACATGCTCAACATGGCAGGTATGCAGGAAGAAGAAGACCTGTTCGCACCAGTGTGGGATTCGGTGAAAAACCGCTGGATGTGGCTTGCCATCAACCTCTTTACCGCCTTTATCGCAAGCCGCGTCATTGGTGCCTTTGAAGGCTCGATACAACAAATCGTCGCCCTCGCCGCGCTGATGCCCATCGTCGCCGGCATCGGCGGCAACTCCGGCAACCAAACCATCACCATGATTGTCCGCGCGCTGGCGACGGGGCAACTCTCCACCGCGCAAGCCGGACGGCTGATGCGCAAAGAAATCGGCGTGGCGCTGGTCAATGGCGTCATCTGGGGCAGCGTCATGGGGCTGATTTCCTGGTGGCTTTACGGCAGCGTCGGCATTGGCCTGGTCATGATTGCGGCGATGACACTCAACCTGCTGCTTGCCGCCGCCGTCGGCGTGCTGATTCCGGTCACTATGGAAAAATTCGGCAAAGACCCGGCGCTGGGCAGCTCGGTACTGATAACCGCCGTTACCGATTCCGGCGGTTTTATGATATTTCTCGGCCTGGCAACGCTGTTTTTGCTGTAACGCCACCGCACACCGCCCATAAAAAAACACCGCCCGAGAAATCCTGGCGGTGTTTTTTGTGCTTGTCGTGGCGGCTAAAAGCGCCTTTGCCCTTTTTCGCCTTGACGATGCGTTGATGATATTTGCCGCTGTGCAGCAAGTCCTGATGCAGTGTGCGTCGTTTCATAACATTCTCCGTAAAAATGCCGCCCCAATGGCGGCGGGCGGCGGATTATACGCGCAATGTTAGGCGTGCGATACCGCATGAATGCCCGATTTATATAGCAATCCGCTGAAGACGATACGTGGCTGTATAGCGAGACGGCACAGCGCGAGATTTTTGGTGGATGCTTATTCTTTGTAGGTCGGG
>CAUVOF010000047.1:0-16399 GCA_963553325.1 uncultured Cardiobacterium sp.
ATACGTGGCTGCACGGCGAGACGATATGGTGCAAAACTTTCGGTGGAAGGCTATATATAGGTGGAAGGCTATATATAGCGATACACCGAAAGTTTCAGTCGGGCACCCATGAAAAACGCATAGCGTTTTTCATGGGACCCGGTAAGGCGCGCCGCTGAAGACAGTACAGATAGTACGGCGCGGGTTTCCCTAGAAAATGGCTGCGCCATTTTCTAGGGTGCCCGGTCAAGCGGCGCAACACAGTATGAAGCTTTCGGTGGATGGCTATAAAAGGACAGGGCGCTATTGCCGCAAATGGCGAACGTCTAGCACGGGCAGGTTGAGCGACTGGTGGCTGGTGATGATGACTGCGCCGCCGTTTTGTCGGTGCGCTTCGAGGCGGGCGAGCAGGGTGGCGCTGGTTGTGGCGTCGAGCGCAGTCAGCGGTTCGTCAAGCAGCCACAGCGGCGGCGTGTCGAGCCAGAGGCGGGCAAGCTGGCAGCGGCGCTGTTGTCCGGCGGAAAGTTGGCGGCTTTGTCGGTCGTCGTGCGCGTTCAGGGCGACGGCGGCAAGGGCGGCATCGAGGCGTGCCTCAAGCCCGCTGCCATTCATGCTGTGATAAAGACGGGCAGCGTAGCGCAGGTTTTCGCGCGCAGTCAGCGTGCTTTTGATGCCAGGGCGGTGGCCAAGGTAGAGATGCGGCGCGTGGCGGCGAATACTGCCGCCTTGCGGGGTAATGAGCCCGGCGAGCGCTTGCAGCAGGGTGGTTTTGCCGCTGCCGTTGTCGCCGGTGAGGTGGATGATTTGCCCGGCGGCGATGTTTATGTGGTAGCGGCGTAGCAGCAAGCTGCTGCCTTTGAGCAGGGTGAGGTTGTCGGCTTCAAGCAAGAGCATGGCGGGGTATAAATAAGGTTACGGGCGGTCGCCGCTGTTGCAGAAACCGCCCGTAATGGTGGGTGCGCGTTAGAGTATTTCCGTTTTCTCGATGATGATGTCTTCCACCGGCACGTCGCGGTGCATGCCGCTGCGCCCGGTTTCAACTGCGGCGATTTTGTCGATGACTTCCAGCCCGGCGACGACTTTGCCGAAAACGGCGTAGCCCCAGCCGGCGTTGGTCTTGCTGGTGTGGTTGAGGTAGCCGTTATCGACGAGGTTGATGAAAAACTGCGAGGACGCCGAATGCGGGTCGCTGGTGCGCGCCATTGAGAGCGTGCCGCGCAGGTTTTTCAGGCCGTTGTCGGCTTCGTTTTCAATCGGCTCGCGCGTGTCTTTCTCTTTCATGCCCGGCTCCATGCCACCGCCCTGGATGACGAATCCGGGAATGACGCGGTGGAAGATGGTGCCGTTGTAGAAGCCGTCTTCGGCGTATTGCTGGAAGTTTTTCGCGGTGATGGGGGCTTTGTCGAAATCAAGTTCGATGTCGATGTTGCCGTAATTGGTGATGAATCGGATCATTTGCTTTTTTCCTCGGTTTTTTCAGGCAGGATTTCTACGGTTTGGATGGTAACGGTGTTTTCCGGCACGTTGGCATAGGGCGGGCGGTCGCCGGTTTTTACTTTCGCAATGGCATCGACGGTGTTCATGCCGCTGATGACTTTGCCGAAAACGGCATAGCCATAGGCATCGGCGCCGCCGCCGGGGTTGAGCGCGTCGTTATCGACGAGGTTGATGAAAAACTGCGCCGTGGCCGAATGCGGGTTGCTGGTGCGCGCCATGGCAATCGTGCCGCGTGCGTTTTTCAGGCCGTTGTGCGCTTCATTGGCAATCGGCTCGCGCGTCGGTTTCTCTTTCATGTCCGCGGTGTGGCCGCCGCCCTGAATCATGAAGCCGGGGATGACACGGTGAAAAATGGTGTCGTTATAAAAGCCGTCCTCGGCGTAGCGGCGGAAGTTGGCAACGGTTGCCGGCGCGCGGTCTTCGTCCAGCTCGATAGTGATGTCGCCCATCGTGGTGTGAATAATGGCGGTCGGCGTCGCCAGCGCGCTGCTGCCGAGCAGGGCGAGGGTGAAAAGCAGGTTTTTCATGGCATTTCAGGGTTGGCTAAGGGGCGGCTATACTAGCAAAATTTCCCCGGAGAGATTCATGAACGCATTGCAGTTTTACAACAGCCTGACCCGGCAAAAAGAAGCCTTCATCCCACGCGAGCCCGGCAAAATCGGCATGTACGTCTGCGGCATGACCGTCTATGACTACTGCCACATCGGCCACGCACGGGTGATGGTCGTCTTTGACACCATCGCCCGCCACTTGCGCGCGAGCGGTTACGCGCTCAAATACGTGCGCAATATCACCGACATCGACGACAAAATCATCGCCCGCGCCCATGAAAACGGCGAGCCGATAGACGCCCTCACCGCGCGCTTCATTGACGCCATGCACGAAGACGAAGCGGCGCTCGGCTGCCAGCGTCCGGATATCGAGCCGCGCGCCACCGCTGCCGTCACCGGCATGATTGAACTCGTGCAAACCCTCATCGCCAAAGGCCACGCCTATGCCGCGGATAACGGCGACGTTTACTACGCCGTGCGCAGCTTCCCCGCCTACGGCAAACTCGCCAACCGCAGCCTTGATGATCTGCGCGCCGGTGAGCGCATCGCGGTGAACGAGGCGAAAAAAGACCCGCTCGACTTCGTCCTGTGGAAAGCGGCAAAACCCGGCGAACCGGCGTGGGACAGCCCCTGGGGCAAAGGCCGCCCCGGCTGGCACATCGAATGCTCGGTGATGGGCGCAGAGACCCTCGGCGAACACTTCGACATCCACGGTGGCGGCATGGATCTCAAATTCCCGCACCACGAATGCGAAATCGCGCAAAGCGAATGCGCCTGCGGCCATCCGCACGTCAATTACTGGATACACAACGGCTTCGTGCAGATTGACAACGAAAAAATGAGCAAATCGCTCGGCAACTTCTTCACCGTGCGCGACGTCCTGCAAAAATACGACGGCGAAACCCTGCGCGCCTTCATCCTTAGCAGCCACTACCGCGGCCCGCTCAACTACAACGACGCCGCGCTTGATGACGCGAAAAAAGCGCTGAACCGCCTATACAGCGCGCTCGACAAAGCGCCGAGCGACGGCGAGACGGACGCCGCAGCCGTTGCCGCCTTTAATGAGGCGATGAACGACGACTTCAACACGCCAAAAGCCTTTGCCGTCCTCTTTGACCTCGCGCGACGCATCAACAGCGGCGAAAGCGCACTTGCGCCAACGCTGAAAACCCTCGGCGGTCGCCTGGGGCTTTTACAACAAGACCCGGCGACATACCTCAAAGGACAAAATAACTGCGGCTTGAGCGAGGCCGACATTCTCGCCCGCATTAACGCGCGCGCCGAAGCAAAAGCGGCGAAAGACTACGCCCGCGCCGACGCTATCCGCGCCGAACTCGCCGCGCAGGGTGTCATTATTAAAGACACCGCAGGCGGCGTCGAATGGCACTACGAATAGACGCGCATCGCGCAAAAAAAGAGGCTATCCCATCAGTGGATAGCCTCTTTTTTTTAAGCTCAGTTTAATTAGTCCTGCGCCTTGCGTGCATCTATCACGCCATACAAGAAAACGCTTTGAATTATTCATGGGGGATTGCAGCTAATCATGTGTTTGCGGTTTCGAATGGAATTTCTTTATATGAATGAGGCTAAGTGCAATACCTTTTCTAGCAAGTCCAAAGCAAAAAAACGGCTATCGCAACGTCACTTTCCGCGGCGATAACTTTAAGCCGCGTTGATAACAGTTGTCGCTTAAAATCCGTGCGGGTTTCTTTTATACTGCCGCGCGGTCGCCGCGTCTGCGGCGGTTTTTTCTTAGATAATTCAGGAGAATATTATGGCTCGTGATTTGAGCAAGATAACCAACATCGAGGATTTGCGCCGCGTTGCCCGTTGCAAAGTACCGAAGATGTTTTTCGATTACGTGCGTTCCGGTTCGTGGACGGAAAGCACCCTGCACCACAACAGCCGCGATTTTGACCCGATTAAATTCCAGCAGCGCGTGCTGGTCGATATGACCAACCGCACCCTGGAAACGACGATGATTGGCGAGACGGTAAAAATGCCGACCGCCATCGCCCCCACCGGCTTCACCGGCATGATGTATGCCGATGGCGAGATTCTTGCGGCGAAAGCGGCGGAAAAATTCGGCGTGCCGTTTTCACTTTCCACCATGTCCATCTGCTCGATTGAAGACGTGGCGGCCAATACCAGCAAGCCGTTTTGGTTCCAGCTCTATGTGATGCGCGACCGCGAATTTATGGAAAACCTCATTCAGCGGGCGAAAGCGGCGAACTGCTCGGCGCTGATTCTCACCGCCGACTTGCAAGTACTCGGCCAACGCCACCGCGACATTAAAAACGGCCTTTCCGCGCCGCCAAAACCGACCCTGCTCAACATGCTCGACCTCGCGCTGCGCCCGCAATGGTGCTGGCACATGCTGCACACCAAGCGCCGCACCTTCGGCAATATCGTCGGCCACGCGAAAAACGTTTCCGACCTCTCTTCGCTCTCTTCCTGGACGAGCGAGCAGTTCGACCCGCGCCTGAGCTGGGATGACGTCGCGCGTATCAAAGACCTGTGGGGCGGCAAACTCATCATCAAGGGCATCATGACCACCGACGACGCGGAAAAAGCGGCGAAATCCGGCGCGGATGCGCTGATTGTTTCCAACCACGGTGGTCGCCAGCTCGATGGCGCGCTGTCCACCATCAAAGTGCTGCCGGATATCGTTTCCGCCGTCGGCAGCCAGATTGAAGTGTGGCTCGATAGCGGCATCATGAGCGGTCAGGACATCTTGAAATGTATGGCGCTGGGCGCGAAAGGCACGATGATTGGCAAAGCCTTCCTCTATGGCCTCGGTGCTTATGGCGAAGACGGCGTGCGTCGCTGCCTGGAAATCCTCTATAACGAGATGGATACGACAATGGCATTCTGCGGCCACACCGATATCAAAAAAGTCGGCAAAGAAATCCTCGTTCCCGGCACTTTCTAAATCCTTGCGGGCAGTTTCGCTGCCCGCCTTTTTTCATTCAGGAATTCATTTATGGAAGCATTAAAAGAACAGCTACCACTCATTCTTAGTATTTTCCCGGTCATTTTGCTGATTTGGTTGATGGTCAAGAAAAACAGCGTGCCTTCTTATATCGCTTTGCCCGGCACCGCGCTTTTCATTTATCTCTTGCAGATTTTCTATTTCAAGAATGATTTTATGACGCTAAACGCCAATGCAGTTGCTGGCGTAGTGGCAACACTGACGCCAATTACCGTTATCTTTGGCGCGATTTTCTTTAACCGCATGATGGAAGCCACCGGCTGCATTAACGTCATCCGCCAATGGCTCGGCAATATCAACCCGAATCCGGTGGCGCAATTGATGATTATCGGCTGGGCATTCGCCTTTATGATTGAAGGGGCGAGTGGTTTTGGTACGCCGGCAGCAATTGCCGCGCCGATTTTGGTTGGCCTCGGTTTCAAACCGATGCAAGTTGCAGTATTTGCGCTAATTATGAACTCGGTGCCGGTTTCATTCGGTGCGGTCGGTACGCCGACCTGGTTCGGTTTTGGCGAATTGAAAAAGAGCGGCATTTTGCAAGACGAGGACATTCTCGCCATTGGTAAAGAAACCGGCTTGATTCACTTTGTTGCCGGTTTCATTATTCCGGTCATTGCCCTGCGCTTTATCACCACTTGGGCGGAAATCCGCAAGAATCTCGGCTTTATTTATTTGAGTGTTTTGTCTTGCACCATCCCGTATCTGCTATTGGCTCAAGTCAATTACGAATTCCCCTCGTTGGTTGGTGGCGGGATTGGCCTGCTGCTGTCGGTGTTCCTTGCGAACAAAGGCGTCGGCCTTGCCAAAACAGAAAGCACAGAAGCACAGGCAAAACTCACTACTGGTCAAGTATTAAAAGCATTGGCGCCGCTCGGTATGCTGATGCTGATTTTGGTCGTAACCCGCATTCAGCAACTCGGCATTAAAGGGCTGCTTAATGATGCAACGCCGCTCTTTTCTCTGCATTTCGGCTTCTCTGGCTTTACCATTTTTGATTTTGAAATGAGCCGTGCGCTGATTTTGAGCTTCAAAAATATCTTTGGTCAGGAAGTGGCAGAAAGCTATAAAACGCTTTATGTACCCGCCTTTATTCCATTCGTCATTACCGTGTGGCTGTCGCTAATTTGTTTTCGTGTCAGTTTCCGCGACAGTTTCAAAGTGTATTACACCACATTGGGGCAAACCATTAAGCCGCTTTTGGCACTTTTCGGTGCGCTGGTGATGGTGAAATTCATGATGGTCGGTGGTGACCACTCGATGGTAAAAACGATTGGTAACAGCTTTGCGCAAATTGCTGGTACTAATTGGGTGTATTTCGCCTCTTACCTCGGCGCGATTGGTGCTTTCTTTTCTGGTTCAAATACGGTTTCCAATTTGACCTTCGGCAGCATTCAGCACAGCATTGCCACGCAAGTTCAATTACCGACCGATACGGTACTTGCCTTGCAATCTGTTGGTGGCGCGATGGGTAACATGGTGTGCATCAACAATATTATTGCGGTGTGCTCGGTACTCGATGTGCAGAACCAGGAAGGCGCAATTATCAAGAAGACCGCCATTCCAATGTTTATTTACGGCGTTATTGCCGCAATCATGGCTGCGATTTTCCTTGTTTTCAAAATTGCCGCGTAATCGCCGCCCCAATAAAAAACGCCCCTTTTGGGGCGTTTTTTATTATCGGCTTTATCGCTAATCATCTACCGCGACGGCGACAATCCCGCCCGCATTCATGCCGCTTGGTTTCAAGCCGATGAAGAACAGCGCGGTCAAGCCGGCAGCGATTACTGCGCCAGTTACCATTGAGGCTTCCCAGTTGTGGGCGCTCAAGCCGAAGCTATCCCACACCCAGCCGAAACCGATTTTGTGGTCAAAGAACAGGTAGCAGGCGCAGACTTGCGTCATCACAATCGCCGGGATGGTGCAGACCCAATGGAATTTCTGGTGGCGATAGAGGTACGCCGCTGCCGTCCACAGCATGATGGTCGCGGTTGTTTGGTTTGCCCAGCTGAAGTAGCGCCAGAGCAGGTTGAAGTCAATCATCGTCAGCGCGATACCGATGACAAAGAGCGGCACGGTAATCATCAGGCGCTTGCCGATTTGCCGCTGATCGGCGTTGATGCCGTAGCCGTTGAAGAATTCGGCAATTTGCAAACGCGCCGCACGGAAAGCGGTGTCGCCAGAAGTGATTGGCAAAACGACTACGCCCAAGACGGCGAGAATACCGCCGAAGGTGCCGAGCATATTCATCGCTGAATCAAAAACGACCGGCGCCGGGGATTTGGCGGTCGCCGCCAATAATGCCTGCACGTCGGGATAGAAGGAAAGACCGACCATGCACCAAATCAGCGCAATTACCCCTTCGGTAATCATCGCGCCATAGAAAACAAAGCGACCTTCGCGCTCGTTTTCTGTGCAACGCGCCATCATCGGCGTTTGTGTCGCATGGAATCCGGAAATGGCACCGCAGGTAATGGTTACGAATATGAGCGGCCAAATGGGCAGGTTATTGCCGTTTGGATGGAAGTTACTAAAGAAATCTCTTAAAGAAATGCCATTTTCCAATCCCAATGTGCGATATGGCGGAATGCCCTCAAAGAATAGGCCGAATAGCATCCCGGCAGTCATAAACATTAAAAGCGCGCCAAAGAGCGGATAAATGCGGCCAATGATTTTGTCAATCGGCAGCAGGGTCGCGACGATGTAATAGACGAAAATAATGCACGTCCAAATGAGGGTCAGTGTATCGGTGTTAATTGCCGGACTGGCATTCTCGCTCACCGTACCAACCGCCGCGCCAATGGCGGCAACGCCTTCATTGCTAAATGCTTTTTCGGTCAGGCGGGTCAATAAGTCTGCCGGGGTACGGACAAAGACTACGCCCACCAGCACCAATAAAATCAGCGCAATGACGTTGATAATGTGCTTGACCGGTGCGCCCAAATAACGGCCGGACATTGCCGGAATGGATGCGCCATTGTTACGGATAGAAATCATGCCGCAGAAATAGTCATGCACAGCACCGGCAAAGATACAGCCAATGACAATCCACAGCATGGCTACCGGGCCATAAAGCGCGCCCAAAATTGGCCCGAAAATCGGCCCGGTGCCGGCAATATTCAATACTTGAATCAGCCATACTTTGGTGCGCGACATCGGCACATAGTCCACGCCATCACCCATCGCATAAGCGGGCGTTTGTCGCTCCGGTTTGATGGTAAAGATTTTTTCCATCAAGGCGCCATAAATAAAATAGCCCGCCACCAGACAGGCTACACAGACAAAGAATAAAAGCATTTAATACTCCAGCATGAAAGGAAATGTTCAGAATTCTTGCGAATCCTGCCGGTTTTCCTGCGCCAACTGCCGCGTGTCTTCGTTCAGTTTTTGCAGACGGTCTTGCCGCTCAAGCGGCGGGTCTTCTTTGATGAAGGGGACGCAGCGGCGGCAACCGCCGACTTGGGAAAATCCCGCTTCATCGTAGAATTCGTTGTATTTGCGCCATAGCCATTTGAACAGGTTTTCACCTTCTTTACGCATGTAAACACCTCTTAGGGTTAATTTTTGCACATTATACGCGGCTTTTTTTACGCCAAACAGCAGGATACGGCTGCCGGCGCGGGCTAATCCCACACTTCTGCCGCCGTCAGCAGCCCCAGTTTTACCAGCGCTTGGGCGATACCGTCTTCTTCCAAAGTGCCAGTTACCAGTGAGGCGACGTTTTTTAGTTCGTCGCAGGCATCGCCCATCGCCACCGCATAGCCGACGGCGGCAAACATTTCGATGTCGTTCAAGCCGTCGCCGAAAGCGAGGGTTTCTGCCGGGGAAAAGCCAAGCGCGGCACAGGCGTCAGCAATGCCGCGCGCTTTGCTGCCTGCGGCGTGCAGCAAATCGACCGAGGTGGCGTGGGTGCGCACGCTGCGGTAATGCCCGCCGTGCTTGGCGAGTATCGCCTGCAAGGTCGCTTCTTCCGCCTGCGGTGCCAGCACCACCAATTGATGCACGGCGTTTTCGCGGTAGTAATCGGGGGCAACGATGTAGCAGGGATAGGCCTGCAACAGGCGGTGGCTGCTGCCACGCGCGCGCCCTGCCGCCATGTGCTGCGCGGAAACGTAGGTGTATTCCCAGTCCTGCGCGCGGAAATCGCGGATGAGCGCAGCGATGTCAGCGGGCGGCAGGATGTGTTCGGAAAGTACGCGCGCGCCCAGGCGGTTGTATTGGCCGTTGCTGGCAATCACCAACTCGATATCGCCTGCTGCCACCAAATGGGCGATGGCGGGCGGCAGGGCGGCGTAACCGCGTCCGGTGGCAATCGCCGGGATGATGCCGCGGGCGCGCAAGGCGGCAATGGCGGCAAGGCTGGCGGGCGAGATGAAATCGCTGCGCTGGTCGTAGAGGGTGCGGTCAATGTCAAAAAATACGGCACGGATGGGGTGGTTCATGGCGGAATCTCGGAAGGGTCGGCAGGCGGGATTATAGGCATTCAGCCGGGCGAAGGGGGCGGTTCGTCTTCCGTGTTTGCGGGGGGGGATGCCGTTTTACATACACGTTTCCCGCTTTCGCGTATGTATAACCATCCACCGAAAGCTTCATACGGTGTTGCGCCGCTTAACCGGGCACCCTAGGGGCTGTTGACAATTAAATACCCCCGCCCCTGCGAAGCGGGGGCGGGCCGGGGTGGGGGTGTGAAAAAATCGCGCAGCGACGGCATTCACAACGAATTGTCAACACGCCCTAGAAAATGGCGCAGCCATTTTCTAGGGAAACCCGCGCCGTACTAGTTGTACTGTCTTCAGCGGCGCGCCTAGTACAGAATTTTGTGAGTATCGCTATATAACGATGGTGGGTGTTACGCGCTGCGCGCGCATGTGCTGCAGCGGGCGGCAAAGGTTGCTATGCTGTCGGCGTTTTTTCTGTAGAGGGGTTTGTAATGAAAGGGATTTTGGGCGCTCTTGAGCTGGTGTTCTGGCGCTTTTTTATGATGCTGTGGCCGTGGCGGCGCTGGCCGAAAGCAACGGTTACGTCGCTGCGCGGTGATTTTTGGGCGGGGCTGACCGGGGCGGCGCTGGTGTTACCGCAGGCGATTGCTTTTGCGCTGATTGCCGGCGTGCCGCCGTTGTTTGGGCTGTATAGCGCGATGATTGCTTCGGTGGTCGCCGCGCTTTTTGGTTCGAGCTGGCATTTGGTCAGCGGGCCGACGGTGGCGCTTTCTATCGTCTTGCCGACGGTACTGGTGCCGTATGCCGCGCTCGGTTCGCCGGAATATGTGGCGCTGTCGCTGGTGCTGATGTTTTTGGTTGGCGCAATCCAGCTCGCTTTCAGCATTTTCCGCCTCGGCGGGCTGGTGAATTTTATTTCGCCGACGGTCGTTACCGGCTTTACCGCAGGCGCCGGGATGTTGATTATTTTTAGCCAGTTGCCGGATTTTTTTGGCGTTCAGGTGCCGCGCGGCATGACGCTGCATGATCGTGCCGTAACGTTGTTTGAAGCGCTGGAATGGACGCATTTGCCAACGCTGGCGATTGCCACAACGACGCTGTTGGCTGCTATCGTTATCCGCCGTCTGCGCCGCCGCTGGCCTTATATGTTGCTGGGAATGCTTGCCGGTAGCCTGCTGTCGCTGGCGATAGACGGGGCGGGGCGGGGCGTAACCATGCTTGGCGCGCTCAATTTGCATCTGCCCACCTGGGAATTGCCGGCGCTGCACTGGCAGATGCTGCGCCAGTTGTTGCCGGCGGCGATTGCCGTTGCCCTGCTCGGCCTCATCAATGCGGTATCCATTGCCCGCGCGATTGCTGCGCGTTCCGGGCAACGCATTGACGGCAATCAGGAATTTTTCGGGCAGGGACTGGGCAACCTGGTCGGCAGCTGCTGCTCGTGTTATGTGATTTCGGGGTCGTTTAACCGCAGCGGTATCAATTTTGACAGCGGTGCCTGCACGCCGCTGGCGCAGGTTTTCACCGCTGTGCTGGTCGCCGCCGCGCTGCTGCTCGCGCCTGGTCTGACGCATCATTTGCCGCTGGCGGCGATGGCAGGCGTCATCATGCTTGCCGCCTGGAATTTGTTCGACATTCCCCGCTTCAAGCTCACCCTGCGCACTTCGCGCAACGAGACGGTGATTCTGCTGGCGACCTTCCTCTCGACGCTGCTCTTTAGTCTCGATTTCGCCATTTATGTTGGCGTGATTTTGTCGCTGGTGTTGTATTTGCAGAAGATTGCCCATCCGATGTTGAGCGGCGTGGATTTTGAGGTGCTGCACGGCAAGGCGCGTGAGGATAATCCCGCCTTTACCCCGCCGCTGCGCGTGGTGCGCCTCGATGGTTCACTCTTTTTTGGTTCGGTTGAACACGCGCGCAGTCGCCTCGCCGAACTGGCGGCGGAGCGTGAGGGACGGAGTCTGGTCATCCTGGCGGAAGGGCTGAATCGTCTTGATATTGCCGGAATTGAAATGCTGCTCGATGAGCGCAAAGCACTGCAACAGGGCGGCGGTGATTTGTTTGTGATTGGTATGAAACCGTATTTGCGGCGCAAGCTACGGCGCAGTCCGTACTGGCAATTGCTTGGCGGGCAGGAGCATTTGTTTGAAAGCACCTATGTGGCATTCCGCGAAATTTGCGTGCGGCTGGGCATTCGCAATTACCGCAGTTACATGAAGTATTTGTTTCGGGATTACAACAAGCTGTAGTTATATTGATACTTGCGCGTGCAGCGAAAATCCATACCATAGCCCGCCAGCAAACAAGAGACTAAAAACACCATGAGATATTTTCTATTAATGACCGCGCTACTCGGCACACTTATTGGCTGTTCCAGCTCGCGCAACAAGGATGAAGAACCGCGCCCCGCACGTCGCCAGCAGATGCAGGAAAGCGTTGTCGAAAATGCACGAAAAAACGTTTCCTGGCAGGGAACATACCAAGGCATTTTGCCGTGCTCTGCTTGTGAAGGGGTGGCGACAATGATTGTGCTGAATCCCGACATGACTTACACCACGCGCACGCGGATGCTGGGGATTGATGATAAAGATCGCACCGCCGAAGGTCGCTTTGAATGGTTGCCGGACAACAGCCATATCAGCATCGACAGCGAGGGGCAGCGTAAAATTTTCCGTGTGCAGAATGATCACCTGGAAATGCGGATGCCTAACGGCGAAGCAATTCCGACCGCCAATCCGGAAGCCTTTCAGTTGATGAAGACGCAATAAACGTATTACTTCCTAAAGTAGTTTGCCCCGCTTTGCGGGGTATTTTTTATATTGGAGACGCAAATGACGATATCCCTAATGGAAAAAGCCGATTTCCTCGAAAAATATAACGGCAAGGATGATGAAGTATTGACACGGATGTATGAAACTTTTCATAAAATCCAGCACGCCAAGGCGGCCATATTATTAAATTTGAAAGCGCCAGAAGCAGGTGATGGTGAAGAATATGGAATGGAATTGATGCATCATTATGACCATTATCGCTCGCTCGAATTTGCCGATGCCGCTATTCGTGAAATCTTGACCGGCGAAGATATGTATGAACAGCTAATGGAAGAACCGCTGACATTAGAGCGTTTTCTTGGCTTGCTGAAAGGCTTCAAGCACGAAATGTCCAATTACATTCACTAAGGGGAGAAGATGTGGAAATCTATTTGGTAGGCGGTGCGGTACGCGACCAACTGTTGGGGCTGCCAGTACACGACCGCGACTGGGTAGTGGTTGGCGCGACAGCAGAAGAAATGCTAGCGCGTGGCTTTCGTCAAGTTGGTAAAGATTTCCCGGTGTTTTTGCACCCGGAGACGGGCGAAGAATACGCACTGGCGCGGCAAGAACGCAAAACCGGGCGCGGTCATCAGGCATTTGCCTTCGATTTCGCGCCGGACGTGTCGCTGGAGGCGGATTTATTGCGTCGCGATTTAACGATTAACGCCATCGCCCAGGCGGCAGATGGGCAGCTGATAGACCCGTATGGCGGCGCGGCGGATGTGCAGGCGCGTGTACTGCGCCACGTGTCGCCCGCTTTTGGCGAAGACCCGCTGCGTGTGCTGCGCCTGATGCGCTTTCATGCGCGCTTCGCGCCGCTTGGCTTTCGCGTCGCGTCTGAAACGCTTGATTTGTGCCGCCAGATGGTCGTTGCCGGCGAATTACAGCATTTGAGTGCGGAACGGGTTTGGGTGGAATGCGAAAAAGCGCTGGCTTCCGCCGCACCGCAGGTGTTTTTCAGCGGCTTGCAGGCGGTGGACGCGTTGGATGTGTTGGGTTTTTGCGTCAGCGCGGCGCAACTGCGCGCAATGAACGCGCGCCTACAGGCGGTGCTGGCAATTGAAGCGGGTGCCGAATATCGCCTTGCTGCATGGCTACAGGGCAACGACTGCGCCGCAGCGCGGGCAGCGTTACAGGAAACCCTGCCGCTACCGAAACGCTATCGCTACTGGCTGCAACTAGTCGCAGATTATGGCGAGCAGATTCGCCACTGGCGCGAACTAGATGGCGAGGCGCGCTGGGCAATATTGAAAGCAAGCGGCAGCCTGCGTGCGGCAGGCGATGTGCTGACCTTGGCGCGGTTGATGCGAGTTGAAGCGTCGCAACTGACAGAAATCGAAAACGCCCGCGAACGGGTGCGGGCGTTGTCGGTGAACACATTGGCGCAGCGCTATCAAGGTGCCGCATTAGGCGAGGCGATACGCGCTGCGCAGATAGGCTGTTTGTGTGATTAGTCGGTTGGCATTTGTGTCAGTCTGCGGTGAAACTCGTAATGAGTAATCTTCGGCTCTTTAAAGATCTCAATTTTTACCGTCATTTTTGTGGTGGTTTTTCCTAACATGATGTCACCTTCCGTTGTCACCAGGTCTTTGGCGCCGACCATTTTTACTTCGGTCGAAAAAGTCACATCCGCATAATCCTTAAACCAATTCTCTTGGTCAACCCGGTACTCGGACAAATGATCCCAAACATAGCCATTTTTTTCGCTATCCGGTCTTTGAAAATGCCTCGCCGATTCGTTGAAATAATTACAGACTTCCGTTTTGCTACCATTCTCGATGTGATAGCGATAGCGTGTGTATTTGTCGTCAATAATCAGTGTGGCATCTGGTGCCAATAAATCACATAATGCCTGTGGATTGGCCTCGCGGTTAAAATTGACCTGTTCAACCACCCATGGCCGTAAATAGGCATCATTGAATGCCTGGTAATTGTGGAATACATAAGTTGCCACAGCCAATAAAATCAGAACCAATATATGTATCATGCTTGATCGTCCTTTTTTGAAATTTGCTTAACTGACAGAATTCCTTCTATCTTTCAATTTTTACCTGCGCGCTCAACAATGCCCATCATTTTGTAGGCAAGGTCGGCAGCAGTGAAATCATAAACATGCAGCCCGCGAATGGGCGCGAACTCCACCAAATCCATGCCAACCACTTGTCGCTGACGGGCGACAGAGGTCAATAAATCCAGCAACTGCCACCAACCGAGGCCGCCCGGTACCGGTGTTCCCGTGGCGGGCATCAACGCTGCATCCAGGCCATCAATATCAACGGTAATATAAATTTTCTCTGGGAAATGCAGCGGCAGGCTCAAGTCATGCAGCGGCGGGCGACAAATATCGCGTGCATCGTAAGCGCTGATTTGTGCCGGAAACTCGTCGCGTACCGCTTGCTCGTCCAAGCTCATCGCGCGCACGCCGATTTGGCAAAGTGGCACACCTTCATCCACCAGCCGTTTCATCACACAGGCATGGCTCCAAATACTGCCTTCGTAGTTTTCCCGTAGGTCAGCGTGCGCATCAAATTGCACCACACCAATGCGCTCACCAGGATAAGCGTCGGCAACGCCCATCACCGCGCCATAACTGACGGTATGCTCACCGCCTAACACAAAGGGCAAATTGCCTTGGGCGACAACATCGCGTACCCGCTCACGGATGCGCAGCAAGACGTCGCCTGGCTCGCCCCGGCAATCGATTGTTGGGTGGGTGTAGATGCCGGCACGGCAGGGTTCGCTGCCCAATTGGTCATAGGTTTCCAGTTGGTCGGATGCCTCGATGATGGCAGCCGGACCGTCCGCTGTCCCGCCACCATAGCTAACGGTTTTTTCGTAAGGCGCGGGGATAATGTGGAAACGCGCACTGCCCGGTGCGGGTTGGCTGATTTCGGAGCCAAGAAAGATGCGGTTGGGCATTATGACCTCCTGTCGATATGAACGAATATTGCTGCCGTGAACGGCAGGGAATATCGGCTAGGTTTTGCATCCATGATGCGGAAATTTTTCATGATTTTAACGAGATATGGGAAAGTAAAGTGGTGTTGCATGGCAACTGCTCCCATTGTAACCAAAGTGTTACAGATTGCCAATGTGTCCGCAATCATCTGCAGGCCATAAAAAAGCCCGCTGTTGCGGGCTTTTGCGTGTAGCGACGGTTTTATTGGTTGGCCGCTGGCGCTTCTTGGGTTTCTGCCGGCTTGTCGCCTTCAGTAGCAGGTGCAGTCGCTTCGGCTACGCTAGCAGCGGCTTCATGAACGTGCTCTTTGGCACCATCTGCGCCCTCTTTAACGCTCTCCACCGCAGCAGCGGCAGTTTCTTTTACCGCATCGGTGGCTTCGCTTGCCGCTGCTTGTGCTTTGTCAGCGGTTTCTTTTGCGGCTTCAGCGGTGCTGGCTGCGGCTTCTTTCACTTCAGCAGCGGGCGCGGCGCTTTCTTTGCTTTTGTCCTTGCCGTCGTCGCAGGCGCTAAGCAAGCTAGCGGCGACTAAGGTGGCGAGCATCAGTTTGTGCATTTGCATAAGTACCTCGTTTTGTTTTGAAGGGTCGCGGCGCAGTATAGTAGTTTTTCCCGTTATAAAACCTAAGAAACGGCAATATTTGTTAAAAATTGGCTAACCACACTTCATTTGGTGGTTGTTTTGGGGTTCACCACCTGTAATTCGCCAGCGCTATTTCCCCTCAATTTCCGGAATACATGGCGAGAGATAATAGTCATCTGCCTCCGTGAGGCATCCTTTCTTCAGAACAAAGATACGGAAAGCGTTATTTTTGTACTCGTCTTCGTCATCACGACAGGAAAGAATGCCGTATGAGCCAGGCGCTTTTTCTGTCAATAGCTGGAAAAATGTCATGATGTCATGCCATTCCTGTGAGCGATGATTACTGTATCCGAGAAACCAGCAACGCAAATTGCCATTGAAATAACGTATGCCGCTTGCAAAATTGTCTGCGGCAATTGCTGCCAACCCAGCGATGAGCATTTCCTCAATTTCGTGAAATTGTGCTTCGTGGGCTTCGCTTTCTTGGTAATGGGGCAGTATGGTTGCCCAGCCTTGGTATTCAAACACGATGTTATTTCCTAGGGCGTGTTGACAATTATGCGAGGCTCAAAATCGTAGCAGCCAAATAAATA
>CAUVOF010000048.1:0-16092 GCA_963553325.1 uncultured Cardiobacterium sp.
TATGGGTGTCTTTTTTTGTAGCTGTTGCGCTTGCATTGTAAATTCGCCACATACACGATAGCGGGGTTCGTGTATGTAAACGGCGGGGCTAGATTCAGGCGTTTTGTCGCCAACCTTCAAGCAAGGGCAAACGCCGGATGCTGCAACAGTTCCGCCTTTTTCGCCGCATAGCCGGCGGCGTCAATGGCGCGGGTGGCGCGTTCCAAGAGGCGCACGCGGAAACCTGCGGCGAGTGCGTCCTTGATGCTGAAATACACGCAGTAATCGGCGGCAAGCCCGGCAACGTCAATATCGGTTACGCCGCAGGCGCGCAGCCAGGCGGCAAGCTGGGTGTTGTGGCGCTGGCCGTTGTCGAAAAAGGCGCTGTAGCTGTCGGTGTGCTTGTCCATGCCCTTGCGGAAGACGGCGGCGATGCGGCGCGTGTCCAGTGCCGGATGCAGCGCTGCGCCGTCGCTACCGGCAATGCAATGGTCTGGCCACAGGGTTTGTTCGAGGCCGTGCAGGTCAATGGTGCTGAAGGGCTGTTTGCCGGGGTGGGCGCTGGCGAAGCTCTCGTGTCCGGCGGGATGCCAGTCCTGGCTGGCGGCGATGAGCGGGTAATCGTCCATCACCGCATTGACCGGGGCGATGATGGCATCACCATCGGCCACGGGCAGGGCGCCGCCGGGCATGAAGTCGTTTTGGATGTCGATGAGTAACAGGGCGCGCATAAGATGCTCCTTTCAGGGTTTATTGAAATACCACGCGACTGCGAGGCAACAAGCCAAGCCGGCGAGGGCGGGCAGGATGAGCGCCGTCGCTGCCGCGCCGCTCGCGAGCAGGCTGAAGGCAATTTTAGCAAAAGCGGCAACGCTCAAGGTGGCAGCGAGCCAGCGCCAGCTACGCCGCCAGGCAGCAGCAACCAGCAGCGCGAAAAAGGCGAGAACGGTCAGGACGTAGAGGATTTTGTCTGGCGTCCAGCCGCTGCGCAGGAAGGCGACTTCGTCCGCGAGAAATTGCTGCACGCGCACATCTGCCACCGCCGGCGCGGGGAACCACGCCATGCTGGTGAGCAGCGCAAAAATGGCAGCGAGCAACGCGCCCCAACTGCGCCACCACGCCGCCAACATGATGGGAATGAGCAACAGCGGGCGGACGTACCAGCTCCAGCGGTTGTGATGGCGGGCAAACAGCCAGTCCTGAAACGCGGGATTGGCGAGCGCCTGCCAGATAAAAACAGCGGTAAGCGCAAGGAAAATGCAGGCGGCGATGCGGTCGGCGGTTTTATGGCGCGGCATATAGGACAAAATGGAGACTAAAAAACGCTTAACGCCTTATACCGCAAGGATTTAAGCGGGGTCAAAGGCTTTGAACACAAAAAATGATTTTCTGCGGCGCAAAACAGGGCAAACAGACGCCTTCAAAATGACGCGCTTTGCGCAGCCTATAACGCAGGAAAACAAACCATCTATTGCAGCCTGCGCCAATTCAAGGCGGACAACGAAATCCCACGCTGGACGCGCTCATTATCGACTAAAAACCTGTACCCCATTTATACATACACGATAGTCGCTACCCTGTATGTATAAGAATCAGCGGCTTGCTTACAGAAATGTTAAGATTTATTCGCAATTAACTTAGCAATAACATTCACATCGGAGCAAACATGCCGCAACACCCCAAAACCCTGCGTTACCAACTGGCCAGCCTGACCACCCTCATCGTGTTCAGCCCGCTGGCAGCCGCACAACAAAGCGAACCGGCAACCCTTTCGCCAGTCGTCATCAGTGCCGAACGCTCACCAGAAACCAACTACACCATCCCGAGCAGCATCTCGGCCACGGGACTTGACCTTTCCCTGCGCGAAACCCCGCAGTCCATCTCGGTCACGACACAAAAACGCATGGAAGAGCAGCAGCTTAACTCCGTCAGTGAAGCCATTGCCCACACCCCCGGCATCTACTTCCAGAAATACGGCAACAGCGCCGACGGCTACCACTACTACGTCTCGCGCGGTTACGCCATCGACAACCTCAACATCGACGGCCTGGATGCCAGCGGCGACGGCTCCGGCTATGGCCTCAGCCTGCACAACACCGACAGCGCCATCTACGAATCGCTGAGCGTCGTGCGTGGTTCCACCGGCCTGCGCAACGGCCTCGGCGACCCGGGCGGCAACATCCAAATGCAGCGCAAACGCCCAAGCGCCGAAACCCAAATCAGCATCGAAGCAGGCGCCGGCTCATGGGGGCACTACCGCACCGTCCTCGATGCCAACGGCGCCCTCAACGAAGGCGGTAGCCTGCGTGGCCGCACGGTTGCCGTCTATGACCGTGGCGGCCTGTGGCAGCACCGTGCCCGCCAAGACGGCAAAACCCTCTATGGCATCCTCGAATACGACATCACCCCGCAGACCATGGCAACCGTCGGCCTGCAAATGAGCGACATCCACAGCAAACACTCCGCCACTGGCTCATTTGCCACCTACTACGGCGACGAAGACAACGGCTACCACCTCACCACCTTCAAACCGCGCGACAACAACGCCGCCGCATGGTCATACGGCAAACGCCGCAAAAACGAAATCTTCACCCGCCTGGAGCACAACTTCAACGACGACTGGAAACTCAGCGCCGCCTACAGCTACCGCTTCGGCAAATCCAACAACCTCTACGGCATGGGCGGCACCTACGACATCAAAGCCGACGGCAGCGCGCAACTCGTTACCATCAAAGAACAATTCCACCCGAAAGAACACAGCTTCGACCTACATCTAGACGGCAAATACCCCCTCTTTAACCGCGAGCACGAATTCCAAATCGGCGTCAACCACAACGACTACCGCGACGGCACCAACGCCAAATACGACACCCGCGCCGACGACCCCATCGACAACCTCTACAGCTACATCCGCGACGGCAAAATCGAGCGCCCGGAAAACGGCCACCTCGGCTACGGCACCAACAAAAAACAAACCAGCTCGCTCTACGGCGCGACCCGCATCCACATCAACGACGACTGGGCAGTCCTTGCCGGCGCGCGCCTGACCAACTGGAAACGCACCGGCTACGACTTCCGCAACGACTACATCCCGCGCGTGCGCAAAGAAAACGGCGTCTTCACCCCCTACCTCGGCCTCACCTACAACTTCACCGACAACCTCACCGCCTACACCAGCTACAGCGCCATCTACAAACCCCAAGACAACAAAGACAAAAACGACAACCAACTTGACCCGGAAAAAGGCGCAACCTACGAACTCGGCGTCAAAGGTGCCTGGTTTGAAGACCGCCTGAACGCCTCCGCCGCCGTCTTTGAAGTGCGCAAAGACAACCTCGCCGTCAAAGATGGCGAACACCCGGACGGCAGCGAATACTACCGCGCCGAAAACCGCACCAAAGGCCGCGGCTGGGAGCTGACCCTCTCCGGCGAACCCCTGCCCGACTGGCGCCTTGATGCCTCCTACACCCGCACCAAAATCGAAGACCGCGAAGGTGACCGCCTGAAAACCGACGTCCCACTGCACCTCATCAAGCTCTACACCAACTACGACATAAACGAACAATGGAGCATCGGCGGCGGCGTCAACTGGCAAAGCAAAATCTACGCCGCCTCCGAAATCGAAGACCCCATCGGCAAAAAAGCCAACGCGCAAAAAGCCTACGCAACCGTGGACCTCTCGGCACAATACCGCCCGAGCAAAAACCTGCGCTTTGCCCTAAACGCCAACAACATCTTCGACCAAACCTACAAAACCATCCCCGATGGCCTAAGCTTCGGCGCGCCGCGCAGCATCATGGCGACCGTCCGCTACGACTTCTAACCCCAACCACAGGCGCGGCAACAGCCGCGCCTTTTCCATCCCCATGCCAATCACCACCCTCGCCTACCTCCTCATCCTCATCGCCGCCGCCTACAGCTACCACGGCGCCCCCTCACAGCGCCGCTTGCCCACCCGCTACGCACTGGACATCGCCTGGCGCGCCGCCCTTGCCGCCCTGCTCCTCCTTGCCAGCGAACACGGCGGCTACGCCATCCCCATCACCCTCGCCGCCTACATGGCGTTCCTCCCTATCCAGCCCCTCCTCCCCCAACTACTGACGCGTCGCCAGCCCGCCCGCGCCCACTGCCGCGACAAAAGCCGCTGGCTCGCCCGTCTCAACAGCGGCGAACCACGCCCCGACTGGAAACACAAAACCGCCGCCGCCATCCTCCTCGGCCTGCCGCTCGCCGCCCTTATCTGGGCGCCCTACCTGCGCCACAGCCCGGCCACACAACACATGGACGCACGCGGCTACTACACCTACCTCCTCACCATCAGCTGGCTCGCCATCCTCGCCGCCACCTACCTCCTGCGCAACGGCAAAAGCGCCTGGCGCGTCCTCCTCTGCGCCAACCTCATCGCCGCGCTGCACTACGCCCTCACCGCATGAAAATCCCCGCCCACACCCTAAAAAACCAACTCACCCTGCACAGCTGGGTCGGCATCACCAGCGCCATCCTCCTCACCATCAGCTTCATCAGCGGCAGCCTGACCGTCTTCAACGACGACATCACCCGTTGGGCAAGCCCGCCCGCGCCACAAATCCAGCCCGCCGCCGACATGACCGAACTCGCGCACCTCATGCACTACATGGCCGCGCACCCCGAACACAACGCAAGCTTCCTCCTCTACCTGCAAACCGACGCCGACGCCCCCGCGCCACTGCATTGGGAAACAGACGACAGCCAAACCTGGGGCTACCTTGACGCCGCCGGCACCCTGCATACCCACACCCAGCCAAGCGCCGAAGCCGGCCACGTCCTAAACGAAATCCACCGCACCGCCGGCATCCCCACCAGCGCCGGCGAATACAGCATGGGCATCATCGCCATACTCTACCTGCTGGCACTCACCAGCGGCACCATCCTCGTCCTGCCCAAACTCGGCCAACAACTCCTAGCCCTACGCCTCAACCACAGCCGCCGCCGCGCCTGGCTGGACACCCACAGCCTCCTCGGCCTGACCGCCCTGCCCTTTCACCTCATCATCGCCATCACCACCATCCTCTTCATCTACGCCGCCCCCCTCTCGGCGCTCCTGCAACCGCTTGCCCCACCGCCGCCTGCCGTCGAAAACCACACCATCGACGACACGCGCCCCCTCCTGCCGCCGCAAACCCTCATCGCGACCGCACAACAAGAAATCCCCGACCTACAAGTGCGCTTCCTCGCCTTCGACAGCCTCGACGACCGCGAACAAGCACTGGCGGTTGTCGTCGGCGAACAACCCGGCGGCGGCCGCCAACTCTACCTCGCCCTGCACCCCTACAGCGGCGCCATCCTCTACCGCAACCACGGCGGCAACCACTACGCCCGCGCGCGCAACATCCTGCACGACCTGCACTTTGGCAACTACGGCGGCTACCCGCTGCGCTGGCTCTACCTCGCCCTCGGCCTCGGCGGCGCGCTGCTCTTCTACAGCGGCAACCGCCTCTGGCTGGACAAACGCGCCCGCGGCGGCGCGCGGCGCGACGTCCGCATCCTCGCCGCACTGACCGAAGGCAGCACCTACGGCAGCATCAGCGGCATCGCCCTGCTGCTGCTCACCGCCCGCCTGCCACTGCCCATCGACCGCGAAAGCCTCGCCTGGACGAGCTACTACCTGCCCTTCCTCACCGCCATCGCCTACGCCCAAAAAAAAGGCGCGACACAAAGCAGCGTCCCGTTGATGCGCAGCGCGGCCGTTCTCCTCTGCGCCATCCCGGCAAGCACCCTGCTCGCCAGCGCCGGACTACTGCCCTTCACCCCGCGCCTCCTGCCGACGGTGGACGCGACCGCCCTCGCCTTTGGCATCGCACTCCTTGCCACCGCCCGCCACCGCAACACCGCACGAGAGACGCAGGACACTCCAGCCCCCCACAAAGAAGGGCACAGATGAATTTTGTCCTATACGCCCGTTAATACAAACGGCTGCCCGGTAACGGCAAGGTGATGGTTTGCGCGCCTTCCTTTGCGCTTTCCGCGTGCAGGGTGAAGGTGAGACCGCTGCCGTCGCGACTGTAACCAGGCGGCAAGGGCGCGTCGGGGTGCTGCAAGACTGCAAAGGCGCGCAAATAGCGGTTGGCATTCAATAGCCGCGCCTGAAAATGGCGCAAATCCACCCAGGCAAAGCGACAAACGGGATTGATGGGGGAACAGTAGCGCGGCCAGCGTTCCTGTTGCGGCAGACGCAGCTCATCGCGGGCAATGGCAGCGAGAATTTCCGGCGCGCAATAGCTGCTGTCGTTATAAAGCCTTTGCGCCGCCACCTGACGCATCAGCGTGAAATAAAAGGCCTTATCTGCCGCACTCGCCTCCGCATCCGCTGCTATTTTGGCGTTGTCGCGCCGCGTATCCTCGCGATACGTCATCCATTCGCCATACATCAGCGGGCAGAGGGCAAACGTTTCCGCCGGCTGCACCTGCAAGGCGTCGCAAGCAGCAGGCAAAGCGGCATCCGCCGGCAGCTCGGCACGCATCTCCGCCAGCAGCGTGAGATTACGCCGCAGCAGGGTCGCGCCGCAGCAGGGTCGCGCCGGCGACGCTTTGAATAACCATGCTATGGCTTTGCATCAATTTCAGCCCGAGATGGGCATCGCGGCAGACGCCTTGCAGTGCCGCATCCCGCTCGCCCGCGGCGAAGCGGTAAGCGTGCAAGGTATTTTCCTGTATCAACGGGCGGAAAGACGGCAAAGTATCGCTGCCATATTGGTCGGGCTGTGGGCGGAAGTAGTCGTAGTCGCGCAAGCGGTTGATGGTGTCGCCTTGCTGCTGCCATTGCGCGCGAGTTTCCGCGGTAACCGCCTGCCAGGCGGCCAAATGCGCACGCGCTAACGCCAAGCAATCGACAGTATCGTCATTGCATCGTGGCACTTCCTCCGGCCAGGTTTTCGCCGCGCCTACGGGCAGGTCAAACAGCGCCGCATAGCCGTTTTCGCCGTGCACCGCGCCGCGCGCCTGCGCCAGTTGCGCGACCAACGCCGGGTCGGGCGGAAGATTGGGATAGGTGAAGACGGCAAAAAATACGGCGGCAGATAGCTGGTAGAAGGCAGTCAAGGCGAGCATGGCGGGTTCCGTTTTACTTCGTGCGACTGCCCGGCAGCGGCAGGGTGATGGTTCGTGCGCCTTCCTTTGTGCTTTCCGGGTACAGGGTGAAGGTGAGGCCGTCGCTGTCGCGGCTGTAACCGGTTGGCAGCGCCGCATCGGGGTGGTTCAGAAGTTCAAAGGCGCGCAGGTAGCGGTTGGCATTGAGCAGACGGCCTTGGTAATAGCGGTATGATTTCTCAAAATTGTTTTGCCCGATTTTGCAGATAAAGTTCAGCGGCGAGCAGTAGCGCGGATTGGCGTCTATGTCGGGCATGACGATTTCATCGCGGGCGACAGCGGCGACCATCTCCGGCGCGCAGTATTTGTTCATTTCGTAGCGCTGCTGCGAATTGGTCTGCCAAACCCAGTAGTTGGCAAACTGTTCACCAAGCATTTTCCCGCGGTTGCCCGGTGTCCAGTCCCATTCCGGTTTTTCATTTAATTCATCAAAGTTCAACCATTCGCTGTACAGGAAGGTGCAAAGCGCAAGATTTTCCGCGGGTTGCGGCCGCAGTACCTCGCAATCGGCGGGTAGCGCGGTATTGGGCGGTAATTCCGCGCGCATTTGCGCCAGCAAGGGAACGTTACTCTCGATAAGCCGCATACTGATGAGGCTCTGTAACATGGTGCCATGACTGTTTAGCAGGCGCAGGCCAAGATTGGCATCACGGCAGGCACCGCGCAGAGCGCGCTCACGCTCGCCTGCGGCAAAGCGGTAACCGTGCAGATGGGATTCCATGAGAATCGCGGTGTAGCCCGGAAGCACTTTTTTCTCGTTGTATTGCCCCGGCTGCGGCAAAAAGTAGTCATATTGATGCAGCGCTTCTACCGCTGCTTCTTGCTGCTGCCAGATTTTTTCCATCTTCGGCAGGACATTGCGGTAAGTGGCAAGATTTTGTTGTGCCTGCGTGAGGCAATCTGGCGCGTAACGCTCGCATTTGGGCAGCGCATCTGGCCATTCCTGATTGGCTAATGGCGGTTCAAATAGCGCCTGATAGCCGTTTTTACCGCTAACCGCGGGGCGGGCTTGTTCCAGTTTGGTAACCAGCGCCGGGTCGCTGGCAATGCCGGGCGAGGCGGAAATGGCGAGAAAAGTGGTGAAGGAAAGTACGAGAAACGATTCGGTGATAAACATGGTGAGTCCTGGTGATAACGGGTAAAAATTATCGCCATGGGCATTGCTGCGCATGGCGATGTTTTCGGGACGGCGGGCGGCTTATTTTTTCACGCGGCGGATGGCGGCAAGTTGCGCCATCGTTTGCGCCAGTTCTGCCTGGGCGCGGGCAAGTTCCAGTTTGCTGCTTGCCTTGTCGCGCATTTTGTCTTCGGCGCGGCGCCGCGCTTCGCGCACCCGCTCTTCATCCAGCTGCTCGGCGCGTTCGGCATCATCGGCAAGGATGATGGTTTGCTCGTGCTGTACTTCGATGAAGCCGCCAGAGATGTAGATGACTTCTTCTTTGCCGCCTTCTTGCGTCAGGCGCACTTGCCCCGCCTTGAGGACGGCCAGGAGCGGGGCGTGCCCCGCAAGAATGCCCAGTTCGCCGTGATCGGCGGTGGCAACAAGGCGCTCCGCTTCGCCGCGAAAGAGCTGGCGATCGGCGCTGACCATGTTGACGTGAAAGGTTTTCGCCATCGTGTTTCCCCTTCGGGTTTATTTGACGGTTTCGGCTTTTGCCAGCACTTCATCGATGGTGCCGACCATGTAGAAGGCCTGTTCGGGGATGTGGTCGTACTCGCCATCGACGATGCCTTTGAAACCGCGGATGGTTTCTTTCAGCGGCACGTATTTGCCCGGTGAGCCGGTAAAGACTTCGGCAACGAAGAAAGGTTGCGAGAGGAAGCGCTGGATTTTCCGCGCGCGGTAAACAACCAGCTTGTCTTCTTCGGAAAGTTCGTCCATGCCCAAAATAGCGATGATATCGCGTAGCTCTTTGTAGCGTTGCAACACGCCTTGCACGCGGCGGGCGGTGTCGTAGTGTTCGTCGCCGATAATCAGCGGGTCAAGCTGACGCGAGGTGGAATCGAGCGGGTCAACCGCCGGATAGATGCCAAGCTCGGCAATCTGGCGGGAAAGTACGACGGTCGCATCCAAGTGGGCGAAGGTCGTCGCCGGTGAGGGGTCGGTCAAGTCGTCCGCCGGGACGTACACCGCCTGAATAGAGGTGATAGAGCCGGTTTTGGTTGAGGTAATGCGTTCTTGCAGTTTGCCCATTTCTTCGGCGAGTGTCGGCTGGTAGCCCACCGCCGACGGCATCCGCCCCAAGAGCGCCGATACTTCGGTACCTGCGAGGGTGTAGCGGTAGATGTTATCAACGAAGAAGAGGACGTCGCGGCCTTCATCGCGGAAGTATTCCGCCATGGTAAGTCCGGTGAGGGCGACGCGAAAACGGTTACCCGCCGGCTCGTTCATTTGTCCATAGACCAGCGATACTTTGTCGAGGACGTTGGACTCTTTCATTTCGTAGTAGAAGTCGTTACCTTCGCGCGTCCGTTCACCGACACCAGCGAAGACGGAATAACCGCTGTGCTCGATGGCGATGTTGCGGATAAGCTCCATCATGTTGACGGTCTTGCCCACCCCGGCGCCGCCGAAGAGGCCGACTTTACCGCCTTTGGCAAAGGGGCAGAGCAGGTCGATAACCTTGATACCGGTTTCCAGCAGCTCGGTAGAGTTTGCCAGTTCGTCATAGGCGGGCGCCTTGCGGTGGATACCCCAGTAGGCTTCAGCATCAATTTTCGGGCCGTGGTCGATTTCTTTGCCAAGCACGTTCATGATGCGGCCCAAAGTTGCCTTGCCCACCGGTACGGTGATGGGCTCGCCGGTGTTTTTTACTTCCATGCCGCGTACCAAGCCCTCAGAAGAACCCATGGTGATGGTACGCACGACACCGTCGCCCAATTGTTGCTGTACTTCAAAGACGGTTTCGCCCTGTTCGGCGACCAGCGCGTCGTTGATTTTCGGCACTGCGTCTTCGGGAAATTCGATATCGACGACTGCGCCGATGACCTGAACTATTTTACCGGTACTCATCTTTACCTCTTTTCAATTCTATCCGTTCACATCACACGGCTGCTGCGCCGCTGACTATCTCCGTCAATTCTTGCGTAATCGCTGCCTGACGGGCTTTGTTGTATTGCAGTTCCAGCTCGCCAATCAGGTTGGCGGCGTTATCCGATGCGTTTTTCATCGCAATCATCCGTGCCGACATTTCACAGGCGATGTTTTCCGCAACCGCCTGTTTGACGATGGATTCCAGGTAGCGCACTGCCAGTTTGTCGAGAATCTGCTCGGCATCGGGTTCGTAGTCATAAGCCCAAGTATGCTCCGGCGCATAGTGGTCGTCGCTGATAATGGTTGCCGGCAGGAACTGCATAATCATCGGCTCCTGCGTCATGGTATTGACGAAGCGGTTGCCCACCAGATAGACCCGATCCAGTTCGCCGTTGCGGTAGGCATCAATCATCGCGCGGATACCACCAATCAGCTCGCGTAGCGCCGGGTTGTCGCCGTAGGCATCAACGGTGGTAATGATGTTGCCGTTGATGCGATTGACAAAGGCGATACCCTTGCGCCCGAAGACGCTGAATTGCAACTCGCGCTCGTGTTGGCACTGTTCTTCAACGTGAACCAGCAGTTTTTTGAACAGGTTGATGTTCAACCCGCCACACAAGCCGCGGTCGGTGCTGACCACAATGTAGCCAACTTTTTTTACCGGTTTGTCGCTTTCGCTAAAGAAGGGATGCGCAACTTCGGCACGGGTTTTCAGCAAGTGGGCAATGACGCGCAGGATGTTTTCCACATAGGGACGCCCTTCCAGCATGGCATCTTGTGAGCGCCGCATTTTTGACGCCGCCACCATTTGCATGGCTTTGGTGATTTTCTGCGTGCTTTTGATGCTTTTTATCTGTGAGCGTATGTCCTTGGCATTAGACATGGCAGCTTCCTCACCAAGCGCCTTTGTCTTTGAAGGCGTTCAGGGCGTTGGTGAATCCTTGTTGGACTTCGTCATCGTAAACGCCACTTGCGTTTACTTTGTCGAGTAATTCTTGATGGTCGCTGTGCATGTATTGCATGAGCGCCTGTTCGTAAGCCTGGATTTTTTCGACCGGGATGTCGTCAAGGTAGCCGTTTTCCGCGGCAAAGAGCGAGACGGCCATTTCGGCGACGCTCATCGGCGCAAACTGGCGCTGCTTCATCAGTTCGGTTACGCGCTGGCCGCGTTCGAGCTGTTTGCGCGTGGCTTCGTCAAGGTCAGAGGCAAACTGGGCAAACGCTGCCAGTTCGCGGTATTGCGCAAGTGCAAGACGCACGCCGCCACCGAGTTTTTTGATGACTTTGGTTTGTGCTGCCCCACCCACGCGCGAAACAGAAAGACCGGCGTTGATTGCCGGACGGATGCCCGCGTTGAAGAGGTCGGTTTCGAGGAAGATTTGTCCGTCGGTAATAGAGATGACGTTGGTCGGGACGAAGGCGGATACGTCGCCTGCCTGGGTTTCGATTATCGGCAGCGCAGTGAGTGAACCCGTTTTGCCTTTGACCGCGCCATTGGTGAGGCGCTCTACTTCAGCCGCGTTGATGCGGGAAGCACGCTCCAGCAGACGTGAGTGTAAGTAGAAAACGTCGCCCGGATAGGCTTCGCGTCCCGGCGGACGTTTCAGCAGCAGCGAGACTTGGCGATACGCCCAAGCTTGCTTGGTCAGGTCGTCATAGACAATCAGCGCGTCTTCGCCGCGGTCGCGGAAGTATTCGCCCATGGCGCAGCCGGCGTAAGGCGCGATGTATTGCATCGCAGCGGAATCTGATGCGGTCGCAGCGACGATGATGGTGTGCTTGAGGGCGTCATGTTCTTCCAGCTTGCGCACTACGGCGGCAATGGAAGAGGCTTTTTGTCCGATGGCAACGTAGATGCATTTCACCCCGGTATCGCGCTGGTTGATGATGGTATCAACGGCAATCGCGGTTTTACCGGTTTGGCGGTCGCCGATAATCAACTCACGTTGGCCGCGACCAATTGGCACCATTGAGTCAATGGATTTGAGGCCGGTTTGCAACGGTTGGTCAACGGATTGGCGCTCGATAACCCCGGGGGCGATTTTTTCTATCGGCGAGCTTTCGCCGGTTTTGATGTCGCCCTTGCCGTCAATCGGTTGGCCGAGGGCATTGACAACACGCCCCAAGAGTTCACGGCCGACCGGCACTTCAAGGATGCGTCCGGTGCAGGTAACTTTGTCACCTTCGGCGAGATGGTCGTATTCGCCGAGGATAACGACACCGACGCTATCGCGCTCGAGGTTGAGCGCGAGGCCGTAAACGCCGTCGGGGAAGGCAATCATTTCGCCCAGCATTGCCTGCCGCAGGCCTTGAACGCGGGCGACACCGTCGTAAAGACTGATAATCGTGCCTTCGGCTTTGCTTTCAACCTTGTTGTCGTAGTCTGCTATTTTTTCTTGGATAAAGCCGCTGATTTCGGCAGGATTGAGTTGCATGTGATTCGTTTCCCTTAGTCATCGAGTTTCTGGGCGAATTCGGCGATTCTGCCCTTCAGCGTCTGGTCAATTACCAGCCCGTCGTATTCCAGCACCACCCCGGCAAGCAGCGCCGGATCTTCGTGGACTTCCAGCACGACTTCGCGCCCGGTTTTTTTCTGCATCAGGTCGCGCAGGTTGTTTTCATCACTAGATGAAAGCGGCTTAGCGCTCGTTACCCGCACCATGCAGGTATCGCTTTGTGCGTACAGCAGCTCGTCATAGACATCTGAGATTTCCGGCAATACCGCGATACGGTCGTGTTCTTCCAGAAGACGCAGCAGGTTATGCTCTTCGCGGTTAATGCCCTGCTTGCGCTGTTTTTTCAGCAGTTGCTCCAGCCAGTCTTGCAGTTGGGCAAGAAAGCCGGGCAGCGCAAGGTGTTCTGCGACTTCGGGTGCCTGCATGACCGCCTTGGCGGTATGCAGGAAGGCTTGCCAGTTTTGCTGCGCATTGCCATCTTGGGCGTTGGCAAGAATCGCTCTGGCATAGGGGCGGGCGATGGTTTTTGACTCGGCCATGTTGTTACAGTTTCTCGCTCAGTTCGTTCAGCAGGCGTTTGTGGTCATCGGCTTTGACTTCGCGGCCAATGACTTTTTCCGCGCCCTGAACGACCAAATCGGCGATTTGGCTGCGCAGGTTTTCGCGCGCTTTGCGTTTTTCCTGCTCGAAGTTGTCGCGCACCGCAGCGATTTCGCGCTCGCCAGCGGCTTTTGCCTCGCTGCGCGCATCAACGACCAGTTGCTCTGCTTGTTTTTGCGCGCGGCCGACGATTTCGGTCGCCTGCGTTTTCGCCTCGGCGATAAGGCGGGCGGATTCTTCCTGCGCGTCGGCCATGCTGTGCTTGGCTTTGTCTGCCATGCTCAGCCCTTCGGCGATTTTCTGGCGACGGGCTTCTGCCACTTTTGAGAACAGCGGCCAGATGTATTTGTGGGTGAACCACCACAGAACGAGGAATGTTCCTATCTGGCCAATCAGCGTCAGATTGAGATTCATGGGACACCTTTCGGCAAAAGCGCCGCGCTTAGCCGTTCAGTGCGTTTAAGAGCGGGTTACCAAATACCATAATCAGGGCGACAACCACGCCAATCATTGCCACGGCGTCAAGAAGACCGGCGATGATGAAGAATTTGCCTTGCAGCGGGTTCATCATTTCCGGCTGACGGGCGCTGCTTTCGATGTATTTGCCACCGAGGATGCCAAAGCCCAGCGCGGTGCCGAGGGCAGCCAGACTGAGAATGATAGCGGCGGCGATTGCGGTAAAACCCTGCACTTGGGCAATGGCTGCGATATTTTCCATGGGAACCTCCAAAGTTATTTAAGCGACGGAAAAAACGGAAAGGATATTAAGGAAATGGGGAATGCGTTTTAGTGGTGCGGTTCAGTCATCGAGAGATAGACGATAGAGAGCACCATGGCGATGTATGCCTGCAGCGAGACAATCAGGATGTGGAAGATTGCCCAAACACCGCCGGGAACGAACTGCACGAACCACGGCAGGAAGGCGATAAGAATGAAGACGAGCTCACCGGCAAAGAGGTTGCCAAAGAGTCGCAGCGAGAGCGAAATCATTTTGGCGAAGTCTTCGACGATTTTCAGGGCGAGGTTAATCGGGTACAGCGCCAGTTTGCCAATGAGGCTACTTGCTTCAAAGGGGTGGCCGCCGAGCGCTTTGACGAAACCAAAACTGCCGTGGTTTTTTAAGAGGTAGATGTAGGTGAGGCAAACGACGGTGATGGAAAGCGCGAAGGTCGCGTTGGCATCGGTCGAAGGGACGATTTTTAGGTGGTGAATGCCGAATTGCGCGGCGACGCCAGGCAGGAAATCGACCGGAACCATGTCCATCACGTTCCAGAGCAGAACCCAGCAGAAGATGGTGAAGGCGAGTGAGCCGATGTCGGCGCGCGAGTTGCCGAAGAAGTCTTTGACGACGCCATCGACGAAGTCGTAAATCATTTCGGCGACGTTTACCGCAAATGAGGGTGGTTCGTTGTTTTCCAGGTGTTGCAGGGCGCGCAGTCCCATTTTGCGCATCCACCAGCAAAAGAGGCCGCCAAGCAGGATAGAGAAGAACAGGGTGTCGATATGCAGGGAATAGAAACCTTCGCCAACGCTGAGGTTGGTCATGTGATGGCTGATGATTTCTGCCGCGCTGTGTTCTGCCATACGTTCCTCTTAGTGTTTCAAGATTGCCCAGAAGTAGGCGGTGTAAGTTATTGCGAAGCCGGCAAGGATGCCCAAGGGTTGTCCGTGCCGGATGAGCCATGCACCCAGTATCACCACGATGAGCCATTTCAGGATTTCCGTCAGTGCTACCGCGCGCAGAAACTGTCTTGCCGGTAATATTTGCGGTAATCGCCTGAAGACAAGCAGCGCCGCTGCGGTGGTCAGCAGGCAAAGTAATCCGCCCATAAGGACGGATATGCTTGCATGGCGCCACGGCGTTATTTGCACACAAAATAATAGGATTACTAAGATAATGCTTTGTGTTTTCAGCAAATATTGCAGGGTTGCCTTCATCTGTGGTGCGCGGATTATAAGAGGTATGTTTGGAAGGGTCAATAAAATTCCATCTTGCGGTAATTTCGCTATTTTTTCTTTTTGTTTTCGCGATGTTAGCCGACAATTTGGGCGTTATTCACCGTTGTTGAAGCCCCATTTGGCGAGGATGCCATCAAGCTCGTCAAGGTTGTTGTATTTGAGTACCACCCTGCCCCGCCCTTTGCCGTTGTCGCGGATGGCGACCGGGTAGCCGAGATGACCGCTCAAGCGTTCTTCCAGGGCGTCGATATTGATGTCGCGCAGTTTGGGTGGCGGTGGTTGGTCAGGCGCTTGCTGGATTTGTTTTACCCGCGCTTCGATTTGGCGCACGCTGTATTTGCGCGCCAGCGCTTCGGCCAGCAGCGCTTTTTGTTGGCTTTCGCTCAGGGTGAGCATGGCGCGTGCGTGCCCCATTTCGATGTCGTTGTTATAGAGCGCGTCTTTCACCGGCTGGCTCAGTTCGAGCAGGCGCAGGATGTTAGTTACGGATGAGCGCGAACGACCAACCAGTTGTGCCGCTTTTTCGTGGGTGAGGTTGAAGTCCTGCACCAGCTGCTGCAGGGCGTTCGCGACTTCGAGGATGTTGAGGTCGCTGCGTTGCAGGTTTTCGATGAGGGCAACGGCGAGCGCCTGCTGGTCGTTGTAGTTTTTGACGACGCAGGGGATTTTGCTCAGCCCGGCGATTTGGCTGGCACGGAAGCGGCGTTCGCCGGCGATGATTTCGTATTGGCCATCGGCGATGGGGCGGACGACCAGCGGTTGCAGGATGCCGTGTTCGGCGATGGACTGCGCCAGCTCTTGCAGGGTGTCGTCGTGGAAGACTTTGCGCGGCTGGTAGATGCCGGGACGGATTTTTGCCGCGTCGATTTGTTTGAGTGCTTCGAATTCGGGTTGGGCGATGACGTCGCGCGCCGCTTCGCCGAGCAGGGACTCGAAGCC
>CAUVOF010000049.1:0-15921 GCA_963553325.1 uncultured Cardiobacterium sp.
TGCGCGCGCCTTCGGCGTTTTCGATGACGCGCGGCTTGTCGCCGTCCATGATGGATACGCATGAGTTGGTGGTTCCGAGGTCAATACCGATAATTTTAGCCATATGTATAAACTCCAAATTTCAAATTAAAACGTTTGCTGACAACCTAAGTGGGGCGGCTTGTCCTGAATTCAAGACTGCGGCGGATTTTTCTGCGCGCCGTCGGCGACGATGACCTGCGCGGCGCGAATCACCCGCCCGTTTAACAAATAACCCTTCTGTGCCACGTGCAGAATCGTGTTCGGCTCGGCGTCCGGGCTGGGAATGGCAGAGAGCGCCTGATGCCGCTCCGGGTCGAGCTTCTCACCGACCGGGTTGATTTCCGTGATGCCGTTTTTCTCCAGCGTTTCCAACAGCAGCTTGAGCGTCATCGCCGAACCGGCAATGAACTGCTCCAGCGCCTGCTTGCCCTCCGCTTCGTGCGCTTTTGCCGCATCCAGACCGAGGGTGAGCGAATCCAGCACCGGCAACAAATCGCGCACCAGCTTCTCGCTGCCGTATTTCAGCGCGCTTTCCTTCTCGCGCTCAAAGCGCTTGCGCAAATTGTCCTGATCGGCGCGCTCGCGCAGCACCGCGTTTTTCAATTCGGCGACCTGCGCGGTAAGTGCTTCAATCTCCGCCTCGCGCGTGTCGATAAGTGGCGCTTCCGCCGCTTGCTCTGGCGTGTCGTCCGCGTCGGGCGCGTCGTGTATCATCTCGTCATTACTCATAAGAACCTCGCTGTATGACAAAAAACAGTTTTTCCGACATGAAGGCAGGCCGCAAAAAAATCAAGGCGGCAAAGTGAAAAAACTACATATTCCCCGCTTTCGATACCGAAAACCCGCACCCAGCAAACCGCCGAACAGCCCCCTCCCCCCGTGGGGGAGGGCTGGGGTGGGGTTTGTCCGCATACCTCGCACTTCAATATTCACGCTGACGCTCTTTCTCCTCAGCGCCCACGCCATCACCCTCGAACTCGAACTGGACGGACAAATCGCCGGCACGCCCGTCAATAACCTGCAACTGCGCGCCGAGAGCGACGACGGCAAACACTGGCAAGTGCACGGCAGCCTGCCCGCCACCCGCCTTGCTGGTTCGCCGCTGAAAAACACCGCCCTCGACGCCCGCCTGCGCCGCGAAGGCGACAACTTACGCATCGAAAGCCTTGCCCTGCGCGGCCAGCGCGGCAAAACCCTGCTGCAACTCACCGCCGAACGCATCCTCCTGCAAAACCTGCTGCGCGGTGACATCCAACTGGCACCAGGCGCGACGCTGCGCCTGCAAGCGGGCAAACAGCGGCTGCAAGCGACCCTCAACCCCGCGCGTGGCGGCGCGAACATCCGCTCCGAACTGCCGCTTGCCCTCCTGCCAATCCTGCTTAACGCGCGCGGCATCCAGGCGAACGGTAGCTTGCGCCCCGACCTCACCCTGCGCCGCGACGCCGATGGCCTGCGCATCACGGGCAGCGTTGCCTTTGATGACATCCACTACAACAGCGCCGACAGCCTGCAAGCGAGCGAACACCTCGGCGGGCACGTCCAACTCGACCTGCGCCAGCGCGGCAGCGGCTGGCAGGGCGACATCCAGCTACACCTCGAACGCGGCGAAATCCTCATCAGCCCGCTCTACCTCAAATTCGACGGCGCGCCGCTAACACTCGCTGCCCGCCTCGACTGGCGTCCCGGCCGCCTTTCCTTGCACGAACTCACCCTTGACGACAGCACAAGCCACGCCCAAGCCGACCTCAGCTGGAACCTCGCGCAAAACCGCCTCGCCGCCCTCGAACTGCACCACCTCAACAGCGACGCCGACCATCTCTACCGCCGCTACCTCAAGCCGCTACTCGGCGATGGCCTCTTTGGTGACGCCGAACTACAAGGCAGCCTCCACCTGCACGGCAACTACCGCGACGGCAAAATCGGCGAACTCGCCGCCGTTTTCCACCACATCCATATCAAAGACCGCCAGGGGCGCTACCAACTGCGCGACCTCGACGGTCAAGTGGGCAACAACGGCGCCCCCTCACGCCTCAGCATCGCCGGCGGCCGCTGGCAACAACTGCCCGTTGGCGCGGCGCGCGCCGAACTGCGCTGGAACGCCGCAGGCGTTACCCTGGAAAAACCGCTGCACATCCCGCTCTTGGACGGCGGCATCACCATCCAGCGCCTCACCCCGCAGGACGACGGCTACCGCCTTGCCGCCGACATCCGCCCCATCAGCCTCAGCCGCCTCGGCGAAGCGCTCGACACCGTGCGCTTTCACGGCAACATCAGCGGCACCCTGCCCGACATCCGCCTCACGCGCGACGGCCTGCGCCTGTACCAGCCGGTCAACGTCGCCGTCTTCGACGGCCGCGTACAAATCGAAGCACTGCACATCAGCCGCTTCTTCAGCGACGCGCCGCTTGCCGTCTTCAACCTCAGCCTGCACCGCCTCGACCTGCAACAACTGACCAACGCCTTCGGCATCGGCGAAATCGAAGGGCGCATCGAAGGCAGCGCCGAAGACGTCGTCCTCACCAACTGGCGGCCGCAACACTTCCGCGCCCGCCTGCAAACGCCGGCGCAAAACCCCGGCCGGCGGCGCATCAGCCACGAAGCGGTCGCCTACCTCTCGCGCGTTGGCGATGGCGGCGGCAATCTGATGGTGAACCAATTCATCCGCGTCCTAAACCGCTTTCCCTACGACAAACTCGGCTTCCGCGCCGAACTCACCAACGGCGTGCTGACGCTGGACGGCATCGCCCCGGTGGCAGACGGCCTCGGCGGCTACTACCTGGTGAAAGGGCGCGGCGTACCACACCTCGACATCATCGGCCACATCCGCAAAATCGACTGGGACGAACTGCTGGCGCGCATCAAAAGCGCGAGTGAAAGCGAAGGCGCGCAAGTGGAAAGCGGCTTGGGGCGGTAGGGCAGGATTTATACATACACGAACCCCGCTACCCTGTATGTAAATCACGGCAAACAACCACCGCGCAGCCCCGGATAAACCGGGGTTTTTTGCTATCATTACGCCACCTTAACCACCCAGGAAACCCTCATGCGCCGACTTCCCGTATTCCTCGTTATCGACATCTCCGAAAGCATGGCAGGCGACAACCTGCGCCATATGCAAGAAGGCATTTCCCGCCTGGTCAATGCCCTGCGCACCGACCCGCACGCGCTGGAAACCGTGCATCTCTCGGTCATCGCCTTCGCCGGTGTCGCCCGCACCATTGTGCCGTTGGTTGAGCTTTTCGCCTTTTACCCGCCACGCCTGCCGGTCGGCTCTGGCACTTCTATCGGCGCGGCGTTGGAACACGTCATGAACGAAATCAAGACTAACGTCGTCGCCAACAGCACCACGCAAAAAGGCGACTACAAACCGGTGGTTTACTTCATGTCCGACGGCAAGGCGACCGACAACCCCGCCGCCGCTATCGCCCGTTGGCAGCGCGAATTTACCCGCCGCGCGACGCTGGTTTCCATCGGCATCGGCCCTTACGCCGACTTGTCGCTCCTAAGCCAAATCAGCGCGCAAACCCTGCGCCTTGAGAAATGCGACGACGAAGACTTCAGGACATTTATCAAATGGATATCGAACACCGTCTCGGCGCAGAGCAAAAGCCTCGGCGTTGATATACCGCTGACGCTGGACAAAAAAGAAAGCCCGGCGCTGTCTTTGGTTAAAGACGCGATGGAAGCGGCGGCGGTGGACGAAAACTACGTCATCATCACCGGCTTGTGCGCGAAAACCCGCCTGCCCTACCTGATGAAATACGAACGCATGCCGGACATCGGCGACATCCCCTTCTTCACCAAAAACACGCCGCAGGTCTATCGCTACACCGGCGTCTATCCGGCCGAAAAAGACTACTTCGACTGGTCAGACCTGCGCGCCAACGCCAACACCATTGCTGTCTCCATGCTTGAAGGTGGTGGCGGCTGCCCGCATTGCGGCGCTGCCTTTGGCCTTGCCACCTGCTCCTGCGGACAAATTTTCTGCGTCGATGGCGAAGGCATGGTTACCTGCCCCGGCTGCAACCGCACCATCGAAATGACCAGCGGCGACGCCGATTTCGACATTGCCCGCTCGCGCGGCTAAGCGCCCCCTTTGCTTTTCACCACCCGCTGAAACCCATGTCCAACACCCGCCAAACCCTGAAAGAAATCCTCGCGGCCGACGAAGCCCGCCTGCAACAATTCATCGCCCGCCACCTGCCGCTTCTGCGTGAACTGGGCGAAAGCTGGCAACGCTTCCAGCAGGAAGAAACTGCCGCGCCGCAGCCTGCCAGCACGGAAAGCGCAGCCGCTAGCGAAACCCCTTTTTTTGACAGCGAAGATGTGCCGCCGCCCGCCAGCGCAGAAAGCGCAGCCGCCAGTGATGAAGAAAAAAGCCAGGCGCCGAGAGAAGCAAGCGCTGCCGCTTACAACCCCTTAGACTGGCCAGGTACCGAAACCCCGCCGCAACCCGCTGCGGATACCAATGCAGCAGACAACGCCGCAACCGCTGCGCCGATGACGGACGATACCAGCAGCGCCGCAACCCCGCCGCCCGCTTCCACCTTGCACAAGCTGGACGACGAACTACAAATTGACCTGACGAAAAGCGCCCCCAAACCGGAACCCGCCATGCCCATCCCGCCGCACACCCCCACGCCCGCCCCACAGCCGCAACCGCGCATCACCCTCTCGCCGCTGCCGCCTGCCAACGAAGGCCAGCCCTACGAGCGGATACTGCCGCCCGATTCGCCCGTCCTTAACATCGCCTTCGGGCAAGACTGCGGCCTCGCCTGGGACGGCGACGCGCGCCGCATCCACGGCACGCCGACCATCAGCGGCGACGTCCAACTTACTATCACCATCGAGCACGACGGCAAACCACACGACATCATCCAACCGCTGCACATCAACCCCGACCCGAAAAGCCTGTGGCAAGACAATCCATCCGACCAAAGCGCCCCCTTCGCCAAGCCGGACAGCGCCGAGACCCTGCAAGACACGCCGCGAGGGCGCCTGCTTGCCGCGCGCGTGCGCGGCCGTTCCCATGCCCACGTCGGCAGCTACTGCGATGACGACTACCGCATCAACTGGCACGAAGCGAGCGGCATCCATCTGCTCATCGTCTCCGACGGCGCCGGCAGCGCTAGCCACGCGCGCCTCGGTTCGCAACTGGCGGTAAACACCGCCGCCGATACCATCCTCAACCTGCTGAATGAGGCGGACAAGGGCTATCACCGCCTGGCACAACTCAATAACGAACAGCGCGCACAAATCAGCGAATTTCTCATCGCCCGCGCCCTGCACGCCGCGCACAGCGCCCACCGCGCCGCCGCACAAGAAACGGGCATCGCCGAAAAAGCCCTTTCCTGCACCCTGCTCATCGCCCTCACCCTGCCGCTGGCGGGTGGCGGTTGGTACAGCGCCGGTTATCAGGTTGGCGACGGTGCCGCCGCGCTGTGGTTGTCGGAAGGCGACAAACTGCACCTGCTCGGCACCGCCGACAGCGGCGCCTATTCCGGCGAAACCCAATTCCTCACCGCCGCCCAGCTACAGCCAGAGGACTACCGCCGCCGCATCCGCAACGTTGTCACCGCAAGCGCGCCGCACGTCATCCTGATGACCGACGGCGTCTCCGATGCCAAATTTGAAACCGACGCGGCGCTTGCCGACGCGCAACATTGGCGCACCTTTTGGCAAGACGGCGAACTGCAAGCGGCGCTTGCCGCCGACGACCCCAAAGCGGCGCTGCACGAATGGCTTGGCTTCTGGTCGCGCGGCAACCACGACGACCGCACCATTGCCTTCTTCCTGCCCGCTGCTGGTGAGACACAAACATGAACAGCGCTCCCATGCTTACCCTGCGCAAACCCACCGCCGCCGATAGCGCTGCCATCGAAGACTACCGCCGCGCCGTGCATGACGCCGGACTGCCCCTGCACGGCGCAACGCTTGACCTCTTCCCCGACGTCGCCAGTTGGCTCGCCTTTCATGACACACCCGCTGGCACACTACTGCCAAACGGCGTCGCCAAAGTCGCCGACAGCACCTGGCTCGGCTGGGACGACGGGCGCATGGTCGGCATCATCAACCTCCGCCACGAACTCAACGACTTCCTGCAACACTACGGCGGCCACATCGGCTACTCCGTCCACCCCGCCTGCTGGAACCGCGGCTACGCCACGCAAATGCTCGCCCTTGCCCTGCGCGAAAGCGACGCCCTCGGCTTGCGCGAGCTGCTACTCACCTGCAGCCCGGACAACCCCGCCTCGATGCGCGTTATCGAAAAAAACGGCGGCGTGCTGGAACGCATCGGCGAATACCGTGGCGAGCGCGTCTGTTATTACCGGATAACACGCTGAAAACGGCTTGCCATCCGCCCTAAATACACGCAAAAGAGGACAACCACCATGCGCAAAAAACTGTTAATGCTCACCACTACTTTTGTAGCGTCGCTGCTATTGACGGGGTGCTTCACCATGGCGCTTTTCAGCCCCGATATCCGCTATAAAGAAGGCGCGAGTGATGAGTTAATTACCTTTGCCGAAATAAGCAAAGAAAATCCCAATATCGCAAAAGGCAGCCTGATTATGCAGGGCAGAGAATACTGGTTTGTTATCGAGCCAAATCATCAGAAAAATCAGGAAAATCTGGAAATGCTGCATAAAGTATTAACCGAATCCTGGTCAGGGCTATTCTCGCTGGCAGATGAATCTGGCTTGAAAAGCGAAGACCATTTGGAAATTCGTGCAGATTTTGAAACGGTTGGCTCTGATGAGCGTTCATTCAGGCATTCAAGTTGTCTGCGCTATCAGACCAACCGTGCCGAAGAAGAAAAGCGGCTAGAACAAATGGGCTTCAAATATATTAAGGAAGCCAAGGTTTGGCATCATTGTTTTGAACTTACTGGAACCGTCTATAAAAGCCCGCAAGACAAAATGGAACAGCAGCATCTAAGAAAAACCCTGCCAATTAAAATCATGGTTCCATACGACGGAAATCGAACAACCCCGCTCCATTTTATTGCCCTGCCATTTGCTTTAGCAGCAGACGTATTTATTACAATCCCTGTTATTATCGTTATAGGCAACACGCATTATGTTATGAAATAGTGTAAATAAATAAACTTGCTTAAAAATACGCGACGACACAAAAAAGGAACCCCATGCCCTACCGCAATCTCACCGAGCTACAAGCCGCCTGTCAGCGCAAGCAAAAACACAAATACCTGTTCTTTTGGGGGCACACCCCGGCGCGTGCAGGGGAAATCGACAAAGCCGTGCTTAGCCAATGGTATCCGGCGCCGTTTACCCTCGACGGCGTGCGCTACGCCACCGCAGAACACTACATGATGGCGCAGAAGGCGGCGCTTTTTGCCGACCGCGCTGCCTTTGACGCCATCATCGCCAGCGACTCGCCCGGCAAGGCAAAAGCGCTGGGGCGGCAAGTGGCGAACTACGACGACGCCACCTGGCAGGCGGCACGCTTTGCCATCGTCTGCGCCGGCAACCTCGGCAAATTCAGGCAAAACCCGGCGCTGCAAACCTTCCTGCTCAACAGCGGTGACAAAATCCTCGTTGAAGCCAGCCCGCAGGACCGCATCTGGGGCATCGGCCTCGTTGCCAGCGACCCGCGCGCCGCCGACCCGCGGCAATGGCAGGGCGAAAACCTGCTCGGTTTTGCGCTGATGCAAGTGCGCGCGCAACTGCGCGACGCGGGGGCGGTCGCATGAGTGCGTTTACCATCGCCCACACCCTAGACGGCAAACAGGCGCTCAACCTGCTACCGCGCATGGCGAACCGCCACGGGCTGATTGCCGGCGCGACTGGCACCGGTAAGACCGTTACCCTGCGCAAACTGGCGGAAAGTTTCAGCAATATCGGCGTGCCTGTCTTCCTCGTCGATGCCAAAGGCGATCTTTCCGGCATGAGCCGCCCCGGCACGGCAGACGGCATCGTTGGCGAGCGCATGGCGCAACTCGGCCTCGATACCGATTACCTGCGCGGCTTCCCGGTGCGCTTCTGGGACGTTTACGGCGAGACCGGCATCCCGCTCCGCCTCTCCATCGACGCCATCAGCGGCGGCAACACCCTGCTGCTCGCGCGCATCCTCAACCTCACCGAAGCGCAAGAACGCGCGCTTGCCGTTGTCCTGCGCGTCGCCCGCGACCACGACTGGCCGCTGATTGACCTGCGCGACCTGCGCAGCACCGTCGCCTACGTTGCCAGCAAGGCGGCGCAATACCAGCGCACCTACGGCAACGTCAGCGCCGCCAGCATCGGCGCGATTCAAGGGCGGTTGCTGTTGCTCGAAGACGAAGGCGCCGACCGCTTCTTTGGCGAGCCAACGCTCGACCTGCAACACTGGCTGGAAAGCCGCGACGGCCAAGGCACCATCAACATCCTCAACGCGGAAAAACTGCTGCTACGCGCGCCGCGCATCTACGGCGCCTTCCTCATCTGGTTTCTCACCCGCCTCTTTGACCTTTTGCCCGAATGCGGCGACCTGCCGCAGCCGAAACTGGTGCTGTTCCTCGACGAAGCGCACCTACTCTTCAAAAACCCCTCGCCCGCGCTGTTGGAACGCATCGAAAACACCGTGCGCCTCATCCGCTCGAAAGGCGTCGGCGTCTATTTCGTCAGCCAAAACCCGCGCGACTTGCCGGAAGCGGTGCTTGACCAGCTCGGCAACCGCGTCCAGCACGCACTGCGCGCCTTCAGCGCCAACGCCCTGAAAAACGTCGAAGCGGCGGCGCGCACCTTCCGCGCCAATCCGACGCTCAACACCGTGCAGGCGCTGACCGAAATGGGCAAAGGCGAGGCGCTGGTTTCCTTCCTCGACGACGACGGCATCCCGCGCCCGGTACAACGCGCGCTCATCATGCCACCGCAGTCGCGCCTCGTGCCGCTGACCGATGCCGAGCGGGTGCAGCATTACCAAGCCGACCCGCTCTACCCCAACTACCGCGACCCCAGCAACCGCCCCGGCGCGCACGCCGCCATTCAAGAACTGATGGAAGCGGAAAAAGCGGAAAAAGAAGCCGCGGCGGCGGTGCAGAACACCGTTGCCGTCATCATCCTGGACGCGAGCAACCCGCCGGGCGGTAAGCCGACAAAGCCCGCCCCATCACCCGCCGCGCCAGTACCCCCCGCTACTGCCGTGGCCATGCCGGAAACGCCGCAGACCGTCGCCCCCGTCGTCCTCGTTCCCGGACAAAACAGCCCGCTTGCTACCGCCGCGCAACTGCAATTGCGGCTAAGCTGGCCGGAAGCGCCGCAGTTTCAGGCGGACGTCAGCATTTTCCTCGTCGGCGCAAACGGCAAAGTCGCCGGCGATGACGACATCGTCTTCTACAACCAGCCGCAAACGCCCAACGGCGCGGTGCGCCTCGGCAACGACAGCATCGCCATTGACCTTGCCGCCATTCCGCCGGACGTGGCGGCGCTGCACATCACCGCCAGCATTGACGACGCCGCGCCATACCGCAACTTTGGCAGCCTCGGCGAAGCGCTGTTCACCGTGCAGGACGAAAAAAACAACACCGCACCGCTGCACATCCCGCTCGCCGCGGGCATCGGCGGCGAAAACACCGCGCTGGTTTTCGCGCAAATCTACCGCCGCGACGGCCAATGGAAAATCCGCGCCATCGGCCAGGGCTACCGCGACGGCCTGCTGAAACTGTGCGAACACTACGGCGTCGCCGTCTAGCGGGAACCGCATGATTGCCGCCTTGTTGCCAGTAGCCACCCGCACCCGTTGCGCAGCGTCAGCATTTACATACACGAACCCCGCTACCCTGTATATATAGCCATTGCCATGAACACACCAATCCTGATTCTCGCCGCCATCGCCGCCTGCGCCGCGCTCTACCCGCTGCACCGCTGGCTTACCCGCCGCAGCCGCAAGACCCTCGACATCATCGACAGCTTCCTCTCATCCCTTCTGATTTATGGCGGACTGACGCTCGCGGTTTACCGCGACCATTTCGGCTGGCTTGGCGGTGGCATGGCGCTTTCCTTTGCCGTTACCTACTATTTCCGCTGGCTAAAATCAGCCGCCCGCAACCCCTAACCGCATCCAACCCCTGAACAAAAAACCATGAGCCAAAACATCATCACCCTCACCGCCAGCAACGGCGAAACCATCCGCTTTATCGACGAAGTCAAAGCACAAGGCGGCATGAAAGACGTCAAATTCTCGCCCAACCGCGACTACGTCGTCGCCTTCTTCCGCGAACCGGCGGACATCGCCACGCGCGAGCGCCTGGAAATGATTACCGGCCAATACCGCGAGCGCATCTTCAACCAAGAAGGCGGCGAATACCTGAAAAACCTCTACTGCTGGCCGACCGCAGTGGTCGAGCACGAAGGGCGGCTCGGCGTCGTCGTCCCCTTCTACCGCAGCTGCTTCTTCTTCGAGCACGGCAGCCGCAACAACGACATGCTCAACATCAAAGGCAAAGACAAAGACGGCAAATGGTTTGCGAGCGCCAACAACCGCAACAAATTCCTCGATCCGCGCGAGCTGGGCGACTGGATGCGCCACCTCAAAGTCTGCATCATGCTCGCCCGCGCCGTGCGCCGTATGCACATGGCAGGCCTCTCGCACAGCGACCTCGGCTACAAAAACTGCCTGATTGACCCGACCACCGGCCAAGCCTGCCTAATCGACATCGACGGCCTCGTCGTCCCCGGCAAACACCCGCCGACCGTGGTCGGCACACCGGATTTCATCGCCCCGGAAGTGGTTGCCACCGCGCACCTCGACAAAAACGACCCCAAGCGCAAACTGCCCTCGCGCAGCACCGACCTGCACGCGCTCGCCGTCCTCATCTACATGTACCTGCTCTACCGCCACCCGCTGCGGGGCGACAAAATCCACGACCCGAACGACAGCCAGCGCGACGAAGAACTAAGCATGGGCAGCCAGGCGCTCTTCGTCGAGCATCCCAAAGACGCGAGCAACCGCATCAAAGTGGCACAACTAAAACCGAGCGAGTTGCCATGGAAAGACACCGGCAAAACCCCCTACACCCTCTGCGGGCCTTACATCAGCCGCCTCTTTGAGCGCGCCTTTATCGACGGTCTGCACAACCCGCAGGCGCGCCCGACTGCCGACGAATGGGAACACGCGCTGGTGAAAACCGTCGATTTACTGCAACCCTGCGAAAACCCGCAGTGCGAGCAGAAGTGGTACGCCTTCGACAACACGAAAAACCCGCGCTGCCCCTTCTGCGGCACACCGCACCACGGCAAACTGCCGGTGCTTAACCTCTACTCGCAAGCACCCGGCGGCAGCTACCGCCCGGACAACCACCGCATCATGGTCTATAGCGGCCAATCGCTCTTCAAATGGCACGCCGACAACCGCGTCTTCCCCAACGAAAAACTCACCGCGCAAGACGCCAAGCGCGTCGGCTACTTCGTGCTGCACAACGGCGACTGGTGGCTGGTCAATGAAAACCTGCCGGAAATGTACGACGCCGTCGGCAAAACCGCCATCCCGCCCGGCGGCAAAATCAAACTCGTTGAAGGCGCACAAATCCTCTTGCAAAAAGGCGAGGGCGGCCGGTTGCTGATGGTACAAATGGCGGGTTAGGCAGTTTGCAAATTGCATCCCTCGCCCCTGCGAAGCGGGGTGGGGGTAACAAAACACCACAGATAGAAATGGTGCGCCGAGGCGCACCATTTTTACGGGACATAGCAGTAGGTCGGGCATTTATGCCCGACATTGCGAATGGGATTTGTCGGGCATAAATGCCCGACCTACAAAGTATAGCGATACACCGAAAGTTTCATGAGACCCGGCAAGGCGCTTTAACCCGCCAATAAATCCAGCAATGCCTCGCTTTCAATACCGCCAAAATAATGGCGGACATCAATTTGTTGCAAAGCGGCTGCCAGTGCATCACGGCGATAGGTAACGCCGGTCAATAATTTTTCCACATCGGCAATATCGCCCATGCCGAAGAAATCGCCATAAATTTTTATCGACTGAATTGCGCCGCGTTCGACATTGAAGCGGAAATCCACCGCCCCCTGCGGGAATTTGTAATAGCGTTCGCTGCTAAAGGCGGGCGAGCGGCCGTAATTCCATTCCCAATTGGCAAAACGTTCGGCGCGGATTTGCGCAACTTTTGCCCAGTCTTCCTCGGTCAAATGGTATTCCGGCACTTGCGCGCGTTCCTTCACGCCAAAAATATGCAATAACAGCGCATCGCGGAATTCGCGCGTCGTCATGTTTTTATATTCCGCTGCGACAAAGGGCTTGATATTGGTAACGCGGCTGCGCACCGATTTAATTCCTTTCGATTCTATTTTGTCGGCGCGCGGTTTTAATGCCTGCGTTACCGCATCCAAATCGGCATCGAACAATATCGTGCCATGCGCGGTCATGCGGCCGTTTTTTACATACATCGCATTGCCGGAAAACTTTTTGCCGTCTATCAATAAATCATTGCGCCCTTCGAGTTTCGCCCCGGCAACACCCATTTGATGCAAGGCTTCAATTACCGGCTTGGTAAATACGGAAAAATCACGCGCCAAACTATTTTCATCTTGAATAAAGCAAAAGGAAAAATTGCCCAAATCATGATAGACCGCACCGCCGCCAGACATGCGCCGCACGACATGAATGCCATGCGCATCGACATACGCCTGATTCACTTCTTCCACGGTATTTTGATTGCGGCCGATAATAATCGACGGCTCATTGATGTAAAACAGCAATAGCGGCTCATCGCTTAAGCGGTTTTCCACCAAATACGTTTCCAGCGCGATATTGGTGCGCGGGTCGGTAATTTCCTGGTTATCGACAAATTTCATAGCAGTCTCCAAAAAGGTGGGGATTTCTCATGATGATGCGGGTGCGAGCAGCGGCAACAGGTCGCGCAGGTCGGCGGCGCTGCTGTAATGGTCGGCAGCGGCACGCACTGCCGCGCGCTCAACCACGCCGCCGTAGCCGATAACGGTGTCCGCCGCATCTGGCGCGCGCGCGGCAACGTCGCTCATGCCATCGCCAACCATCGCCACCCGCTTTAAGCCGTGTTGCGCTTTCCAGGCGGCAACGATAGCGGCTTTGCCAGCGGCGGTAGCGAGCGGGCTGGCGTCAAAGCCGGCGTAGTCGCCGTTTGCCGTAAATTGCAGGCGGACGGCGAAGGTGTCGGCGGGGGCAACGCCAAGCGCGCCAGCAAGCGGCAGGATGGCGTCCAAAATGCCGCCGCTGACGATGGCGACTTTCACCCCGCGCGCCTGTAAGGCGGCGATGGTTTCGCGCGCGCCGGGGGTGATGTGGTCGAGGTATTGCTGCGCGATGGCGGCGAGGTCGCTTTGCCGCGGACGGATGAGGGCGAGGCGTTCGCCGTACACCGCTTCCAGCGGCACTTCGCCGTTCATCGCGCGGTGGGTTAGGGCGCTGACCTGGTCGGCAACGCCCGCCAGCGCGGCGAGTTGGTCGATGCCTTCGAGGGCGGAAAGGGTGGCATCGCAGTCAAAGACGACGCCGTCGTAAGCGTTGCTAGTCATGGGTATTCCTGGGTTGGGGGTGGGTTGCTCGCGCCGGCCGGCCATGCGTTGCAAAACCTTCTCGCCGCGGCGCTGGTGAATGATGGTCATCGCAATGTGCCCGGCGATGAGGGCGAGCAGCAGCCACGCCGTGCGCCCGTGCCAAAGGTCGCCGAAGCGGGTTAGCGCGTTTTCGGCGCTGCCGTCGCGGCCGCGCGCAGCATCACGCAGCAAGGCGATGCTCGGCACAATCAGCATCAAGAGATAGAGCGCGAGATGGCCGAGACGCGCAGCACGGCTGTCCGCAGCGGGACGGTTTTCGCTGGCAATCGCCCAGATGACGCGGAAAAAGAGCAGCATCAGCAACAGATTGCCGAGGGCTTCATGCGCGGGAATGAGCGACTGCCAACGCGCGTCCATGCGCCAGGCGAGCGCCATCAGGAACATCAGCGCGAAACAAAGCGCCATGCCCCAGTGTAAAAAGCGGCTAACGCTGCCGTAGTGGTTGTGGGTGTCGGGTTGCATGGGGAATTCCTTAGGTTATGGGGTGTTTTTCTGTTTACAGTCGTGGATATAGCCGCTTGTCGGCGTCAATATCAAGCCAATCGGCAAGGCCAAGCCAGTCGCGGCGCTCGCTGCGTTCGCTGACTGTTTTATAGAGCGCCTGGTAATGGGGGCTTTCCGTTAGCGTCTTGCGTGTGTATTGGCCGCTTTGCTCGAGCACGAGGCGCGCGATGGCATATTGGCGTGCGTTCAGCCGCTTGTCTTGTTTGGCTTCGTTCAGGCGATAGCTGTAAAGCAGCACTTTGGTCATTTCGTTGATGCGGTCGTGCAGTTGGTGAATGGTGTCGCGCATCCCCTGCAAGAAGAAGACGACAAAGGCGGTGTTGGCATCCGCTTCTTTGCGTTTGTGCGCAAGGCGGGTGTGGTTAAACAGCGAGAAGTAGCGGTCGATATGGCGCAGGTAGTAGCGTGCCTGTGCGAAAGGCGCGTAATTCATGCCTTCATGCAGAAGAATGCTCGCTTCTAGCACGCGGCCAACGCGGCCATTGCCATCCCAAAAGGGGTGGATGATTTCGTAGTAGTAGTGGACGAGCGGCGCACGGATAAGCGCGGGTACGTCTGCCGCCTGCAATGTTTCCTGCCATTCGCAGAGCGCGGCGATGCAGCGGCTGATGTCGCCGTGGTATCGCGGCGGTTTGTAGGGCGGATTGCCGACTTGGGTCACGATGTCTTTGCTGTTGTTACGATACTGACCGGGCGTGTTGTATGGGTGCGGGATGTCAGCGGTGATTTGTCGGTGAATGTCCTGAATGTAGGCGGGGCTAAGCCGCCAGTCTGCTGCGCTGCTGTGCGCTTGTGCGTGTTCGTAGGCAGTTTTCAGGTTTAGCACGGCGCGGCGGTTGTCGTCCGGGCTGTGTGGCGGCTGCGCCAGGGTGTTTTCGGTTTCTTCTTCGCTCAATTCGCCGCCTTCGATGGTATGCGTGCTGTAGATGCCGCTGGCAATAACTTCTTTTTCCAGACTGCTGGCAATCGCGGTTATGGGCGAGGAAGCAAATCGCTGCCACGCATCTTCTACAAGACGTAACGGTAGTTCGACGGTCTGCCAGTCAAGCGCAAGGCGCAGTTTGAAGGGTGAGAAGCGCTCGCAGGCTATGCTGTGTTGTAAGGTTTCTTGATCAATCATGCAACGTATTTTAATGGAAAAATAGCCGCAAAAATGGCCACTTTTTTGCCGCTATTTTTCTTTTGTTTTTATGGAAATAAGCGCGAATGCCACGTTTTTTTGTCCGATTTTTTGGCCGCTTTTGTGGCCAGAAAAAACCGGGCATTGCCCGGCTTTTCTTTTTGGTTTTAGTGCTGCGCAAGGTGGCTTGCGATGTAGTCTTTCAGCGCTTGCTCGTCATTCGGCAGGATTTCGACGCAGCGCGGGGCTTGTTCGATGTCGCGGAAGCGTTCCGGGCGTGGTGCGCTGAGGCCGGTCGCCTCGAAGACGGTTTCTTCAAATTTCGCCGGCAGCGCGGTTTCGAGGCATATCATCGGGCGCTCGCTGGGGTGAGCGGCTTGCCACTGGCGTGCGACGTGCACGCCGTCGGCGGTGTGCGGGTCGATGAGGCGGCCGTATTTTTCATGTACGTTGCGGATGGTCGCCAGGCGGTCGGCGTGGCTGCTGCGTCCGGCATCGAAGCCGGAGGCGCGGATGCGCTCAAGCAGTGCTTGCAGGCTGACGGTGCCGCCGCTTTCGAGGGTTTGCCAAAACGCGGCGGTTTGTGCACTGTCGTCGCCGCTGATGTTGTAGATGTAGCGCTCGAAGTTGCTCGCTTTGCCGATGTCCATTGACGGGCTGCTGGTTTTGGCGACGTCTGCCGCCGGGCGGGCGCGGTATTCGCCGCTGTGTAAGGTGTGGTAGAGGACG
>CAUVOF010000050.1:0-15814 GCA_963553325.1 uncultured Cardiobacterium sp.
CCGTCCGGGTTCATCGCGTCCAAAATCGCGTTGGTGTTCTTGTCGCCCTGGGTCAGCTTGAAAACGCCGCTGCCGCCCATGCCGTCCAGCGGTTTCGCCACCACCTCGCCGAACTCGCGCAGAAAAGCAAGAATCTCGCCGCGCGACTTCGTTATCAACGTCTCCGGCGTGCATTGCGGCAGGCGGGTAATGGCGAACTTCTCGTTCATACTGCGCAGCGCCTGCGGCGGATTGACCACCCGCACCCCCTGCGCCTCCAGCAAATCAAGCATATAAGAATCATAGACATAGCGCAGATTAAACGGCGGGTCCTTGCGTTGCAGCACCACATCGACCTCGCCCAAATCAATCACCTCCTCATTGAGCACGCGGAAATAGTCTTCGTCCTGGTCGCGCAGTTGCACCGTGCGCACATAGGCCTGCACCACGCCGTCGCGCACCTGCCAGTCGCGCTGCCCGAAAACCATCACCCGATGACCAAGCGCCTGCGCGGCAAGCATCAGCGCAAAAGTCGTGTCCTTATAAGGCTTGATGGACTCCAACTCGTCCATTAACACCGCAATATTCATCGTATCCTCCCGAAACATTAACGAAAAACACATCATAAGCTATCATGCGACCCCCACCAACCCCACGGAGACCGGCCATGCAAGACCTCACCCTCGCCCACGGCAACCTCGGCATCGAGCGCGAAACCCTGCGTAGCAACCCGGACGGCACCCTCGCCACCACGCCGCATCCCGCCGCCCTTGGCAGCGCCTACACCCATGCGAACATCACCACCGACTACGCCGAAACCCTGCTCGAACTCGTTACCGACCCGCAGCCGTCGCCGGACGCCGCCTACGAACAACTCCTCGCCCTGCACCGCTACTGCGCGCAAAACATCGGCGACGAACAATTATGGCCGGGCAGCATGCCCTGCATCCTCCCGGAAAACAGCGACGACATCGCCATCGGCTACTACGGCACCAGCAACGGCGGCAAAATGCGGCGCCTCTACCGCGAAGGACTCGGCCACCGCTACGGCAAAACCATGCAGATGATTGCCGGCATCCACTTCAACTACTCGCCGCCTGCCGCCCTCTGGCCGCAACTCGCCGCGCGCGATGGCGAAACCGCCGACCAGGACTACATCAACCGCCGCTACATGGGCGCGCTGCGCGCCATCAACCGCCACGCCTGGCTCATCAACTACCTCTACGGCGCATCGCCTGCGGTACACGACAGCTTCGCCCCGGCGCGCAGCGTCCTCGACCCGCTCGCACCACACACCCTCGGCTGGACGGGCGCGACCAGCCTGCGCATGAGCGACCTCGGCTACCAAAACAAAACCGCCTTCACCGTCAGCTTCAACGACCTTGCCACCTACACCCGCGATCTCGCGAGCGCCGTCGCCACCCCGGCGCCGCGCTTTGAACACATCGGCCTTTACAACGCCGACGGCAGCCGCAAACAAATCAGCACCCACATCCTGCAAATCGCCAACGAGTACTACACCTCGGCGCGGCCGAAACAGCCACTAAAAAGCGGCGAACTGCCCATCCTCGCCCTCGCCAAACGCGGCATCGCCTACATCGAACTGCGTCTCTTGGATTGCAACCCGGAAGACCCCTGCGGCGTCAGCCGCGACCAACTGCGCGTCCTCGAAACCTTCATGCTCTGGACGATACTCAACCCGGAAGGCGCACAAAACCACGCCAGCCGCGACGAAAACGCACACAACCGCCTGCGCACCGCCTGCTGCGGCCTCGGCGAACACTTCACCCTCAAACAAAAGCAGCGCGACCGCCCGGTACAAGACGCTGCCCTCGAACTGCTGCGTGCCATGCAGCCCGTCGCCGCGCGCCTTGATGCAGAACGCGGCGAGACGGCAAGCAGCGCCGCCCTTGCCACCCTCATCAAAGAAGTCGAAGAACGCCGCCACCTGCCCTACCGCGCCCACGCCGGCAACCTGCAAAGTTTCCTCGACTACCACCTCGCTTGGCGCGAACGCCACCGCGCCGCGCTGCACGCGCCACTCGCTGCCGAACTCGAACAAAGCCTGCGCCAACAAGCCGCCGCCAGCCTCGACAAACAGCGGGAAAAAGAAGCCGAACCGCAGCCCGACTTTGAAAGCTGGTTAGAAAACCACTTCGCACCACTACAGGAACTCTTGCAATAAATTTGCAATAAACATGGAAGAGAAATGACAAAAATATTTTTAGCCATCGTGGTATTAATCAGCAAAATTATCGGCATTTGGGAAAAACCCTTCAAACAAAAAATATTGCTGCTCATCCTGACTTACGCTGTCGCCTACCCCGTGATGATATATTTTCCTGACGCGAAAGGGGCAAAAAACAATCCGCTGATGGCGGCATTCATCTTGGCTGGTTTTATATTGCTGCCTGCCACTTTCGCCCATCTACTTAAATTTCACCCCAATAAAGAATTCAAGCTGAAATTCTGGGAAAAAACGGAAAAAGAATAGCCCCAAAAACAACCAAAAAGGAGCGTGCCATGTCTATCCTCAAAGCCATCGTTGATGCCATCATCGCCGTATTGCGCTTTATCGTGGAGGCAATCTTGGCAATCCTCCGCGCTATCCTCTGGCTGCTGAAAAAATTCTTCATCGACTTTCTCTGGGACGGCATCATCGGCTATTTCTTCGGCAATTAAATCTCGCCAGCAGCCACACAAAAAAGCCGCTCATATCGCCAGCAAGCGCCCCCCACATCGCCGCCGAAAATGCGCTTGACGCCGCCATGCCGCTTGCGTACTGTTACCAGCCCGAATCAAGAGCAAGCAAGGCTATGGCGAAGAAAAAACATCATCTGAACGGTGCAGAAATCATCATCGAGGCGCTGCGAGAAGAGCAGGTTGAGTACATATTCGGCTACCCCGGCGGCGCCGTGTTGCACGTCTATGACGCGATTTACAAGCAGAAAGACATCACCCACGTCCTCGCCCGCCACGAGCAGGGCGCCATCCACGAAGCGGACGGCTACGCGCGCGCTTCCGGCAAAGTCGGCGTTGCCATCGTTACCTCCGGCCCAGGGCTCACCAACGCCGTTACCGGCATCGCGACCGCCCACGCCGACTCCATCCCGCTGGTTGTCATTTCCGGCCAGGTGCCGTCGGCGCTGATTGGCAACGACGCCTTTCAGGAAGTCGATGCGGTCGGCATCACCCGCCCCTGCGTCAAGCACAGCTTCCTCGTCAAAGACGTGAACGAGCTCGCGGCGACCATCAAAAAAGCCTTCTACATCGCGCGTAGCGGCCGCCCTGGCCCGGTATTGATTGACGTGCCGAAAGACGTAACCAGCGCCTTCACCAGCTTTTCCTATCCGGAAGACATCGAAATGCGCTCTTATCAGCCGACCATTGAAGGCCATGTCGGGCAAATTAAACGCGCGCTGAAATCGCTAAAAAAAGCGGCAAAACCGGTTATCTATTTTGGCGGCGGCGTCATTCTCGACAATGCCTCGGAATTATTAACCGAATTTGCTCACCGCTTGAATCTGCCCGTAACGGCAACCCTAATGGGACTCGGCGGATTCCCCGGCAATGACAAACAATTCCTTGGCATGCTCGGCATGCACGGTACTTACGAAGCCAATATGGCAATGCACCATTGCGATGTCTTATTTGCCGTGGGGGCGCGATTCGATGACCGCGTAACTGGCGATTTGAAAAAATTCTGCCCGCACGCGGAAATTATTCACCTCGATATCGACCCTTCTTCCATTGCAAAAAACGTTGTTGTCCATATCCCAATTGTCGGCTCAGTGCGCGCCGTATTAAGCGAAATGCTGCGGCTAATGGGTGATGAAAAAATTGATACGGCATTAACTGCCGCCTGGTGGGCGCAAATTGAACAATGGCGCGCGGTAAATTCCTTGCAATATGCAAAAAGCGAAGAACGCATCAAACCGCAGCAAGTCATCGAAACCCTTTACCAATTAACCGGCGGCAATGCCATCCTTGCTTCAGACGTCGGCCAACATCAAATGTGGGTCGCGCAATATTTCCCCTTCCACAAACCGCGCCGCTGGATAAATTCCGGTGGTCTCGGCACAATGGGATTTGGTTATCCGGCAGCCATTGGCGCGAAAGTCGCCTGCCCCGAGGAAGACGTTTTCTGTATTACCGGCGATGGCTCCATTCAAATGATGCTGCAAGAAATGACAACCGCCCTGCAATACAACGTGCCGGTAAAAATTATTTGCCTTAATAACGGCTATCTCGGCATGGTGCGGCAATGGCAAGAACTCTTCTACGCCGGCCGCTATTCCATGAGTTATATGGAATCATTGCCGGATTTCGTCAAACTCGCCGAGGCTTATGGTCATAGCGGTGTGCGTATTGAAAAACCGCAAGAGCTCGAAAGCAAATTGCGCGAAGTCATCGCCATGAAAGACAAAACCGTTTTCGTCGATATCATTACCGACCCGGAAGAAAACGTTTACCCGATGATTCCCGCCGGCGGCGGACAAGCGGAAATGATTTTGGGGCCAAGTTGCAGCCTCAATCAGGATGGCGATAGTCAAGAAATGGTGCTGGTATGAATAACAAAAGACACGTAATCTCCCTTCTCATGGAAAATAAGGCGGGCGCCCTTTCGCGCGTCGTTGGCCTCTTTTCCGCCCGTGGTTTTAACATTGAAAACCTAAACGTCGCCCCGACCCAGGACGAAACCATTTCCCGCCTGACGCTCGTTACCTATTGCGATGAAAAACTGATTGAGCAAATCAATAAACAGCTTAATAAGCTGATTGAAGTCATCAAGCTGGTAAACCTCACCGATGCCGAATTTGTTGACCGGGAAATGCTGCTCATCAAAATCAATGTTGATGCCAAACATCGCGGCCATTATTTGCAATTGGCAGAAGCCTTCCGCGCGCGCGTCATTGCCATTACCCCAACCACGGTTATCTTTGAAGTTACCGGCTCACAACGCAAACTCGATGCATTTATTGACGTTTTGGAAGCAGACATTATTGTCGAAATGGCACGCACCGGCATGACCGGCCTTGCCGCGACCGGTTCGGGGAAATGTCTGGAATTGTAATGCTCGCGGATAACGGCTTAATCAACGACATCAAAAGCATTATTGCCCAGTCGCGAGAACAGGCGGTGCGCGCGGTTAATCACGAGCGCACTGTCATGTATTGGCATATCGGTCAGCGCATCTTTGAAGAAGAACAGCGCGGACAAGACCGCGCCGACTATGGCGCCTATTTGGTACAAATGATTGCCGACCGCTTGCAGCCCGAATTCGGTAGCGGTTTCTCCAAGCGACAAATTGAGCTGTGCCGCCAGTTTTACCGCGTGTTCCCAATTGCGCACACACTGTATTCGCAATTGAACTGGAGCCAGTACAAACTGCTCTTACGTCTTGATGATAAAGACAAAAGAGAGTTCTACATCGCAGAAAGCGTGAAGAACAACTGGACGGTTCGCCAGCTGGAGCGGCAAATCAACAGCCAGCTTTACGAACGCCTGCTGCTGAGCAATGACAAGCAAAGCGTCCTCGCCATCGCCCGTAACGAACGCCAGCCGATTAGTCCCAAAGAAATCATCAAAGACCCGATGATTTTGGAATTCCTCGGATTACAACGCGAAGCGGCGTATTACGAAAAAGATTTAGAAGGCGCCATCATTAGCCATTTACAAGATTTTCTCTTGGAACTTGGCAATGGTTTTACCTTTGTCTCGCGGCAAAAACGCCTACATCTCGATGGCGATGATTTCTTTGCCGATTTGGTTTTCTATAATCGCCTGCTGCAATGCTTCGTCATCGTCGAAATTAAAACACACAAACTAACGCATCAGGATATTGGCCAGCTGCAAATGTATGTGAATTACTACGACCGCATGGAAAAGCAGCCGCATGAAAATCCGACCATTGGCATCCTGCTTTGCGCCGATAAAAATGATGCCGTCGTCAAATTTAGCCTGCCGGAAAATCAGCAGCAAATCATTGCCAGCCAATACCGCCTTTATTTGCCTTCGGAAGAAACGCTGCTTGCCGAAATGCACAAAGAAATTGCCGAATTCGAGCAGCGCGAAAATTCCCCCGAAAATAGCCAAATTCCCAACCCTTCACAAACACAGGAGCAACAATGAAAGTCTATTACGACAAAGACGCCGACATGAGCGTACTGCAAGGCAAAACCGTCGCCATCATCGGCTACGGTTCGCAGGGCCACGCCCACGCCAATAACCTCAACGAAAGCGGCGTGAACGTCGTCGTCGGTCTGCGCGAAGGCGGTGCCAGCTGGAGAAAAGCGGTGAACGCCGGGCTGACCGTCAAGCCGGTAAAAGAAGCGGTCAAAGGCGCGGACGTCGTCATGATTCTGCTGCCGGATGAAAACATCGCCGAGGTTTACCGCGACATCGAAGCGGACATCAAAAAAGGCGCCGCGCTCGCTTTTGCCCACGGCTTCAACATCCACTACGGCCAAGTCGCGCCGCGTGCCGATTTGGACGTCATCATGATTGCGCCGAAAGCCCCCGGTCATACCGTGCGCTCTACCTACCAGGGCGGCGGCGGCGTGCCGCACCTCATCGCCGTCCATCAAAACGAAAGCGGCAAGGCACGCGACATCGCCCTTGCCTACGCGGTCGCCAATGGCGGCGGCAAAGCGGGCATCATCGAAACCAGCTTCAAAGAAGAAACCGAAACCGACCTCTTCGGCGAACAAGCCGTACTCTGCGGCGGCACCGTCGAGCTCATCAAAGCGGGCTTCGAGACGCTGGTCAATGCCGGTTACGCGCCGGAAATGGCGTACTTCGAGTGCCTGCACGAGCTCAAGCTCATCGTCGATCTCATCTACGAAGGCGGCATCGCCAACATGAACTATTCCATCTCTAACAACGCCGAATACGGCGAATACGTAACCGGCCCGCAAGTCATCAACGACGAAAGCCGCTACGCGATGGAAGAATGCCTGCGCAATATCCAAAACGGCGAATACGCCAAGCGCTTCATCAGCGAATACAAAGTGGGCGCGCCGTCGATGACCGCCCGCCGTCGCCAAAACGCCGAGCACCAAGTCGAAATCGTCGGCGCCAAATTGCGCGAGATGATGCCGTGGATTAAGGCTAACCGCTTAGTGGACCAAGAGAAAAACTAAAACCGCTGAAAAATGCCGGCATTGCCGGCATTTTGTTATCTGCTTTCAGGAGAAATCTATGAAAACGAAATTAACGGTAGCGCTGTTGGCTACGATGCTACCGACGATAGCTCTGACAAAGATTTATTCAGAAGAAGACTTATTTGCTGAAGCCGTCATTGCCGCAAAAATCAAAATGGCAGCAGATAATCCTACCGGACCAGAACCTTTAGGAAAGCCCTTGCCTGCTACTCCAGACAAGTTGGACGAAAGCAATATTCTGTGGACATTTTCCGCAGACACCTTGCCAATCTTTGCCGACAAGAGTTTTGTTTTTCAGAATCGCAATGGCCCTTGCTTTACTGACGTCAATCTGGAAGGCGTTACCGAATGTATCGTGGTTAGCGCAGAAGAAATGGCACAAATCAAGGCATTGCGCCAATGGCGTAAAGACCGAATCGAACGCCATAAGCGAGAAGAAGCCGAGATAGAAGAAAAAGCGAAAAATAATCCTGAATGTCAGGCATGGAAAGACGCCCTGCCGCAAGACTATTACCTTGCCCGTATTGACCAGCCTGCCGGGCAAGGTAAAGAAATAGATTTTCAAATACGCGGCGATAAAAGTGCGGGTTTCGACTATTATTTGGTTGATACGCGAATTAATTACCCGCAAAAGCCGGTGGTATTAATTCTGCATGCCTATTACCCAACCATTTGGCATATTCATCGCACGCCGGATACACATATCGCAGCCATTTGGGCAACAGGCTACCATGTGCAGGCGCCTATCGGCATGGAAAAAGATACCCGCGTTCTTACAACATCCTTTGAAAACCCATTTTGTATGAATGGCACAAATAGAACGGCTTTTCCACGTCTGGATAAAGAGCGTGCGGATTTTACCGTTGGCAAGGATGGCAAAATACAAATTGGCGCGGATAGCGATAATTGGCAAACCACGGGCAAGCCGCAAGACGCACGCCGCCCAGGTAATGAAATGCCCACTGGCAGAGATGGATTGAAGCGGCTAATTGCGCAAGGGGCATTACGACAATTAACGCGAGAAGAAGTAGAGCCTTTCCGCCGTTTACAAGGAAAAGGCGGCATAAATCCCGGAACAGAGAATGAAAAAATTGAGGCTTTTATGATTCAGCAAGAAGTCGAATTACCTTATGTAGCGGGTTCACCACGCTATTATTTGGATAAAGGCGTACCTTTCCCGCAAGGCAGTTCTATCGGCAGTCTTACCCTTCCCTTTGGTTATTGCGTTGGCGATTGTGATTACTACTGGTAATGATGATTGCTGAATCCATGACACTTGCTGCAAAAATCACCCGCCGCGGCCAATTCCTCGCCGCCATTCGCGCTTTCTTCGCCGCGCGTGGCGTGCTGGAAGTTGATACCGCGCAACTGCGCCCTTGCGGCGTTACCGACCCGCAACTGACTCCGCTCGCCGCCAGCGGCGGATACCTGCAAACCTCGCCCGAATACGCGATGAAAATCCTGCTCGCGCAAGGCGCGGGCGACATCTACCAGCTCGCGCACGTCTTTCGCGGCGAAGAACAGGGACGCAAGCACCGGCGCGAATTCATGCTGCTCGAATGGTACCGCATAGGCTTTGACCACCTGCGCCTGATGGACGAAGTCGCCGACCTTGCGCACGAACTGCTGCCCGCCTGCCGCAACTGGCAGATACGGCGCACGCCCTACGCCGCCGCCTTCCGCCAGTATCTCGGCATCGACATCGCGCAGCTGGATGATGCGGCGCTGTGCGATATTTGCAGCGCCCGCCTGCCGGAAAGCGCCGACTGGCAACTGTCGCGCGACGGCATGCTTGACCTGCTCTTTACCCATTACGTTGAGCCGGAATTGGGGCGCGACGCGCTGGAATTTCTCTGCGATTATCCGCCCTCGCAGGCGGCGCTTGCCCGCATCATCGACGGCACAGCCGCGCGCTTTGAGCTCTATATCAATGGGCTGGAACTGTGCAACGGTTTCTGGGAACTCAGCAATGCCGACGAACAGCGCGCCCGCTTCCTCGCCGACAACCGCGAACGCGCGCAACTTGGTCTGGCTGAAATGCCGCTGGATGAGGAATTTCTCGCCGCGCTTGAGCGGGGACTGCCGGACTGCGCCGGCGTCGCCCTCGGCGTGGACCGCCTGCTGATGCTCGCCAGCAATGCAGCGCATATTGATGAGGTGATGCTGCCCGCTTGAGCGGTTATACATACACGAACCCCGCTACCCTGTATGTAAAAACCCATTCCGGCGCGCCAACACCACCGCTTCCCCGCAGGGTTTCGCCGCCTCGTCGGCGCTATAATGCGAACTCCTTTCAATAACCCGCGAGGAAACCATGTCCGGAAAAATCTCCCCCGAAACCAGCGTTCTTTCTGAAACCATGCTCATCCCGCTGTGGGCGAAGGCAGTTGAGCAGGAACGAAGCGAGAGCGAGCGTCTGCTCACCGACCGCGAAGCGCCGCGGATACTGGCGCAGATTGACTACGATTTCAGTAAATACAAGAAAATCGTCATGTCGCAGGTTGGCTGCTGCGGGCGGGCGTGGATTTTCGACGATGAGGCACGCGCGTTTATCGCCGCCCATCCCGATGCCGTGGTCGTCCAGCTCGGTGCCGGCTTGGATGCGCGTTTTGAGCGTCTTGACCGCCCTGCCGTTACCGCCTGGTACGACCTGGACCTGCCGGAAGTCATCGAACTGCGCCAGCAGCTGTTGCCGGCAAGCAGCAATCACTATCTCGGCGTGTCGATGTTTGATGAAAGCTGGATGCAAACTGTCGCCGCTTTTGGTAAGCCGATGCTGCTTCTCTGCGAAGGCGTGTTGATGTATTTCGATGAGGCGACCGTCAAATCGTTCTTCGCCAGCCTCGCCCGCCACCTGCCGCAGGCAACGCTGGTGTTTGACATTGTGCCGCCGCTGCTCGTTGGCAAGGCGAAGCGGCACGACGCGCTCAGCAAGATGGGCAAGGAAGTGCCGGAATTCAAATGGTCGCTCAAGGACAACCGCGAACTCGAACAATGGCTGCCGGGGCTGCGCTTGGAGGCGGAACGCGAGTTGAGTCGCGTCTGCGGCAAGCGTTATCTTCTGATGGCGCGCCTGATTTATATGACGAAATGGGGACGGCGTAACATGGACCAGCACATCGTCCGCGTGCGTCTGCCGTAATGATGCAATTTTTTAACGATTCGTTACGTTTTCTTAGTATGATTTTTTCCGCTGCGGCGCGGCTTGCCCCGTCAGCAGCGGGAGCCGGACGCTGACGCCCGGTTCAGTCATAACCCCATCAGGAGTGATAACCCGATGATTCAGTTAATTGTTGCCTGCCACGGGCGGTTTGCCGAGGAGCTCGTCAATTCCGCCGCGATGGTGTTTGGCGAGGCCGAAGGCGTGCACGCGGTGGCGTTCATGCCCGGCGAGGGGCCGGAGGACTTGATTGCCAAGTACGAGGCGATTATGGGCGAGGCGGGCGTGTCGGATGACGTGCTTTTCCTCGTCGATTTGTTTGGCGGCAGCCCGTACAACGCCGCTATCCGCGTCGTTGCGCCGACCGCGCGCGCCGATGTTCTGTCCGGGGTGAATTTGCCGATGCTGCTGGAGCTGCTCGACAGCCGCGACGACAAGAGCACCGTCGCCGATTTGGTCAAAAGTGCTTATTCCGCCTCAATCGAAGGCACCAAGGCGTTCCGCAGCCCGCTGCCGAGCGCCGCCCCCGCTGCTGCTGCACCCACGGCAGAAGCGCCGGTTATTGACCGCCGCGCCGGTCGCCCCACTTCCGGGAATATGCAGATTCCGCTGCTGCGCATCGACAGCCGCCTCATTCACGGCCAGGTTGCCACTTCCTGGGCGAAAGCGGTCAAATGCGACGCGATTTTCGCCATCAGCGACGAGGTCGCCAATGACCCGCTGCGCAGCAAGCTCTTGCTGCAAGTCGCGCCCGCGCATTTGCAGTCTTACGTGATTACCGTCGATAAGGCGATTAAGGTCTGGCACAACCCGATGTACGCCGACCGCAAGGTGCTGTGGCTGGTGACGAAACCGGGCGACATCGTCCGCCTGATTGAGGGCGGGGTCGATATCAAGCAGGTGAACGTCGGCGGCATGACGCACCGCGAGGGCAGCAAGCTCATCAGTCAGGCGGTGGCGGTCGATGCCGATGACGTCGCCGCGTTCAAGCGCCTGCACGAAATGGGCGTGAAGATGACGCTGCAACAGCTTGCGACTTCGCCCGCCGAAGACGTCATGCCCAAACTGGCAAACATAAAATTCTAGGAGATTCAGATGGAAATTTTTTGGGTAACACTGGTCGGCCTCATCTGTGGCATGGGCTCGGTTCTCGATGAACGGCAGACGCACCGCCCGCTGGTCGCCTGTACTTTGATTGGCCTCGCCTTGGGCGACTTGAAAACCGGCGTCATGGTCGGCGGCACGCTGGAGCTGCTCGCCCTTGGCTGGATGAACGTCGGTGCGGCAATGGCACCGGATGCGGCACTCGCCAGCGTCGTCACCGCCATTCTCGTCATCAAGGGCGGGCAGAACCCGCAGGAAAGTATTGGTATCGCCGTTTCCGTGGCGATTGCCGGGCAGGTGCTGACCATCTTCGTACGCACCATCGCTGTTTTCTTCCAGCATCAGGCGGACAATTTCGCCAAAGAGGCGAACTTCCGTGGCGTCGAAATCTGCCACTTCAGCGCCCTGCTGTTGCAAGGGCTGCGCGTCGCCATTCCGGCGGCAATTGTCGTTGCCACTGCCGAGGCAAGTGGTGTGCAGGAATTCCTTGACCAGATTCCGGTGGAAGTCGCTGAAGGTCTGCGTATCGCTGGTGGCGTCGTCGTCGTCGTCGGTTATGCGATGGTGATTAACATGATGAGCGCGCGCGCGCTGATGCCGTTCTTCTTCCTCGGCTTCGTCGTCGCCGTCTTCTCTGATTACAACCTGATTGGCCTCGGTATCTTTGGCACCGTGCTCGCCATTCTCTATGTGCAACTCAGCCCGCGCTTTAACAAGGTTGCCGCTGGCAATGCCCCCGCCGCGCGTCAGGCGCCGCTAGCCGACGACGAACTCGAAGGACTATAAGGAGAATCCCATGAGCGAAAATCAAAAAAAATTGACCAAAGGCGACCTGCGCAGCATGTACTGGCGCTCCACCTTCCTGCTCGGCTCGTTCAACTTCGAGCGGATGCAGTCGATGGGCTTCTGCGTCACCATGATTCCCGCCATCAAGCGCCTCTACAGCAAAAAAGAAGACCAGGCTGCAGCGCTGAAACGCCACCTTGAATTCTTCAACACCCAACCGTGGATAGGCTCTGCCATCATGGGCGTAACGGCGGCGATGGAAGAGGAACGTGCCAACGGCGCGGAAATTGACGACGGCGCCATCAGCGGCGTCAAAGTCGGTCTGATGGGGCCGCTTGCCGGCGTTGGCGACCCGATTTACTGGGGCACGGCGCGCATCATCCTCGCTGCCCTCGGTGCCTCACTCGCGCTGGAAAACGGCAATATCCTCGGCCCGATATTGTTCTTCGTCGGCATCAACCTCATCCGCGTCATCACCCGCTGGTACAGCATGAACTACGGCTACCAAAAGGGCACGGAAATCGTGCAGGACATGGAAGGCGGCCAGCTGCAAAAACTGACCACCGGCGCCTCGGTGCTTGGTCTCTTTGTCATGGGCGGCTTGGTGGCGCGCTGGGCAAGCCTGAAAATCCCGCTGGAAATCGCGCGCTACAAAAACCAGGCAGGCGAAGAAGTCGTTACCACCGTGCAATCGGTGCTCGATGACCTTTTGCCTAACCTCGTACCGCTGCTACTCACCTTCCTCTGTATGTACCTGCTGAAGAAAAAAGTGAGCGCCATTGCCATCATCTTCGTGATGTTCGCCCTCGGCGTTGCCGGGCGCTATGCCGGCATATTTGGCTTGTAAGGCACACGCCATAAAAAAACCGCCGTAAGGCGGTTTTTTTATATGTCGCCTGCCGGCAAACCCAAGGCGCAGGCAATTTCCCGCCAATGCGCATCGACGTCAGCATGCAGGTCAAGCGGTGCGCCCGTGTGCGGATGCGGCAGTTGCAGGCGGCTGGCGTGCAGCATCAGCCGCAACGCCCCGCAGCGCGCGCCAAGTACGCGGTTTTGCCGGTTGTCGCCGTGGCTGGTGTCGCCGATGATGGGGTGAAAAATATGCTTCAAATGGCGGCGCAGCTGGTGTTTACGCCCTTGCAGCGGCTGCAGTGCGGCGAGACTGTAGCGCGAAGTCGGGTGTCGCCCGTCGCTGGCAAACGGCATCTCACTGCGCTGCAAACAGCGGTAACGGGTCAGCGCATCCTGCGGCGGTTTTTCCCGCTGCCGGTTGCAGTCGGCGAATTTGTCAGGCAAATACACCAGCGGATAATCAATCTCGCCGGCGTCAGGCAACCAGCCACGCACCACCGCGTGATAGGTCTTGTGCAAACGCTGCCCGCTGATAAGTTCACCGAGCAGGCGGGCGGTTAGCGGGTCAAGCGCCAGCAGCAAAACGCCGCTGGTCGGGCGGTCGAGGCGGTGCGCCGGATAACCCTTCAGCCCGGTTTGCGCGGATAACAGTTCCAGCACGGTCGTCGCCGCATGGCGGTCAAGCGCGCTGCGATGCACGGACAAACCCGCTGGTTTATTGACGGCGACGAGGTGCGCGTCGCGGTAAAGAATAGGGAGTAGGGGCATGATGTTCACCAAAAATCGTCAGCATAGCGCACAACATTTCCCCCGCCGCAAAACTGTGGCACTCTCGCCGTCCCACCCAAAAACAGGAGCAACCATGATCGCCCTCGTTACCGGCGCCAGTGCCGGCTTCGGCACCGCCATCGCCCGCCTGCTTGTCGCTCGCGGCCACAAAGTCATCATCACCGGCCGCCGCGCCGAACGCCTGCACGCCTTGCAACAAGAACTGGACGACGCCTGCCTGCCGCTGCCGTTTGACATCCGCGACGAAGCAGCCACCCTCGCCGCCATTGCCAACCTGCCGCCCGCCTGGCAGGAAATCGACTTGCTGGTCAATAACGCCGGCTTAGCGCTTGGCGCCGCGCCCTATCCCGACTGCGACCTCGCCGACTGGAAACAGATGATTGCCACCAACATCGAAGGCCTGGTCACCATCACCCACGCCGTCCTGCCCGGCATGCTTGCACGCAACCGCGGCCACATCATCAACCTCGGCTCCATCGCTGGCAGCTACCCCTACGCGGGCGGCAACGTCTATGGCGCGACCAAGGCATTCGTCAAACAATTCAGCCTCAACCTGCGCGCCGACCTGCTCGGCAGCAACGTGCGCGTGTCGAACGTCGAACCGGGACTGTGCGGCGAGACTGAATTTTCCAACGTCCGCTACCACGGCGACGACGAAAAAGCCGCCGCGCTTTACGCAAACGTCGATTACCTGACGCCGCAAGACATCGCCGAAACCGTGCTGTGGATTGCCGAACGCCCGGCACACGTCAACATCAACCGCATCGAAATCATGCCAGTGGCGCAAGCCTCCGGCGGACTGGCGGTAAAAAAGAAAAACTGAAAAACAAAGCGGGCGATAAGCCCGCTTTTTTAACCGCAAAAAACACGAAAAACCGACAACATGCTGCCAACAGCGGCGAACAGGCGACAAAATTTACACACGCCACTTAACCAACTAATAAAACAGAAAAAACTGCATAACTAAATCGTAAAAAAATCTGAAACAAAAAAATTTACCAGTAAGATGCGCGCCCGCGAAAAGCATCCAATCCAGAAAAAATCACAAGGAAACAACATGAAAACCACAAAACTGCTCCTCTCCGGCGCCATACTGACTGCGCTTACCGCCTGCGGTGGCGGCGGTGGTGACAACGGCCCAGCTGACCCGCAGCCACCCGTTGCTCCCAAAGCAGAACAACCCGCTGCAGAGAAAAAATAGCAGCGGCGAAGTCGAGCAACAGAACCAAGACCCGCAAAACGAAACGCAACGCCCCGCAGAGCAGAACGGCAATGACAACGTAACCCCGCCACCCGCACCGCAAGGCAATAACGGCGGTGTCACCCCACCGCCATCCAATGGCGGTAATGGCGGTGCCGTTCCCCCGCCTGCAAATAATGGTGGCAACAACACCAACCCGCCCAACAACGGCGGCAACAACACCCTCTCGCCGAGCAAAAGCGTTGATTGCACAACGGAAGAATGCGACGGCAGCGCGACGGCTGAATCCATCTACAGCGGCAAAATGGAATGGGGCACGGCTACCGTTTCCAGCGTCCAAGGACAGAGCAACGCGCCCGTGCTAGATGTCAAACTGGCAAACGGCGAAACCCACAAAATCGATACCGCAGCACTACGCGGCAAAGGCAGCAATAGCGGCACGATTGCCAAAGAAAGTCTGGGACAAAACAGCTTCCGCAGCTTCGCCGTCAGCGACCCGCAAAAATACCGGGCGCAGGTCTTTGGCTATGTGTATGAAGGCAATGGCAAAGACGAGCAGGCAAACCACGGCATCGCCTTTAGCAGCGGCAACCTGACCCCCAGCGGTGATGACGTGTTCAATACCGGCGGCGCGAGCAAATACAAGGGTGATGCCTATCTCGGCAGCCGTGGCGACATTGTCAAAGGCAGCAGCGACATTGACGTTTATTTTGATGAGAACAGACTAGGGGCTGTTTACAATTCACTCATAGCGGCAGCCAGACCATGATGCACCCCAAA
>CAUVOF010000051.1:0-15641 GCA_963553325.1 uncultured Cardiobacterium sp.
CGTTCAGCCTGTGCTTGTTGGTATGTACTTCGTAGGGTTGAATTGTAAACAGCCCTAGGGCGTGTTGACAATTCGTTGTGAATGCCGTCGCTGCGCGATTTTTTCACACCCCCACCCCGACCCGCCCCCGCTTCGCAGGGGCGGGGGTATTTAATTGTCAACAGCCCCTAGGGCGTGATGAGACGGGGCTGGTGCTCGTTATACATACACGAACCCCGCTACCCTGTATGTAAACGGACAAAATGGTTTGTAGGTCGGGCATTTATGCCCGACAAATCCATTTGCAAAAGTCGGGCATAAATGCCCGACCTACTGCTGAGCAAAGCGGCGCAAACGATACGGCGCGAGCTCAAGCGGTGGCGTTTCGTCGAAATAGAGCGCGGCAAGGATTTCTGCGGTGAGCGCCGCTTGTGTCAGGCCGAGGTGCTGGTGGCCGAAGGCGTAGAGGACGTCGCCATCGCGGTCAATCACCGGCAGGCTGTCGGCGGTGGTCGGGCGGAAGCCCATCCACGGTTGTGCCGCCTCGCCATCAAGCGGGGAACTCAGCAGTTTTTCCGCCAGCGGCTTGAGGTTGTGCGCGCGTGCCATGTTCGGCGGTGCTTGCAGTCCCGCGTATTCCACCGTGCCGGCAAGGCGCAGGCCGTGCTGCATCGGCGTCATGACGAAGCTGTGGTCAATGCTGGAGACGGGCAGGCGCAGGCGCGCCGCTTCGCGCGGCAGCATCAGGTGGTAGCCGCGTTCGGTATCGAGCGGCACGCGCACGCCGCTGAGTTGCTGCGTCAGCGCTTTGCTGTAGGCGCCGGTGCAGAGGATAAGGCGGTCGGCGTGGTAGTTCGCGCTGTTTTCTGTTTGCAGGCTGAAGCCGCTGTTTTCACGGCGGGCGACGCTGATGCGGCTGTGTTCGCAGATGGTCGCGCCGCTGGCACGCAGGCGCTCGGCAAGCGAGGCGCCGAGGGTGGCAAGGTCGCTAACGTGCGCGGAATGCTGGTAGTGGATGCCGCCGTGCTGGCGGGCGAGCGCTGGTTCGAGTTCGTGCAATTCGTCGCCGCTGAGGTATTGGCAGGGAAAGCCGAGCGCCTGCAGTTTGGCGGCGTGCGCGGGCAGGCGGGCGGCGGTTTTCTTGCTACTGGCGATGTGCAAAATACCGGCGTGCTGCAAGAGCGGCGGCAGTTGCCATTGTGCCGCCAGACGTTCCCAGGCGGCGAGGCTGGCGCGGTTCAGCGCGAGCAGGGCGCGGTGGTTGTGCTGGTAGCGCGCCGGCAGCATATTGGTAAACATTTTCCAGCCCCAGGGCAGCATTTTCGGCAGGTAACGCCAGTCGATGCGCAAGGGGCCGAGCGGGTTGGCGAGCATGAGCGGCAGTTTTGCCAGGGTGGCGAGGTTGGCGACGGGGTAAATGTATTCGCTGGCAAGATGTCCGGCATTGCCGAGCGAGGCGCCGCTAAAGAGGGTGTCGGCTTCGTGCAGGGTAACGGTCGCGCCGCGTTGGCGCAGGGCGAGGGCGGTAGTGAGGCCGATGATGCCGCCGCCGATGATGTGAGTGTGCATGGTGTTACGGGTTGAGGGGCGAGAGTTGCGCCAGGCGGAAGCCTTTGCCCCCGCTTGGCGTGGTGGCGGACGGCGGCGTTATCCCGCCATGCCGCGCGTGGTCAGCAGTACCCAAAAGATGATGAGCGCTGGGCCGATGAGGCCAACGCTGATGCCGCCCAAGCGGAATTCGGCTTGCTTGAGCAGGCCGGTGCTGTAGGCGATGGCGTTTGGCGGGGTGGAAACCGGCAAAAACAGCGCGCAGGAAGCGGAGAGGCCGATAATCAGTGGCAGTTCCAGCGGGTTGTGGTTGCCGATGAGCGCCACCGAGGAAAGGGCAACCGGGATGATGATGGCGGTCGCGGCGGTGTTACTCATGAAGTTGGAGAGGGTTACGGTAATCAGCGCAAAGAGGACGATGAGCAGGGCGTAGTTAATCTGCACATGTTGCAGTTTCTCGACGTAGTAGGCGGCGAGGTGCTGCTCTTCAATGGCAAGACCAAGCGCGAGGCCGCCGGCGACCAGCATCAGCGTGTCCCACGGCAGGGCGCGCACGTCTTTGCCGGTGAGGATGCCGGTCAGCGTCAGCCCGGCGATGGGAATGCCGGAGACGGCGGCGGTCGGGATGCCAAAGAGTTTTTTGCCGGCAATCCAGAAAAACAGGGTGAGGACGAGGATGACCATCATGATGTGTTCTTGCAGACGGCTGACGGCGGGTGCGTCCTGCGATGCGTGCAAAAAGCTGGTGTCGAGCGGGTCGCTGCCGATTTTGTAGGCGCTGGTGAGGATGCGCCAGAAAACGAGGGTGAGGACGATGGCAAGCGGCATGCCGACAATCATCCAGTCAAGGAAGCTGATATGAATGCCCTGCTTGGCGAGCGCGCCGACGGTGATGGCATTGGGCGGCGAGCCGATGACCGTGCCCATGCCGCCGATAGAAGCCGCGGCGGGGATGCCGAGCAAGAGCGCGCGCGAGAAATTGCCCTTGCTGTTGCTATAAAGCGGCGCGGCGGTGGCAATCATCATCGCGGTGGTGGCGGTGTTGCTCATCAGCATCGAGATGATGGCGGTGGTGAGCATCAGGCCGAGGAGAATGTAGCGCGCTTGCCGCCCGAAAAAGGGCAGCAATTTTTGCAGTAGCTTGTAATCGAGGCGGGTTTTCTGCATCCCTTCGGCGAGGAAAAAGCCGCCGAGGAAGAGGATGATGATGCCGTCCGACCAGGTTTTGACGTACTGGCCGACGTCAATGCCCTCTTCCTTGCCAAGGGCAAAAACGAGAAAACCGACGATAAAGATGCTGACGGCAAAAGGTGGCGCCGCCTCGGTTATCCACAGTTGGATGGCGAAGAAAAGGAGAAAGAGGGTGCAGTATTGCGCGTAGCTGAAGCCTTGTCCTGCGACCAGCCAGGTGAGGACGAGGGAGATGACGAACGCCAGCGCCGCTTGCAGGATTTTTTTGCGGCTTTCGCGCGAGAGGGCGGGGGGAGCGTGCATGATGATTACCTCGGTGTTGTTGTGGGTTTGCGTTGCAAGCGCTGTGGATATTTTCGGATTTTTGTGAGCGCTTGTCATGTGCTGCAGCACGCGATTTACATACACGATTCCCGCTTTCGCGTATGTAAACGAGGTATCAATCCACATTCCCGCTTCTACTGACTCAATCACCAAACTGCACCGCGACCAGGCGCGAGACGCCGGGTTCGCTCATGGTGACGCCAATGAGGTGGTCGCAGGTTTGCATGGTGCGTTTGCGGTGGGTGATGACGATGAATTGTGTCTGCCCTGCCATTTCCCGCAATAGCGCGCTAAGGCGGCCGACGTTGGCATCATCGAGCGGCGCATCGACTTCGTCCAAGAGGCAAAACGGCGCCGGGTTTAGGCGGAATAGGGCGAAGACGAGGGCAAGCGCGGTCAGCGCTTTTTCGCCGCCAGAGAGAACGCTCAAGTTCTTCACTTTTTTCCCCGGCGGGCGCACGGCGATGGTGATGCCGGCGTCCAATATGTCGCCTGCTGTCCAGGCGAGTTCCGCTTCGCCGCCCCGGAAGAGCAGCGGGAAGAGGCTGGCGAAGTGGAGATTGACCACGTCCAGCGTTTCTGTGAGGCGGCTGCGCGTTTCTTGGTCGAGTTTGGCAATGGCTTCTTCGAGCAGTTCGAGGGTTTGGCGCAGGTCGCGGCATTGTTCGTCGAGGTGCTGGTATTCGGCGACGGCGCTGTCGTAGTCGGCAATGGCAGCGAGGTTGACCGCGCCCAGCGCTTCCATGCGCTGTTTGTATGCGCGGATGTCGGCGGTAAGCGCCGCCTCGTCCGGCGGGTTGTCGTCGTCAATGGCAAGCGGTTCGCGCCCTTCGCTGAGGAGTTCGGCGGTGATGCGCTGCAACTGCTGCTGGATTTGCGCGAGGTTTTCTTGGTGGTGGTTAAGGCGCGCTTCGGCAAGGGCGCGCTGGTGCTGGCGTTCGCGCAGCGCTTCTTGTTCGCGGTGCAGGTGGTGCGCCTGTTCTTCAACCGCACGCGCCGCCTGCGCCCGCCGCTGTTCGTATTGTTGGTGTTCTTCTTCGCGCGTTTCGTGGCTTAAGTGTTTTTCTTCGAGCTCAAGGGCGAGGGTTTCGCTTTGTTCTTGTAGGGCGGCGAGGGTTTCTTCCGCTTCAAGGCGTTCGGCTTCGAGGCGCTGCGCCTGTTTGTCGCCGACAACGAGGTGGGCGCGGTGCTGCTCAAGTGCCGTTTCGCTGGCGCGCTGTGCGTTTTGTTGTTGTTGCCAGGCGGCGTCTGCCTGTTGGTAGGCGTCGTGCGCGGCGCGGAAGGCGCTTTCCAGCGCGGCAACCGGCGGCAAGGCGGCAAGGGCGGCGGCGGCCTGTGTTGCTTCTTCTTGTGCCTGTTGTTGTTGGCGGCGGGCGGCGGCGATGTCTTCGGCAAGTGCTTCGGCGGCGCGCTGTTGTTGTGCGCGCAGTTGCGCGCGGTACGCGGTTTGTTGCGCAAGCAGGGCGAGGCGGTGCGCGAGTTCGCGTTGTTGTTGTGCGCTTTGTTGTTGTTGGCGGCGGGTCGCCTCGTCTGCTTCGCGCGCGCGGGCGAGGTTATCGGCGGCAGTTTCGAGGGCGGTTTCGAGGGTTTGTAGCGCGATTTCGCTTTCTTGTAATTCGGCTTCGAGGTCGTGGATTTGTTGTTGTCGCGCCAGTTGGTCGTCGCCGCTTGCCGCTGGTTGCACGCTGTTGTCGCTGATGACGCTGCCGTCGAGGGTGAGGTACTGCACGCCGGGGGCGAGTTGCTCGCGCTGGATGGCGGCGTCGTGCGCGGCGAGCGGTTGTAGCGCGCCGAGCCAGGGATGCAGGTCGGCGTCGCTTTCGATGTGCGCCTGCCAGGCGGCGGGAACGTTGCCGCGTGCCAGTTGCGGCGCGCCGTGCGCCAGCGCGCTCTGCCAGTATTCGGCGCCGAGGGCGGCGTGCAGGCGCTCGCCGAGGTAGCGGCCGATGGCGCTTTGCCAGGCGGCGGCAACGTGCAGGTGGTCGAGCAGTTGCGGCGCGCTCGCGAGTTCGGGCGCTTGTGCCGGTGGCGCGGGCTGTAGTTTGTGCAGGGTGGCGAGTGCCGCCTGCTGTTCGGCAGCGCGGGTTTGCGCAGCGCGGGTTTGCGCTTGTAACTGTTCGTGTTGTTGTTGCGCGGCGGCGAGGTCGGCGGCGTGCTGCGCTTGCGCGTCTTCGAGGGCAAGCAGGGTTTCGGCGAGGGTGTCGTGTTGTGCTTGCAGGGTTTCTTGTTCGAGTTCGTCGTCGCTTTCTTCTGCGGGGGCGGCGCTCGCTGCCAAGCGCTGTTCGAGGCGGGCGAGTTGTTGTTGCGCTTCTGTCAGGCGGTGCGTGGCGCTGTAGTGGTGGTTTTCGGCGTGGTGGCGGCGTTCGCGCTGCGCGTCGAGTTGGTGCCGCTGTTCGTCGGCGGCAGTGCGTGCGGTTTCGGCGGCAAGGCGGGCGGCGTCAAGCGCCGGTGCGCTTTCGGCGAGTTCGGCTTGCAGGCGGGCGATTTCTGTTTGGTGGTGTTGTGCCTGCTCGCGGTCTTCGCGCTGTTGTTGTTGCAGGCGGGCGATGCGCGTTTGTTGGTCGCGCGCGTTTTGTGCGAGGTGCTGCTGCTGTTGGCGGCCGCTTTCGAGTTCGCGCCGCAATTGCGCGAGGCGGGCGGCGCTTTGTAAGGCTTCGTTTTCGGCGATGTGGTGCGTGGTCTGCGCGGCGGCGAGTTTTTCTTCCAGCGCGGCGATTTGTGCTTCGTCGATGCCGCTGTCGGCGAAGAGGTCGTTCAGCGCGGCGCGGTCGCGGCTGTATTGTTCTTGCGCGGCGGCGTATTGGCGGTGCAGTTGGTGGTATTGCCAGCTTTGTAGTTGGTGGCTGGCGGCGTCGGCTTGTGCCTGCAAGGCGCGCCAGAGTTTGGCGGTCTCGGCTTCTTGCGCGAGTTTGTCGCGCTGTTTGCCGAGTTGTTGCAGGCGGTCGTCGTGGCGGACGAGGTGGTCGCGTACCTCGCTCATGCGCGCCTCGCTTTCTTTGCGCCGCGTTTTGTAGAGGGCGATGCCCGCCGCTTCTTCGATGAAGCCGCGCAGTTCTTCCGGCTTGGCTTCGATGATGCGGCTAATCATGCCCTGCTCGATGACCGCGTAGCTGCGCGCGCCAACGCCGCTGCCTTGCAGCAGTTCGACGATGTCGCGGCGGCGCACGCGCTTGCCGTTGATGCTGTATTGCGATTGGCCGTCGCTTTGTACTTTGCGCGCAATGGTGAGTTCGGCGTATGCGGCAAAGGCACCGCCCGCCTTGCCGTCGCTGTTGTCAAAGTGCAGGGTAACGCTTGCCTGCGCGCCGGCGCGGCGGTTTTTCGAGCCGGCGAAGATGACGTCGGTCATTGCCTGACCGCGCAGTTGTTTGGCGGCGGTTTCGCCCAGCACCCAGCGCACGGCGTCGATGATGTTGGATTTGCCGCAGCCGTTCGGGCCGATGATGCCGGTCAGCGGCGCATCGACGGGGAAGGTGGTGTTGTCGGCAAAGGATTTGAAGCCGGCGAGGCGGATGGCGGTGAGGTGCATGGTTTTTGTATGTGGGCGCTGCGAGAGGCGCGCATTGTAAGCTTTTTACTGCGTTGAACGTGCAGGCGCGGCGCCCGCCTGCTTCGCGTGCAGCAGCGCTTCAGCGCACTTGTTTGGCGGTCTCGATAAACCCTTCGATGTAATCGACGCCGCGTTCGTCTTCGCGCAGGCCGAGGTGGATGTGTTTGTAGATGCCGTCGCCGAGGCGCAGGCAGGCAAGCGGCAGTCCGCCTGCCTGTTCGCGGATGAGCCAATGCGGCAAGGCGGTTACGCCGCGGTTCGCCGCCACCATTTGCAGCAGGATTTCCGTGGTTTCCAGGGTGCGGTGCGCGGCGACGTTGCGTTCGGCGGGCAGTAAAAATTGCTGGTAGATATCAAGGCGTTCGACCGGCACAGGGTAGGTGAGCAGGGTTTCGTGCGCCAGATCTTCCGGTTGCACGCTGTCTTTGGCGGCCAGCGGATGATCGCGCGCCACCACCAGCACTTGTTCGTAGGGGAAAACGGGCAGGAAACGCAAGCCGTCGCCCTGCACTGGGTCGGGGGTGATGAGCACATCGACTTCGTGCGCGAGCAGCGCGGCGGCGCCTTTGAACTGGAATTGTTGTTTGACGTCAACATCGACGCGCGGCCAGGCGGCCAGGAAGGGCGCGACCACTTTCAGTAGCCACTGGTAGCAAGGGTGGCATTCCATGCCAATGCGCAAAAGCCCGCTCTGTCCGCGCGCGTAGTAGCCAAGCTGTTCTTCCAGGTGGTCAAACTGCGGCAGCACGTTTTGCGCGAAGCGGTGCAGGCGTTCGCCCGCTTGCGTCAGGCGCAGGTTGCGTCCTTCTTTGTGCCACAGCGGCGCACCCAGTTGTTCTTCCAGTTTTTTGATGGTGTGGCTTAGTGCCGATTGCGAGAGGTAGAGGGTTTCGGCGGCTTTGGTGAGGGTGCCGTGTTCGACCACGGCGCGGATGATGTTCAGGTGGTGGCGTTCGAGCATTTTTATGAGCAGTTTTCATGAAACGATGCAATTTTAGCATTTTGCATCATGATGACCGCCCGCTATAGTGCGCCCTTTCTTTGACCTATTAAGGAGTAACCATGACTGTCATCCACAACCTCGGCTTTCCGCGTATCGGCGCGAAACGTGAACTGAAATTTGCGCAGGAAGCCTACTGGAAAGGCGAGACCACTGCCGCCGAACTGCAAGAAGTCGCCAAAGCGCTGCGCGCGCGCCACTGGCAAAACCAGGCCGGTTTTGACTATGTGCCGGTTGGCGATTTCACCCTTTACGACCATGTGCTCGACATGAGCGTTACCCTCGGCAACCTGCCGGCACGCGCCTACGAAGGCGGCGGCGACGAGCTGGACGCCTTCTTCCGCACCGCGCGCGGCCGCAGCCCGATTGACAAGGGCGCAGGCGTTGCCGCGGGTGAGATGACCAAATGGTTCAACAGCAACTACCACTACATCGTCCCCGAATTTGACGCGAACACCAGCTTCAAACTCAACCCGCAGCGTCTGCTTGACCAAATCAAGGAAGCACAAGCGCTCGGCGTAAAAAGCGTCAAGCCGGTCATCATCGGCCCGGTAACTTACCTCTGGCTCGGCAAGAGCAAGGACGACAGCGACCGCCTCGCCCTGCTGGAACGCCTGCTGCCCGTTTACAAACAACTGCTGAACGAACTGGCGCAAGCCGGTGCCGAATGGGTGCAAATCGACGAACCCTGCCTGGTTACCACGCTTGACAAAGACTGGCGCCAAGCGGTGAAAACGGCCTATCACGAATTAAACCGCACCACGCCGAAAATCCTGCTCACCACCTACTTCAGCGATTTCGGCGATAACCTCAACCTCTTGCACGAGCTGCCGGTCGATGGCGTCCACCTCGACACCATCAATGCCGCCAGCGAAATCAACAAACTGGTTGACCTGCTGCCTGCGACCAAAGTCATCTCGCTCGGCGTCGTCGATGGCCGCAACATCTGGAAAGCCGACCTCAACCGCCTGCTCGACACCCTCGAACCCATCCGCGCCCGCCTCGGCGACCGTCTCTGGCTTGCGCCTTCCAGCTCGCTCTTGCACGTACCGGTTGACCTTGACCAAGAAGAGAGCCTCGACCCGGAAATCAAAAACTGGCTCGCCTACGCCCTGCAAAAACTGGAAGAACTGCGCGTCCTGAAAAAAGCGCTCGATGGCGGCCGCGACAGCGTCAAAGCCGAACTCGATGCCAACGCCGCCGCGCACAAAGCACGCCGCGAATCTGCCCGCGTTCACAACCCGGCAGTCAAAGCGCGCGTCGCCGCCGTTACCCCGGACATGGCAAACCGCAAATCCCCCTACGCCGCGCGCGCGCCGAAACAGCACGCTGCCATCAACCAGCCGCTGTTCCCGACCACCACCATCGGTTCCTTCCCGCAAACCGCGGAAATCCGCAAATCGCGCAGCGACTACAAAAAAGGCGCGATTAGCGAAGCACAATACATCGCCGACATGCAGGCAGACATCCGCCAATGCGTGCAAATCCAGGAAGAGCTGGACATCGACGTCCTCGTGCACGGCGAAGCCGAGCGCAACGACATGGTCGAATACTTCGGCGAGCAGCTTGACGGCTACGTCTTCACCCGCTTCGCCTGGGTACAATCCTACGGCTCACGCTGCGTCAAACCGCCGGTCATCTTCGGCGACATCTCTCGCCCGAAAGCGATGACCGTGCAATGGAGCGAATACGCACAAAGCCTGACCAAGCGCCCGATGAAAGCGATGCTCACCGGCCCGGTAACCATCCTCAACTGGTCATTCGTGCGCGACGACCAGCCGCGTGCCGACACCTGCCTGCAAATCGCCCTTGCCATCCGCGACGAAGTATTGGATTTGGAAAAAGCCGGCCTCGGCGTCATCCAAATCGACGAACCGGCACTGCGCGAAGGGCTGCCGCTGAAAAAAGAACAATGGCAAGCCTACCTCGACTGGACAGTGCACGCCTTCCGCGTCTGCGCCAACGGCGTTGAAGACCAAACGCAAATCCACACCCACATGTGCTACAGCGAATTCAACGATATCATGCAGGCGATTGCCGATCTCGACGCCGATGTCATCACCATCGAAACCTCGCGTTCTGATATGGAATTGCTCAAAGCCTTCGATGACTTCAACTACCCGAACGAAATCGGCCCTGGCGTCTATGACATCCACTCACCGAACGTGCCGAGCGTCGAAAGCATGGTTGATTTGATGGAAAAAGCGCTGAAACAAATCCCGAAAGAGCGCCTCTGGGTCAACCCGGACTGCGGCCTGAAAACCCGCGCCTGGCCGGAAACCAAAGCGGCACTCGCCAACATGGTGGAAGCAGCGAAAATCCTGCGTAAGAAATACGCCTGATAACTGGCGCAAAATTGACGCATAAAAAAGCGGTGCCACGGCACCGCTTTTGTTTTGCCTGACAGCACCCTGTATCGCTCATATAGCGATACTCACAAAGTTCTGTACAAGGCGCACCGCCGAAGACAGTACAACTAGTACGGCGCGGGTTTCCCTATAAAATGGCTTCGCCATTTTCTAGGGTGCCCGGTCAGGTGGTGCAACACAGTACAGGACTTTGTGAGGATTGCTATAAAAAAACCCGCTGCAAAGGCGGGTTTTTTATCTTCAGTCGTGTTTTCTGCGGCGATTGCGCCAGCGGTTACGCGGTGGCGGGTTGTCGCTGACGACGGTGTCGCTTTCTTGTTGCAGGGTTGTCCACAGCTCGACGAGTTCGCTTAAGTCTTCGCCCGCGGCATGGCGGACGACGAGGAAGTCGTAGGCGGCGCGGAAGCGCGGATGCGCGAGGACGCCGTGCATTTTGCGGGCGTTGCCACGCGCCGCTTGTTCGAGGCGTGCTTGTAGCGTCCAGATTTCGCGAATCATGCCGCGCAGCCGCACCGGGATGGAGACGCGCTCGCTGGCGGCAATTTGGACGAGGTCAATGGCCTCGTGCATGGCGCTGTGCCAGTTGTCGCGTTCTTTGAGCAAGCCGCGGTATTGCAGTTGATAGACTGGCCAGAGGATGGCGGCAAGGAGGAAGGCGATGGTAACGGGTTTGTTGGCGGCGACACGTTCGTCGGTATTGGCGAGCGCAATGCGCACGATGTTTTGTGCGTATTGGGCGAAGGCGCTGTTTTTGTGCTGGAAGGTCTTGGCGGTGTCGGGAAAGAGGGCGGCAAAGAGGCCGTAATCCTGCAGGATATCGAAGCAGCTTGCGCCGTAGCCGCCCATGAACAGTTTCTGCGCTTCGTCATAGAGGCGGGCAGCGGGGACGGCGCGCAGGTTGTCGCGGCAGCTGGCAATCGCCGCTTCGGTGGCGGCTTCAAGCGGCATCGCCAGTTTGGCGGCGAAGCGGGCGGCGCGCAGCATGCGTACCGGGTCTTCGGTGTAACGCGCGACCGGGTCGCCGATGATGCGGATGATGCGCTGCTCGATGTCGGCAAAGGCGCCAACGTAATCGCGGATTTGCTCGTTTTTGCTGTCGTAGTAGAGGGCGTTGATGGTGAAGTCGCGGCGGACGACGTCGTCTTCCAGCGTGCCGTAGTGGTTGTCTTCGAGGACAGAACCGTAGCTGTCGGTACGCGCTTCGCTCTCTGGCGGGGCGCGGAAGGTGGCGACTTCGATGATGTCGTCGCGGCCGAAGTGGATATGCGCGAGGCGGAAGCGACGGCCGATGAGGCGGCAGTTGCGGAAGATGGCGGCGACTTGTTCGGGGCGGGCGCTGGTGGCGATGTCGAAGTCTTTTGGCTGTTTGCCAAGAAGCAGGTCGCGGATGCAACCGCCGACGAGGTAGGCCTCAAAACCGGCTTCGTCCAGTTGGCGCAGGATTTTTAGGGCGCGGGGGTCAATTTGCTGTGGGGTGATGGGGTGTTCGCCATGCTGGCGAATCAGCGGCGTTGTTGCGACTGTTGTCATGCCGTCCTCATTGTTGTTGTTCGGAGTGAGTGCCGTGTTGTGTTTCTCTGCGACGGATTCCCTGTCGGCAAGCCACGGCGGGCGCGCATTGTATCCTGTTACACCGTGCTAAATCCAACGTTACAATGCGTCACATCCCTTCAGCAAACCTAATAAAGGAGCGAACTATGGCAGACGTGCTTAACCCGAAAGACATCCTCGCAACCAGCGCCGATAAAGGCTTTGCCAAAGCGCTCAATGCTACCGACCGCCTCGCCGCCCTCGGCTTTCTCGGCGGTGCCTTTATTTCCGTCGGCTATCTTGCCTATGTGCGCATCGTCGCTGCCATGCCGCACGAACTGCTGGGACTGGGCAAATTGCTTGGTGCGGCGGTGTTTCCGGTCGGTCTGGTCTGTATTTTGCTGGGCGGCGGCGAGCTGATTACCGGCAACATGATGGCGCTGCCGGTCGCCTGGCTGAAGCGGCGCATCAGCCTGCGGCAATGGGCGCGCAATTGGGCGATTGTTACGGTAACCAACGTCCTCGGCGCGTTTTTTGTCGCCTGGTTTTTCGGTCATTACGTCGGCCTCACCGAAGGCGCGGCGTTTGCGGAAACGCTCGCCATCGCGCGCGGCAAGGTGGATGCCGGCTTCGGGCAGGCGTTGGTGTCCGGCATCGGCTGCAACTGGCTGGTGTGCATGGGCGTTTGGCTGTGCTACGGCGCGGATACCTTCAGCGGCAAGGTGCTCGGCAGCTGGTTTCCGGTGATGGTCTTCGTCGCTATCGGCTTTCAGCACGTGGTCGCCAATATGTTCATCATTCCGGCGGCGATTTGGGGCGGCGGCGACATCAGCTGGGCGCAGTTCGGCGAGAATATGGTGTCGGTCTATCTCGGCAATGTTCTCGGCGGCGCGATTATGGTCGGCGGGCTGTATTACGTCGCCTACCGCGACTAAAAAACCCCGCCGTAGCGGGGTTTTACTGCAATCAGCGTTTGGCGCCGAAGATGGCGGCGGTTTTGCCTTCTTCCTGGTCGTAGATACCGCTCAACTCCTCAGCCAGTGGGCCATAGAAGTTGCCGGAGACGAATTTGCCGTCCTGCTTGCCCTTAAAAGTAGAGCCTTCGATTTGCGCCTGAATGTCGCTCTTAAGCGATGTTGAGGCCAGGCTGATGTCGAGTTTTGCTGCGCCAAAATCAGCCGCTGCGCGCACCGTGCCTATTTCGGGATTGGCGAAATTGCCGTTCACCGCAACAATCGCATCGCCGGTATAGGTCGCCTTGCCGCTAATCGGCATGGTCGGAACCGGTATGCCGTGATAGAAGACGCCTGCATTACCCTTGCTGGGGTTGACCAGACCAAACTTGCTGTAGCGGTAGTTGTCATTGCTGACATAGAAGCTATTATAAGACTTGCCATCTGGCGCCTTGTATATACCGTTCGCACCGCCATAAACCAGGATATTACCTTGCTTGACTGCACCTTGTACGTCGCGCGGCAACTGGTAGCTTTCGTTGCGATCCAGGGTCAGGGTGTATTTGTCATTGCTACTGGTCTTAGAACCTTCGCCCTTGACGTTGGCAACAACGCCTACGTAGCTGCCAGATTGTTGCTGCTGTTGCTGTTGTTGCTGCGGTTTTTGTTGCGCCTGGTTGTTGTCAGCGGCAGGCGTACCGCCGCCACCGCCACCACAGGCGGCAAGCAGCAGCGGCAGGGTAAATGCGAGGATTTTGTTCATTTTTTCTTGCATCGGAACGTTCCTTGGGTTTCAGAGAATGAAAAAATGCGCCATGTTGCATGGACGCGCGTCAATTTTAAGCCATTTTTACCCGCTAACTGCCCGCTAATTTTCCCCGCCTAGAATGCGCCGCACCGGTTGGCAGACGCCGCCGGCATTTTTCAACGAACACGGAGTATTTATGAATAAAGCCTTTTCTTTTGCCGCCCTCGCCGCTGCTTTTGCCATGGCCAGCGCCCCGGCCTTCGCCGACGATGACCACTGGTACTACGAGAAGAACCGCAGCAGTTTCATCACCTTTGAGAAAGCGGCGGAAGTTGCCGAGCAGGAAGTTGCCGGGACGGTAACCGATGTTGATTTCGAGCATGACTGGAACGGCGACCATTTCGAGGTCGAAGTACGCAGCAGCGATGGCAGAAAGTATGAAGTCATCATTGACGCGAAAAGCGGCAAGGTGATATCCAAACATTTGGATGACTGATTTTTATAGCCTTCCACCGAAAGCCTCATACGGTGTTGCGCCGCTTCGCCGTACAAATATAGCCTTCCACCGAAAGTTTTGCACTATGTCGTCTCGCCATGTAGCCACGTACCACCTTCAGCGTTGCTCTTTGTGTAAAATTTTGAGTGGATGGCTATACGTACTGCCTTCAGCGTCGCGCCTTGTCTGAAACTCTCGGTGGAAGACTATAGCGGAAGTTTGAAAGGGCGCATACAGCGCCCTTTATCGTGTTAGTGGCAATCCTGCTTGGTTATCGTCAGGCTGAATATTTCCTTGTCATCCCGCCCGGCATAGCGGTAGGTGTAGCGCAAATTACCGTCAAGGATGGCACGGCTTTCCGGGGCGTTGCACAGCTCCCACTTGAGGCGCCGTGTCAGTTCGCCCTGCCAGTCGGGCATGCTGGCGACGATGTCTTCATCGGGGAATTGGTAGTAATAAATAAAGCCGTCGTCATCGAGCGCTATTTTGTTGAGGCGGGTGGCGGCATCAACCATGAGCGGCAGTTTGGCATTGGCGTCGCGCAGGATTTTCTCGCGCTCGGCAGCGGGGATGACGGTTTTTGGCAATGCGCCGTTGTTTGCCGTTGTCAGCTCGGCAGCGCTGTCTTGCCAGGGATAGAGCAGATAGAGGGCGAGGGCAGCGGCAAGGAAGCCGACTATGGCAATGGCGGGGAAATGTTTTTTCACGGCTGTTCCGGTTTGTCATGGGGAAATAAAACGGGCGACCGTGGCCGCCCGTGGTTGAGAAGGGGTATCAACCCTGCGCTTTTTCTGCGTCTTTCTTTTTTTCTGGCACGGCGTAGTTGTAGGCAACCAGCGCGGCGACGATGCCGACGACGATCGCGGTGATGGCAAAGCGTCCGCTATGGCTGCCACCGAAGATTACGCTACCCATACCAAAGCCGGTGCTGGACAAGGTGGTGCTGTCGAATATGTCGAGAGTGGTGCGGATTACCCCGAAATCACTGCCGGATAAGGGATTACTGCCGAGCCAGCCGAGGACGATGCCGACTACACCGAAGTCGGCGTCGGAGAAGGTGGTGTTGGCAAAGCCGAGGTCGCCGAGTACCGGCAGCAGCCACACCGGAAGGAAGGTGATGAGGATGCCGTGCAGGAATGCGCCCAGCGCCGCGCCGAGGCGGCCGCCGACGGCATTGCCGAAGACGCCTGCGGTTGCACCGCAGAAGAAGTGCGGCACGACGCCCGGCAGTATCAGCACCCAGTTCAGTTTGCCGAGAATGTAGAGGCCGACGAGGCCGCCGGTGAAGCTGGCAAGGAAGCCGACCAGCACCGCGTTCGGCGCGTAGGGGAAGACGATGGGGCAATCGAGCGCCGGGCGCGCGTTCGGCACCAGTTTTTGTGAGAAACCGGTGAAGGCGGGGACGATTTCCGCCAGGATGAGGCGCACGCCTTGCAGGATGATGAAGACGCCAGCGGCGAAGGTAATCGCCTGGATGACCGCCCAGACGAGGTAGTTCTGCCCGTTAGAGAATTCTTTTTGCTGCACGAATTCTTGCCCAGCGGCGATGACCAGCACGAGGTAGATGACCATCATGGTCAGCGCAATGGAAACCGAGCTGTCTCGCAAAAAGCTCAGGTTTTTCGGCAGGTTCATTTCTTCGGTGGAGCGCGATTTGCCGCGCAGACCGCGCCCGACCAGCCCCGCCAGCACATAGCCAACCGTGCCGAAATGGCCGAAGCCGACGTCGTCGCTGCCAGTGATGTCACGCATGAAGGGTTGGGCGATGAACGGGAAGAACGCCATGATGAGGCCGAGGGTGAGCGAGCCGACCAGCACCAGTTGCGCGCCGGTAAAGCCGGCAACGACGAGGATGACGGCAATCATGCACGCCATGTAGAAGGTGTGGTGGCCGGTGAGGAAGATGAATTTGAGGCGGGTGAAGCGGGCGATGGCGATGTTTGCCACCATGCC
>CAUVOF010000052.1:0-15398 GCA_963553325.1 uncultured Cardiobacterium sp.
GCGCTGATTAGCTTTGACATCAACCTGCGTCTGCCGCTGTGGAAAAATCCCGCCGACCTCCATGCCGCCGTGCAGGAATATTTACCGCTGGCGGACATCATCAAAATTTCCGACAACGAACTCGAATTCGTGACCGGCGAAAGCGACCCGGCGCGCGGCATGGGGCAGTTGCAGCGCGGCGCGGTCAAGCACGTCATCTACACCTGCGGCGCGGATGGTGCTTCGTGGTACGACGTGGGCGGCCAGCGCGGCGCGGTCAAGGCATATACCGTGCAAGCGGTGGACGCCACCGGCGCCGGCGATGCCTTTATCGGCGGCCTGCTCGCGGAAATGAGCCGTCGCAATCTCGACCTACAGCAAGCGCTTACCGACGAACACATCGCCGCGCTCTTGCGCCATGCCGCTGCCGTCGGCGCCATCACCACCCTGCAACGCGGCGCGATTAACAGCATGCCCGACCGCGCCCGCCTGCAACAATTCCAAGAGGAGAACCGTTATGAGTGAATACCGCCAAACTGCTGAAGCCATCATCGCCGCCGTCGGTGGGCGCGACAACATCGCCGCCGCCACCCACTGCGCCACCCGCCTGCGCATGGTGCTGAAAGACGAGTCCAAAATCGACAAAGCCGCCGTTGATGCCATCCCGCTTGCCAAGGGCAATTTCCTGACCGCCGGGCAGTTCCAAATCATCCTCGGCACTGGCACGGTCAATAAAGTAACCGCCAAGCTGCTCGACCTTACCGGCGTCAAACAAGTCAGCACCCAGGAAGCGAAAGACCTCGGCGCGGCGAAGGGCAACCTGTTGCAGCGCTTCGTCAAAACCCTTTCCGACATCTTCGTCCCCATCATCCCCGCCATCGTCGCCGGCGGTTTGCTGATGGGGCTAAACAACGTCCTCACCGCGCCCGACCTCATCATCAAAGGCAAAACGCTGATTGAGGCCTACCCACAATGGGCGGGGCTGGCAGAGATGATAAACACCTTCGCCAACGCGCCCTTCGTCTTCCTGCCCATCCTCATCGCCTTTTCCGCCACCCGCATCTTCGGCGGCAACCCCTACCTCGGCGCGGTACTCGGCATGATCATGGTGCATCCCGACCTCACCAATAACTACGCCCTCGCGCAAGCGACCGCCGACGGCACGCTGCAATACTGGAACATCCTCGGCGTGAGCATCGCCAAAGTCGGCTACCAAGGCACAGTGCTGCCCATCCTCGTCTGCAGCTGGATACTCGCCAAACTCGAACGCGGCCTGCGCCGCGTCATCCCGGCAAGCGTCGATTTACTGCTGACGCCGCTGCTTGCCATCTTCATCACCGCGCTGCTGACCTTCACCATCGTCGGCCCGGCGACGCGCGACGCCGGTATCGCCTTCACCGACGCCATCCAGTGGCTCTACAACACCGCGGGCGTTTTCGGCGGCGCCATCCTCGGCGGCCTCTACGCGCCGGTGGTCATCACCGGCATGCACAACAGCTTCATCCCGGTCGAAACCCAGCTCATCGCCGACATCGCCAACACCGGCGGCACCTTCATCTTCCCCATCGCCGCGATGAACAACATCTCGCAAGGCGCGGCCGCCTTCGGCGCGCTTTTCTGCACCAAAGACGCCAAGCTGAAAGGCGTCGCCTCCGCCTCCGGCATCTCCGCCGTGCTCGGCATCACCGAACCGGCGATGTTCGGGGTCAATCTGCGCCTGCGTTACCCCTTCTACGCCGCGCTCATCGGTACCGCCTGCGCCAGCGCCTACATCACCCTCTACAAAACCAAGGCGGTCGCCCTCGGTGCCGCCGGCATTCCCGGCATCATCTCCATCGGCACGCAATACCTGACGCCGTACATCGTCGGCATGACGATTGCCTTTGCCATCACCTTTACGCTGACCCTCGTCTTCGCGCGCAGCCGCTACAACCCGGAACGCCTCGCGCCTGCCGCGCCAGTGGAAAACGCGCCTGCGCCCAAAGCCGCTGCCGCGCCGGACGCCGACCCCATCCCCGCAGAATGGCAAATGCCGCTGCAAGGCAAAATCCTTGCCGCCAGCGACATCCCCGACCCCGCCTTTGCCGCGAACGCCCTCGGTGCAAGTTTTGCCATTGACCCGACGGGCGGCGACGGCATTGTCCGTGCGCCTGCCAACGGTAGCGTCGCCACCATTTTCCCCACCCGCCACGCGATTGGCCTGGAAACCGACAACGGCCTGGAAATCCTCATCCACATCGGCATCGACACCGTCAAACTGAACGGCGAAGGCTTTGAAGTGCTGGTAAAAGAAGGCGAGCACGTCGCCGCCGGACAGCCGCTGGTAAAAGTCGATCTCGCCGCCATTGCCGACAAAGTGCCGAGCCTCGTTACGCCCGTCATCTTCACCGCCTACGACGAAGGACAGACGGTAGTAATAGAGGACGGTAGGCCGAAAATCGTGTCTTAAATTTCCGTTTACATACACGAACCCCGCTACCCTGTATGTATAGCCTTCCACCGAAAGTTTTGCACTATGTCGTCTCGCCATGTAGCCACGTATCACCTTCAGCGTTGCTCTTTGTGTAAAATTTTGAGTGGATGGCTATAAACATCCAAACAAAGCCCGCATTGCGGGCTTTTTTAATACCTAAAAATGGCTAAAAATTCCCGCCCTCTTTAGTCTATTTTAGGAAACAAAAACGCAGCAAAAAAATATAAAAATCCGCCCAACAAAACTGCAAAAACATCTCATAAAAACCATAACAACAAAACCCCAACCAGCCCCATAACCACGCATGCTGACAGCGAATTAACCTGCATTGAAAAAACAGCAGTTTTTGTAACCCTGTTACGGGGAAAACCGAGCCACCGTGCTGGAATGGCATTCTATCGTCACAAAAGACGGTAAAATTGGACAGCAATTACCGGCAAATTAAAGCGTAAAAATTATGCCGAATATTGTCCAATAAAAACGCTAATGGCGTATTGAAATAATCCATTGCGGAAAAGCCAATATCGCCATTATTTACCGCATTCAGCAAAACGAATGCCATCTAAAAAACTTGGAGCATCCATGCACGATAAACACATCCGTATCCTTGCCGTTGTCGCCACCATTGCCGCTATTTGCATGTACACGTCCTACATCTTCCAAATCCAGGAGAATCTCGCCGGGCATAAGGCAAGCCCGGTTCAGCCGCTCTGCGCCGCGATTAACTGCACGCTGTGGGTGATTTATGGGCTATTCAAAACGCCGCGTGATTTGCCCGTTGCCATCGCCAACGCCCCCGGTGTCGTCCTAGGGCGTGTTTACAATTGAGCCTAACACAATGATTTTAAAGAAGAATATAACTTTAAAAGCGCTCATCTATTCCTAATAAAATCAACTTGTTACGATGAATTGTAAACAGCCCCTAGGTATCATCACCTGCATCACCAGTCTATAAACACAAAAAACGCCGCGCAATGCGGCGTTTTTACTGGCTTCCCGAATTATTCTTCCGCTTCCTCTGCCATATCCAATAAGCGCGCCGCCAGTGCCGTCGCGCAGTCTTGCAGCAAATCCACGTCTTCCTCACGGCAGATAAAGCCGAGGCACAAATCGGGATTGTCGCCCTGCCAGCGCCACAGCGTCAGGCCATACGCGCGCAGCTCCTGCGCCGCCGCCGCCAGCAACCAGTGCGGCTCGCTGTCAAAAATAAGCGCTTCATCTTCCGCTTCCTGCACGCCAAAAAACACATCCGCCTGCCAGTTCGCCGCGACCGCGCGCAACTGCTCCACCAGGGTGAACACATCCGTCCACTCCGCGGCAAACACCGCCTCGTGCTTGCCGAGGTGATAGACCGCCCACATTAGCGGCAAAGCGTGGTCATGCGCTTCCTGTACCGCATCGCGCACCGCTTCCTCATCGAGCGCGTCTGGCGCGGGCACAACCAATTGCAAGAGGCGAGACACCGCCACCGCATCCGTTTCTACAACATTCATCAACAACACCTCACAAAAGCACGCATCATAACTGCCGCGTTTATGCATGGCACAACGCATTGTTATTACGCGAAAAACCGCAAATCACAGTAGAAATGGCATTTCTGCCCGACAAAAGATGAACAAGTATGTTACATTACCGCAATCTTGTAATTCACACAGGAGTGTTTAACCCATGAAAAAAACCTTAGCCCTGCTTCTTGCCATCGCTGCAAGCCAAGCGATTGCCCAACAACGTACCACCTACCGCGAAACCTATCGCGTCGGTGGCAACCAAACCGTTCCCGCCATCCGCAACCAGGGACAACTAACCGTCGTGCCGCCCGGCACGCCCATCATGCCGGCGAACGCCGCCGCCGCGCGTAGCCGCATTAACGTCCGCCCGCTCAACTTCAGCAACGGTCAGGCGCACATTTCCGGCTCTATTCGCGGGCTTGGCATTGCCGCCTACCACTTCAGCGGTGTCGCCGGACAATCCATCCGCATGGTGCCGAACAGCAAAAACTTCGCGATGGAATTCGCCCTCTTTAACGAAGAAATGGGCATGCGCTTCGGTCCGGTACACACCCTGCCTTACAGCGGCAACTACGAAGTGCGCATCGTGCAGAACCACAAAAACGCCGCGCACAGCAAAAAAGCGCGCCCTTACAACGTAACCATTTACCTTGACGGCGGCGCCGGTGGCGCATCCCAACCGCTGCCCGTTCCGGCAGGCTACCCCGCCGCCGTACCGGTACAAGCGCGCCCTGCGCCCGTTCCCGTGCAGCCGCGTCCCGCTGCCGTGCCAGTCGGCGCACGTCCCGTACCCGTTGCCCCCGCAGGAGGCGAAGCAATGCCGGTAAAAAAGCCCGCACCCACGGCGCCCGTAGCCGCCGCAGTACCCGTTAAACCCGCCCCTGCTGCGGATGCCGCACCGCAACCGCGCCGCTTGCCCATTAAAGCAAACCCCGCTGCGGCAGAAGCGGCGAACGACGTTGCGCCACAACCGCGTCGCCTGCCGATAGCGGAAAATGCGCCTGCCGCAGACGACAGCGCTGCCGAAGCCGCACCCAAAGCGGCGAAGAGCGGCAAAGGCAAAGCGCGCAACTACCAATGCCAAGGCGGCAAAAAACTGCGGGTTGAATACGTTGGCGTCGATACGCCCAGCCCGACCGCAGTCGTACGCCACGGCAAAAAAAGCGTGCGCCTGCCGATGGATGAAGCGGCAAGCGAAGGCAACAACCTTATCTTCAGCTCGGATAAAGGGATGCTGCACCTCGTCAAGACCGACGGCAACAACCTCGCCAAAGCCGACGTTCTCTCATTCGATTACAACGGCAAACCGGTCGTCTTCTCCTGCAAAGCGCAATGAAACGATTGCCCCAACACAAACAACAAAAGATGCCTTGCGGCATCTTTTTGTTTTTGCGCGCAGCCAGGGCGCGTTAATAATTGAAAATTCTCCCTCCCCTGCAGGGCGAAGCCCGCAGCGGGGGAGGGGCGGGGTTCCCTTGAAAAAGGCGAATACCTTTTTCAAGGGAACCCGGGGTGGGGGTGTGAAAAATCGCGTAGCGACGGTGCTCAAAACGAAAAGAGATTTCTCTATGACTATAAACAGGAAATAAAGTGCCATTACCCAAAATGACCGCCCACCGCACCCTCATCATCTCCGTCTTTATCGTCGCCAGCTGCGGCCTCGCCTACGAACTCATCATGGCGGCGCTCGCCAGCTATCTCTTGGGCGACAGCATCCTGCAATTCTCCAGCATCATCGGGCTGTATCTCTTTGCGATGGGCATCGGCGCGCACCTCACCCGCTACATCAAAGACGAAGACGCGCTCACCCGTTTCATCGAAATCGAGCTGCTGGTCGGCATCATCGGTGGCCTCTCCGCGCTGGCGCTCTTCGTCGCCTTTGGCCTTGCCGCTGCCCCTTTTCGCAGCCTGCTCTACGCCTTCGTCCTCATTACCGGCATCATCGTCGGCATGGAAATCCCGCTGGTGATGCGCGTCCTGCACCGCGAGCAGGCGGCATTTGCCGACCTCGTCGCCCGCGTGCTGACCTTCGACTACCTCGGCGCGCTTGCCGTCTCCCTCCTATTTCCGCTGTTGCTCGCGCCGCGCCTTGGCATGGCGCGCTCGGCGCTGCTCTTTGGACTCTTGAACGCCGCCGTCGCCCTGCTCACCGCACGCATCTTCCGCCGCCAACTGCCGCGTTACCCCGCGCTCTGCCTGCGCGCCTGGCTCGTCCTCGCCGCGCTTGCCACCGCCTTCCTCGCTGCCAACCGCATCACCGCCTTTGCCGAACAAAGCTACTACGGCGACCCTATCGTTTACGAGCGCCACACCCCCTACCAGCGCCTGGTCATCACCCGCTGGCAGGACGACACCCGCCTTTACTTAAACGGCAACCTGCAATTCTCCTCGCGCGATGAGGCGCGCTACCACGAGGCGCTGGTGCTGCCGGCGATGCAAATGGCGCAAAATCCGGCGCACGTCCTCATCCTCGGCGGCGGCGACGGCCTCGCCGCGCGCGAAGTGCTGAAATACCCGCAAGTTCAGAGTATTACCCTGGTCGATTTGGACGCGGAAATGACCCGCACCTTCGCCAGCTCCGCCACACTGACCGCGCTCAACCATGGCGCACTCAACCACCCAAAACTGCGCGTCATCAACGCCGACGCCGCACAATGGCTGGAAGAAAACCGCGGCGAGTACGACGTCATCATCATCGACCTGCCCGACCCGTCCAATTTCTCGCTCGGCAAACTCTACTCCGTGCCGATGTACCGCCTTGTTGCGCGCCACCTCGCGCCCGGCGGCTACCTGGTCGTGCAATCCACCTCGCCTTACTTCGCGCCCAACGCTTACTGGTCGGTGGTGGCAACGCTGGAAGCGGCAGACCTCTACACCGCGCCATATCACGTTTACGTGCCGTCCTTCGGCGAATGGGGCTACGTCCTCGCCGCACGCACGGATAACTTCCCCGTACCCAGCCGCTTTGACGTTCAAACCCGCTACCTAAACGGCGAAACGGCGGCGGAAATGTTCCGCTTCCCGCCGGACATGGCACGCCGAGAAGTCGAGCCAAATTACCTCAACACACAAAAACTGGTGAGTTATTTCGAGCAGGATTGGCGGGAAGTGCAGCGGTGAGGCAGATAATTTAATGCAGTGTTTCTTATCTAAATAGAGAAGAAGCGTTGCATTATTAGCAAAAGCACGGCAGCAAAATAAATGTTTGCTCCGTAATTATAGAAATTAAATAAGGAATCAAATATGAAAAAACTGCTTTTAATGGCAACCAGCGCAATGATTTTTGGCTGTGCGAATAACGTGCCGAAAGAACTCGTTGCTACAGGCGGCAGTAAAGCCGATGGCATTGTAGAACTTAGCTACCAATACAGCGAACTGGAAACGCCTGTGGTTAATAAGGCAGAAGGATTAAAAACCGCAGAAAAGCGTTGTCAGGCTTGGGGCTATAAACGTGCCGACCCATTTGGCGGCGAAAAAACAGTCTGTAGTTCGCCTGGTACATGGACAGAATGCGGAACCCACCTCGTGACTATCCAATATCAATGCCTGGATGAATAAGAAACTTTTGCTAAATTTATACTAACAATTAGCAGTGCAAGCGCAGCGTGTTGCCAATGGCAAAAAACTTTAGCAAGCCTTGCAACAAAGATTGAAAGAATGGCAAACGGTATTGCATCCGCTAAAGATGGATAAACCCGCCGCAGAATGCGATTTGCAGGAATGCGATGCGCGCGCCGATACCCATATTCGTTTCAAAATCTTCCAACTGGCGACGCATTATTGGGAAGGACGTTGGCTGTTGGAAATGGCAGCGCTGTTGCTAGAATTGGAAAAAGAAAAACGCAAAACGGGACGCAAAGCACTGGAACCGCGTTGGCGGCGACGGATGAAATTGACGCCGTGTATTGTTTCTACCTTTTTCATGCTACCGAGCGAAATGAAAGTGTCCCGGCGTGATGGCGATACATTCTCAGCAGATTACCTTTATGACTTTGCCGATTTATTGATTGTCGATGAAGCGGGGCAAGTGCGCCCGGAAATTGCCGGCGCTTCTTTTGCACTGGCGCAAAAAGCGCTGGTCATTGGCGATACCTTGCAAATTGCGCCGATTTGGTTGCTGCCGCCCGCAGTCGATGTTGGCAATATGCGCCAGGCGGGATTGCTAGCAGGAAGAAATGACAGCGAGCAATATCAGATGCTATGCGAATTGGGCAAATCAGTCGCATCTAGTAGCGTCATGCAAATTGCGCAAACACGCAGCCGCTATCACTATAATCCGGAATTGACGCGCGGCATGTTTCTTTATGAACACCGTCGCTGTTTTGATGAAATTATCGCTTATTGCAACGCGCTTTGTTACAAGGGTAATTTGCAACCGAAACGCGGCAAGAAAACAGAAAACGATAGTTTGCCGCCAATAGGCTATCTGCATATTGCCGGGCATTGCCAGCAAACCGATGGCGGCAGCCGTCGCAATCAGGAAGAAGCGGAAGCGATTGCCGCCTGGCTTGTCGCACAACGCGACACGCTGGAATCTATTTATGAATTGCCATTGTCGCAAATCGTTGGGGTGGTAACGCCATTCGGCGCGCAAGTGCAGACAATTAGCAAAGCCTGCCGCGAGCAAGGGATTGCCGTTGGTCAGGGCGAAAACAGCATGACTGTTGGCACCATTCACGCCTTGCAAGGTTCGGAACGCCCGCTGATTATTTTTTCGCCCGTTTACAGCAAAGACGCCGATGGCGCTTTTATTGATAGCAGCCCCTGTATGCTGAATGTCGCCGTCTCGCGTGCGAAAAATACCTTTCTCGTTTTTGGCGATATGGATGTTTTTAAGGCTACGCCAAAAAACACGCCGCGCGGATTACTCGCGCAATTTCTTTTTCAATATCCGGAAAACAATCTCGCCGGCAAATAAAAAGCGCACCTAAAATAACAAACAAAGTTGGTGTTAGAATTGCTGCCAATGGTTTTTTCCGTTGTTCATTGATAATTAAGAAAGACAGTGAAGAAAAAGACGGCGAACACCGCATCTATTTCCGCAAAGGAAAACCTATCCTTTACTTACAGGGTGAGCGTGAAATTAAGACAGGAAAAGCGCGTCAAGAAATCATCGCGGAAGAAGGAAAAAAAGCCGCTGCCTGGCAACGGCTGTTTACAACCATCTTCAAATAAAAGAAAACCGTCAGTATTTGGCGGTTTTTTCATCCCCTCGGCGCGATAAAAATACAAAGAGAACAAGCGCGCTCATTCGCAAACCAGCGCTCATCGCGCTAAACTGCCATTCCCCATTGAGAAAACCAAAAGGAGTTCAGCAATGAAACACCGCAACCTGTGGGCGCTGCTTTGCGTCTTGCCATTTGCCAGCCACGCCGCCGAGCTAAACCACAAATATAAGCCCGAGCCGCAAAACTACCCCGTCCCCGCCAAGAACGTCCTGTGGGTCGCCACCGATGGCAAAAGTGCCCAGGACGGCGCCGACGGCAGCCGCGACAAACCCTTTGCCACCCTGGGCGAAGCGGCGCGCCACAGCCAAAACGGCACCACCATCATCATGAAAAGCGGTATCTACCGTGAGCCGCACGTCTTCATCACCCGCGACGACATCACCCTGCAACCCGAGCCGCAGGGCGAAGTTTGGCTGAAAGGCACCGAAGTCGTCCCCGCAGACCGTTGGCAAAAAGAAGGCAATCTGTGGAAAACGACAAGTGAGCAGAGCTTCTGCCGCGTCTGCACCACCAACGCCGACCCGGCAAAAGAAGGCATCGCCGCCTACCCCGAACAAGCCTTCATCAACGACGAAGCCCTGAAACAAGTCGCCAGCAAAGACGCGGTCAAAGCCGGCACCTTCTACGTCGAAGACCCAAACCCCACCACCCTCAAAGACCCGAAAAACAACCGCGCCGGCTTCAATATCCCGCCCGCGCACCAAGTAACCTACTACCTCGGCTCCGACCCGACCCAGGGCAGCGCCGAAATCTCCAAATACACGCGCGCGCTAACCAGCACCGGCAAGCGCTTCAAAATGCGCGGCATCAACGTCGCCCAATACTCGCCGCACCAATACTGGGGCTACAAAGACCCCATCCTCGCCGAAATGAGCGGGCCAATCGCGATTAGCATCAACGGCGAAGCGAGCCTGGTTGAAAACGGCATCTTTGCGCAAAACGGCAGCGGCGCTGGCGCCTTCTTCCTTGACGGGCCGAAAGAAAAAGGTGCGGCAGGCGCGAAAAACACCATCGTGCGCAACAACCAGTTCGTCGATAACGGCGCCAATGGCGCAGGCGCCAACTACGCGCACGGTTCCGTCTTTGAAAACAACTACTTCGCGCGCAACAACAACGAAAAATTCATCGTCAAAGACTGCGGCGCCTACTGCGGCGTTGCCCACGTCAAAATCACCCACATCCTCGATTTCGCCTTCCGCAACAACATCATCGACGATTCCGACAGCCCGCCGAACTACCTGCGCGAAAACCTTATCAACAACACCGCGCCCGGCTTCTGGTGCGATGAAGGCTGCATCAACGCCAAAATCACCGGCAACTTCTTCATCAACTCGCCGGTCGCCATCTTCGACGAAGTCAGCCACGGCAGCATCATCGCCTCCAACATCATCGAAGGCGGCGACTACGGCATCCGCGCCTCCGGCAGCAGCAACACCCGCATCTACAACAACACCATCTCGCGCGTCTCCCGCCCCTTCCTTATCCGCGAAGACTCGCGCGCCAACGGCTGCAACTACATGGAAAACGGCGAGTGCAAAATCGTAGAGCGCTGGTCAAAAAGCCGCGGCCTCTCCTGGAACCAGGAAAACACCGAAATCTACAACAACATCATCTCCTCGCGCGCCTTCATCAAAGGCGACCACAACGCCCCTTACTTCGCCTATCCGATGCGCAACGAAAGCAGCTTGCCCGAACAGGACAGCGGCATCGTGCGCACCGGTAACGACATGTTCCGCGGCATCGACTACAACGCCTACTACCGCAGCAGCCTCGAAAACGAACCCTACGCTATCGTCTGGGACACCGAAGCGCCCGGCAAAGTAAACGAAATGTTGGTACGTGCCGCAGACTTGGCAAAAAACCGCAACATCAACCCGAAAATCAACGGCCTAGAGCGGCACGCGCTTGACCTCTTTGGCAGCAGAAGCGAAAACCCATTCCTCAAAAAAGAAGCCGAGGGCAACGAAGACTATCGCCAGAGCAACTACAACCTGCGCGCCGACAGCCCAGCAAAACGCAGCGGCAAAGCGCTGCCGCTGGACATCGCCCGCGCCATTGACCCCGAAGGCAAAACCGTCCGCCCCGGTGTTGCCGTCGATCGCGGCGCATTGCTGAACGTGCTGATGGACGCCACTAACGGCGCCGAAAGCCCGCGCACCGCCAAACTTGAGGCGAAAAAAGCCGCACCAAGCGCCACTGCCCGCGACGACAACAGCGACAACGCGAGCAGCACGGCTTACCGTGCCAGCAGCAACAGCAGCGCCGCCGTTGCCAACGCGAGCACCGCTGCGCGTGCCAGCGAACGCAGTGCCAAGCCCGCCGCAAGCGCAGCAAAAAACAGCACAGCGAGCAGTCGTGGTCAAAACGCAGTAGCTACGGCAAGCGCGCCCAGCAGCGCAGCCAAGGACAACCGCGCCGCCGCCGTGCAAGACAAAGCCAAAGGGCTGAACCTGCCGGACAAACAACCGCGCCCCAAATACGACACCGTCCTGCCCTACAGCGAAAACCGCGCTGCGGTGAAAAAAGACGGCCGCTGGGGCTTCATTGACCGCAACGGCCGCGAAACCGTCGCACTGCAGTATCAGGATGCCCGGACGTACAGCGAAGGCCGCGCCGCGGTACGACGCGGCGGAAAATGGGGCTACCTTGACGCCAACGGCAGGGAAGTCCTCAAACCCGCCTATGACCAAGCCTCGCCGTACAAAAACGGCCGCGCCACCGTCGAGAAAAACGGCCGCCGCTACCACATCGACGTAAACGGCAACGAAATCCTTGCGCCGTAAAACCAAGCGCTTCGCCAAAGGCGGGGCAAACCGCAAAAACGGTGCGCTTTGGCGCACCGTTTTTTATGTGCTGGGAAGCAACAAAATTCCCCACGGGGGATGGGGTAGAACGGTGGCAATTCGTAGCAGCGGTTTACATACGCGGTAGCGGGGTTCGTGTATGTATGTTTGCCCTAATCTTCTACCAGCGGCCACGCTTCTGCCGCTTGTAATACGCTCCGCGCCCAGTTGCTGTGCGTGGTTTTTTCTTGCATGGCGCCGTCGGCGCGGAAGATGGCGCTGTCGTCATTAAGGATACGTTCGGCGAGTTCGCGCTCGGCACGGCTGACGCGGTAATGCGCTTCGATGAGCGGCACTTGCGCCGGGTGGATGGCGGTTTTGCCGGTGAGGCCGTGGCGCAGGTCTTCGCGTACTTCTTGCGCCAGCAGTTCCGGCTGGTCGAGGATTTCAAAGACGGGTGCGGAGAGGTGGTAGCCGTGCGGTTTGTAGATGCCGACGAGGCGGTCTATCAGGCTGCCGACAGGGGTGGCGTAGAGGGTGGCGTCGCGCGGGCGGCGCAGGTGCAGGTGGCTGATGAGGTCGTTGCCGCCGATGCGCAGGCAGAGGATGTGGTCTTTCCAGCGCGCTTCCAGTTTTTCCAGCAGGCGCAGCATTGCGCTTTCTAAGTAGGTGTCGGCGCTTTCCAGGGTCGGCATGAGGCAGTAAGGGGTGTCGAGCAGCGGCGCGTAGTCGTCGAGGTTATTTGCGGTGATTTTCGGCAGGACGAAGCCGTGGATGCGCTCGAGATGCGGCAGTTTGAGGATGTAGCGCATCGTTGCCGGGTCGCGCAGGCGGATGAAGCGGTTGCGCGGGCAGTCGGCAGGGATGTCACCGAGGATGGCGGCGAGTTGTTTGAGCGCCCGCGGCAGGTCGTGCGGCGCGACGCTGTCTTCGGTGCAGTAGATGACGCTGCGCACTTCGCGCAGTTTTTCGCCTCTGGCGATGGCGTGCAGTTGCGGGTGGGTGGCGGGGATGTAGAGGCAGGCGCCGAGTTGGTGGGCGTTCATGCGGTGGCTCCGGGGCGATGGCTGCGGATGATGCCGACTGCGTGGTAGGGCAGGGCGGGGTGGTGTTCGATGGGAACGTTTTTTTCGTGCGCGAGGCGGACGAGGTGGCGGGTGCTGGCGGCGTCCGGGTTACGCAAGAGCAGGCGTTCCGGCTGGCGGCGCAAGAGGACGCGCGTCGTTTCGCCGATGCCGGGTTTGATGAGGTTGTCGTCCGTGATGCCGTAGCGCTCGCGTAGCTCAGCGAGCAGCGTCGCGCTGGTTTGCGCGGCGGCGCGGGTGTCGGCGGCGGTCGCGGTGGGCAACGGCAACGCGCAGAGTGCGGCGATGTGGTCGGCGTAGGCTTGTGATTGGTCGTGCGCGCGCAGGTTTTCGTAATAGACGCAGCCGTGGTAGTCGCCCGCGCCGATTTGTTCGTTCAATATGCTGCGGCTGATGAGGCCGCTGATGGTGGCGTTTAACAGGGCGGTCGGGATGAGGTAATCCTCGCTGCTCGCGGCGCAGGCGGCGGTGCCGGAAAGGTCGGCGAGGACGTAAAGTCCGGGGTCAATCGCGGTCTGTTGCGCGCGGTTGTAGGTGGCGATGGCGCGGGCAAGTTCGCGCGCGATGACGCCTTTGCCCGTCCAGCCGTCGATAAAGACGAGGTCGCTGTCGGCATGGCGGGCGAGGATGTGGCGCAGCGCGTTTTCGTCAATGCCGCGGTCGCGGATGATGGAAATGCTGTAGTGGGCGACGGGCGCGCGGTAGTGGCGGGTGAGGATGTCGCGCAGGATGACGCCGACCGGCGTGCCGGCACGGGCAAGCGAGACCAGCGCCGGTGACGTGCGGTGTTTGCCGGCAATGAGGGCTGCAAGGCGCAGGCAATCGGCGGCGAGGCGGGCGTCGTTTTGTGCGCAGGCTTCCGCAAAGAGCGCGAGGTAGGCGGCGCTCGGCGGGTATTCGGGCGAGAGCATTTCGCTGTAGTGCTTCTGTCCGCTTTGGATGAGCGCTTCTTTGGCGGCGGTGTCGGTAATCGGCGCGAGTTCGATGGGTTTTAAGAGGAAGGTGACTTGTTCGGGGCGGTAGCTGCCGTGGAAGGGGGGCATGGTCTATCCGGATAAGCTGCAAGGGATGCCTATGATACTTGCCCGCATCGGTTTTTTGTCTGGCGTGGCGGCGTTAAGATAGCCGCCCTTTATCTACCGGAGCTTTGCCCATGAACACCGTCGTTGTCATCCCCGCCCGTTACGGCTCAACCCGTCTGCCCGGCAAACCGCTGCGCCTGATTGCCGGCGTACCGATGGTGGTGCGCACCGCACGCCAGGCGGTGGCGGCAGGCTTTCCGGTGTGGGTCGCCTATGACGACGCGCGCATTGGCGCCTTGCTCGAAGGTGAGGCGGTGCAGGGCATCGCCACCCGCGCCGACCACGACAACGGCACCGAGCGCTTGTGCGAAGTGGCGGCGCGCCTCGGCTGGGCGGATGACACCATCGTCGTCAATGTGCAGGGCGACGAGCCGCTGCTGCCGCCGGCGCTGATTGGCGCGGTGGCAGAGGCGCTGGCGGCACGACCGGAAGCGGCGGTGGCGACCCTTGCCGCGCCGTTCGACGCGCAACATTCCCCAGCAGCGGCGACCACGGTCAAAGTCGTCTGCGACCAAAGCGGGCTGGCGCTCTACTTCAGCCGCGCCGCGATTCCCTATGTGCGCGATGCCGACGGCGTCTCCGCTGCCTTCCCCTACCTGCGCCACATCGGCATCTACGCCTACCGCGTCGCCGCGCTGAAGCGCTACCCGCAGCTGGCGGCAACGCCGCTGGAGCAGGCGGAAAAACTGGAGCAGTTGCGCTTTTTGGAACACGGCCTGCGCATCGCTGTCGGCGTTGTTAATGAAGCACCGCCACCGGGGGTGGACTGCGAGGAAGACTTGCAGCGGGTGGAAGCCCTGTTGCGCGGGGCGGAATAGAGTGCAGCCCATGAAAACCCTCAGCGCCTTCCTCCTTGCCTTGCTCCTCACCGCCTGCGGCAGCGTGCAGTACCAGCCGCTCGCCACCATCGACCATATCGACCGCGAACGCGGCTACCGCCTCGAACAAGTCTTCCGCGACCATCGTCAGGACGACGACGACCTGCTGTTCATCCTCCTCATCTCCGGCGGGGGCAGCCGTGCCGCCGCCCTTGGCTACGGCGTGCTAGAAGAGCTTGCCGCCACCCCCATCACTGGCCACGGCAAAACCGCGAGCATGCTGGAAAAAATCGACCTGGTGCATGGCGTCTCCGGCGGCTCGGTACTTGCCAGCTACCTCGCCCTGCACGGCAAAAAAACCGTGCCGCAGTTTGAGCGCGAATTTTTAGGCGTATAGGACAAAATGGAGGCTGTTTTTGAGGACATTGCCTCTATAGGACAA
>CAUVOF010000053.1:0-14975 GCA_963553325.1 uncultured Cardiobacterium sp.
TTTTTCAAGTACTTAGGTGAATTGTAAACAGCCCCTAGGGCGTGTTGACAATTCACTCATAGCGGCAGCCAGACCATGATGCACCCCAAAAGAACCGTGCTGAGATAATTTCGCTTGAGTTTGTCATAACGCGTGGCGATAGCGCGGTAGTGTTTCAAACGGGCAAAAGCATTCTCAACCAAGTGCCTGATTTTATAAAGATACCAGTCCATATCCTTGTTCTTTTCCTCTCGGTCGCGTTTATAGGGAATATTGGCTTTGCTGCCTTCTTCCTCAATTTGCGCACGCAATTTGTCTGAATCATAGCCCTTGTCTGCGCTAACTACCTCCGTTTCTGCCAGATCTACTGCCGCTATCAGTTCGGGGGCAATGCTGACATCATTGACATTACCAGCCGTAATGATGACTTCCAGCGGATTGCCGCAAGCATCGACTATCAGGTGAATTTTGCTGGTCGCGCCGCCCCGGCTGATGCCGATGGCATGGTCGTCTTCGCCGCTGTGTGCCGCAGCGCCTGCCGAATGTTGGTGCGCCCTGATATGGCTGCCATCCATCATCAGCCATTCCTTATCGGCATCAGTAGATAATTTCTTGAAGATTCCTTGAATAATTCCTTTCTTTGACCAACGGTTAAAGCAGTTATAGACGGCTTGGAATTTGCCGAAAGAGGCAGGTAGGTCGCGCCAGGGGCAGCCAGTGCGCATCCTGTAGAGGATGCCTTCAATGGTGCGGCGTAAATTGGGTTTGTCATACAGGCCAAGCTCTAGCAAAATAATGAGCAGCTTCGACCAGAGTTCATCAGTAAGCAATGTTCGGGGCACGGCAGGGTAACGGGTTGTTGAGGAACTTCCTTTATCCTGCCGTTTTTCGTTTTTTCAAGTACTTAGGTGAATTGTAAACAGCCCCTAAGGGCGTGTTGACAATTGGGTGTAATGCATTGATTTTAAATATAAATACTAATTTTCAGAAATCGGTGTATTCCTAATAAAATCAGTGGATTACTTATGAATTGTCAACACGCCCTAGCACAGTTGCAGGGAAATTCCGGGAAACATCTGCAGTAATCCCTTTCGTCTGTCGCAAACAATACTTTGTATAGCAACGCCTTTTTCTTTCAGCGCGGTCAGTGCCGCGGCATACAGGGCGTTGGTTTCGTATTTGACTTCATCGACGGACAGAGCCTGCTGGCTGATGCTGTCCATCAGCACCATCACACCAAAATCGCGGCCGAAATAGGTGGTGTCCATGATGATGTTGGCTTTCTCAGGCAGCGGGTAGCGCTCCCTGATTTGCACACTACGAAGGCGGCGATAGATGGTTTTGCTGCTGCATCCGTACTGCGCGGCGAGCTGTGCGGCGGTTTGTTTTCCTGCGCTATAGGCTGCCCAAAGCTCGTCGTTTTGCAGGCGCTTGCCGCCACTGAATTGCCTGCCGCAGTCATGGCATTTGTAGCGTTGTTGACCATCGCGCCGCCCGTTCTTTTTGACCCCTTTTGAGCCGCAGAAAACGAAGTTTCAGCGAAGCTAAAAAGCATTTTTTGTGTCCAAAGCCTTTGACCCCGCTTAAAGCCTTGCAGCATAAGGCTTTAAGCGATTCTTAGCTCCTTTTTTGTCCTATTCGCTAGATTTTGCACAGCTTCTTAGCTGCCGCAGTAGATGGCATAGACGGGCAGGCCTTGATGTGTTTCCTCTTCCAGCGCAGCGCCTTCAAAGAACACGTGGTCGCCCATGTCTTTGTCCGCCATCTGTTGTTGTGCTTTGTAGAGGAATTCGAGCGCGCTGATGTTTGTGCCGTTGTCGGCGTCAAGGCGGGCAAGGATTTCGCTTTCGTGGTAATCGCCGTCGCCCAGTTCGTCCAGGGAATCGGGGGCGGCGAGTTGTTCGTTGGCTTGCAGTTCGGGGGCTTCGGCAAACCAGGCTTCGTAGCGGATGTAGCAGGCGGGGGCGTTGATAACGATGCTGTCGGGCTGCCAGTGGTCGTTCGGGCGGCCGAGGTCGGCGTTGAGTTCGCGGTTGTAGCGGCTAACGGCGTCGTTGAAGGCGCGAGTGTCGGCATAGTTTTCGCGGCTAAATGTCCAATAGACGTTGCGCAGGATTTGTTGTTGCATGGGGTTTCCTGGTTAGGGGAGTAGGTGGAGGGCTTCGCGCGCCGGACGGTAGCCCTGGGCGGCGGCGCGGTGCATGTAATTGAGGTAGCGGCCATAGTTGGCGAGGACGCCGATGCCTTGTTGGTAAAGGCGGGCGATTTGGTACTGCGCCCGCGCTTCGCCTTGTTGGGCGGCTGCTTCGAGCCAGTATGCCGCTTCTTGGTAATCACGCGGCCAGAGTTCGCCGCTGTAGCTGTATTCGCCAAGGTATCGCTGTGCTTGCACATGGCCGCTTTTGGCGGCGGCAAACAGGTGGTAGTAAGCCCGCTGCGGGTCGCGGTAGTTGCGGTGGCTGTAGAGGCGGCCAAGCCAGTAATGCGCCGGTATCACGTTTTGCGCCGCTGCTTTGTGATACCAGCGCATGGCGCGGGCGAGGTTTTGCCGGATGTGTTTGCCCTTGTGGTACTGGCGCGCGAGGTTGTATTGCGCGAGGGGATAACCGCGATAGGCGGCAATGCGCAGATGCGACAGCGCTTTTTCCGGGTTCGCTGCACCGCCTTTGTCGTCAAGCAGTTGCAGGGCGAAGTTGTTGTGGCAAATGAGGTCGCCGCTTTTTATGCCGCGCTCGTTCCAGTAGCGCGCTTCGTGGTGGTCTTGCGCCACGCCGCGGCCAAAGGTGTAGCAGAGGGCAAGTTGTTGCATCGCTTTGGTGTGTCCCTGCTCGGCGGCGCGGAGGTAAGCGGTGGCGGCTGCGGCATGGTTTTTCTGCGCGGCATATCGTTGTCCTTGTTGGTAAAAGGCGCTGATTACTTGCAGGTGGGCGCCGCGCTCGTGATGCTCTCGCCAATAGGCGGCGCGTTTTTCGGCGTCGGGCTTGGCGGCATGACGGTGTTTACGGATGCGGTGGCGGATGGGGTGTGAGGCGGGCATGACGGGGTGGCTTGGCGGGTTTGCGGCGGCGGATTGTAGCAGGTTGTCGCGGTGCTTCGGGCGGGTTAGTACGTATTTATGGCAATCCAGCAGATGATGCTTTTATACATACACGAACCCCGCTACCCTGTATGTAAACGAACCAAGGAACCCCATGACCCCCAACGAAAACCGCATCAGCAAATTCTTAAGCCTCATCCTGCGTCATCACCCGGAGAGCGTCGGCATCACCCTGGATGCGCACGGCTGGGCGGACGTCGCCACCCTTCTCCGCCAAATGAACGCGCACGGTACAGAAATCGACCGCACCTTGCTTGAGCACATCGTCGCCACTAACGCGAAAAAACGCTTCGCCTTCGACGACAGCGGTACGAAAATCCGCGCCAACCAAGGGCATAGCATCAACATCGACCTCGGCTACACCCCACGCACCCCGCCGGAAACCCTCTACCACGGCACCGCCGCCAGCACCGTTGCCGCCATCCGCGCAAGCGGCGGGCTGGACAAGCGGGCGCGCCATCACGTCCATCTCTCGGCAGACAGCGACACCGCGCACAAAGTCGGACAGCGCCACGGCAAACCGGTCGTGCTGCGCATCCATGCCGGCGATATGCAGCGCGACGGCCACCGCTTCTATCAAAGCGACAACGGCGTTTGGCTCACCGACCATGTCCCGCTGGCATATATCGATTTTGGCGGCTAAATCGCCGCCACCTGCCAGCGTCGCACCGCTTCTTCCAATAACACCGCAACCGGCATCGTCGCTTCCAATCCGTCGCAATCCTGCCGCAAATGGCGCAGGGCGGCGAGCAGGTTGGCGGCAGGCGTGGCGTCGTTGAGCGCGGGCGCGTGGTTTTGTTTGCTCAATTTGCTGCCGTCGGCATTGCGCAGCAGCGGCAGGTGCAGGTAACGCGGTTGTGGCAGCGCCAGCATTTCTTGCAAGACGAGATGGATGGCGGTCGCGGCGACTAAATCCTGACCGCGCACCACGTCGCTGATGCCCTGCAAGCCGTCATCCACAACGACTGCCAGCGCGTAGGCGATGTCGCCGTCGCGGCGCCGCAAAACTGGGTCGCCAATGTCGCGTGCGAGGTCAAAGCGGCATTCGCCAAGGCAGCGGTCGTTAAACGCCACGCTTTTTTCCGGCAGTCGCAGGCGAATAGCGGCAGCGGCGGGGGTTAAATCCGCCAAAGTTTTGCCGCGACAAAAGCCGGGGTAAACCAGCCCCAGCGCGCCCTCATGCGCGTACGCGTGCCAGTGTTTGCGGCTGCAGTCGCAAGCGTAGAGATGCGGACGCAATCGCGCCAGCGCCGCCTGGTAATCGGCAAGGTGCGCCGATTGCACCCGCACTTCGCCGTCATGATGCAGGCCGTGCGCGCGCAATGAATGCCGTTGTGCGGCGATGTATTCGCGGCGGCTGCGCGTGCTATCGACGTCTTCGATGCGTAGCAGCCAGCGGCCGCCATGCGCGCGTGCGTCAAGATAGCTGCCAAGCGCCGCCACCAGCGAGCCAAGATGCAACGGGCCGCTGGGCGTGGGGGCGAAGCGGCCAATGTAGGTTTTTGTGTTCATCGCGGCTTTGTATCACAAGCGCGCTGCTGGTGTGCGTGTTTACAATGCGCGCCCGTTTCAATGTTTCAGGAATCTTTTATGTCCCAAAACCCCGCATTACTGCTGATTGACGTCCAGCAAGGTTTTCAAGACGCCGCGTACTGGGGCGGCGGCCGCAACAATCCGCAAGCCGAGGCCGTCTGCGTCCGCCTGCTGCAACACTGGCGCGAGTGCGGTCTGCCCGTTTTCCACGTTTGCCATGCCTCAACCAATCCGCAATCGCCACTGCATCCGGACAACCCCGGTTTTGCTTTCGTGCCGGGACTGGCGCCGCGCCCGGAAGAAGCGGTCATCCGCAAACAGGTCAATAGCGCCTTCATCGGCACCGACCTGCAAGCGCGGCTGGACGCCGCCGCTATTCGCACGCTGGTCATTGCTGGCATCAGCACCGACCATTGCGTTTCCACCACCACGCGCATGGCAGCGAATCTCGGCTACCGCGTGCGGTTGGTTAGCGATGGTTGCACTACCTTCACCCGCTACGGTGCGGACGGCACCGCCTACGACAGCGAGCTGATTCATCAAACGGCACTCGCCAGCCTGCATGGCGAATTTGCTGAAGTGCTGACAAGCGACAACTTGCTCACCGCATAAAAAATCCCCCGCAATGGCGGGGGATAGCGGTTTTGACGACTGCCCGTAGCGCTCAGTCTTACGGTTTTTCTTCGTGGTTGAGGTAGTGGCGCAGGACGTAGGCTTGGGCGAAGAAAAAGAGCATGGCGCAGCCGCCGCTGCCCCACAGTTTGAAGCCGACCCAGAAGTCGTCGGAAAAGCCGTAGGCGATGATGAGGTTCAGCCCTGCCATAAAGGCGAGGTAAATTGCCCAGGCGAGGTTGAGGCGGCGCCAGAGCGCGTCCGGCATGGTGAAAACGCCGCCGAGCATTTTCTGCACGATGTTGGTTTTGCCGAGCCATTGGCTAACGAGCAGGGCGGCGGCGAAAACGAGATTGACGATAGTCGGCTTCCATTTGAGGAACATCGGGTTTTTCAGGATGAGGGTGATGCTGCCGAGGACGAGGATGGCGATGGCGGTCAGCCAGTGCTGTTTGCTGATGGCTTTTTTGCGCTGGTGTAACCAAAGCAGTTGCAGCACGGTGCCAAGCATGAGGACGGCGGTCGCCCAATACAGCGCTTGTTCGCTGTGGCCAGTCCATTTGGCGAGGATGTAGGCGGCAACGAAGCCGATAAAAGGGATGATTTCTTGCATGGTGTTTCCAAGGGTCAGGGGTTGGGGCGGTGCGCGGCGGCGAGCGCCAACGCGGTGATTTCTTGCACGCCGGCGGCGCGCAGGCTGCGGGCGGCTTCATGCAGGGTGGCGCCAGAGGTGATGACGTCATCGACGAGCAGCAGGCGCGGCGGCAGTTCGCCTTGCACGGTAAAGGCATCACGGATGTTGCGCCGCCTGGCGGCGTGGGTGCGCAGCCGCGATTGCGGCACGCGCCCGCTTTTGGTGAAAACCGCTTCGGCAATGAGCGGTACGCCGAGTTGGCGTGCCGCCGCTTGTGCCGGGTAGTGGCTTTGGTTGTAGCCGCGTTGGCGCAGGCGCTGTGGGGTGATGGGCATGGCGATGACGGCATCCACGCGAACAGGTTGCGCGCGTAGCAGGCGGCAGGCTTCGTCTTCCAGCACGCGCAGGGCGCGGCGGTCTGTCTGGTATTTACTGCGCAGGATGATGCCGCGCACCGCTTCGGTGAATTGCCAACGCACCAGCAGGCGCGCAAAGGGCGGTGGACGTTGCAGGCAGGCGCCGCAGGGATAGTTGTCGTCGGCAACGCCATTGGCGCAGGTCGGGCAATGGCTGCCGATGGCGGGCAGGCGCTCGGCGCAGTTATCACAAAGCCCGATGGTTTCCGCCGCGCCGCAGGTGAGGCAGCGCGGGCAGAGGAAGCGCGTCAGCCAGCGGGTAATCATGCCGCCGCGATGCGGTTGAGCAGGGCGTGGTGCAGGTAGGTGTTGGCGGCGACGATGTTACCGGAGTCGAGCATACTGTGCTGTCCGGCGAAATCGGTAACGATGGCGCCCGCTTCTTGCGCGATGAGGATGCCGGCGCAGATGTCCCACGGTTTCAGCCCCATTTCAAAGTAGGCATCAATGCGGTTGGCGGCGACGAAGCAGAGGTCAAGCGCGGCAGAGCCGAGGCGGCGCACGTCGGCGATTTCTTCCAGCACCGATTGCAGGATGGCATATTGGCGCGGCATCAAATCGGGGTAGCGGAAGGGAAAGCCGGTGACGGCGATGGCGCGGCCGCCATCGCGCAGGTTGCTGACGCGCAGTTTGCGCCCGTTTAGCTGCGCGCCTTCGCCGCGCGCGGCGGTGAACCATTCTTCGCTGGCCGGGTTGTACACCACGCCGAGTTCCGGTTTGCCGCGTTTAAGCAAACCAATGGAAACGGCAAACTGCGATAAGCCGTGCAGGTAGTTGGTGGTGCCGTCGAGCGGGTCAATCACCCAGCAATATTCGCTTTCTTCGGCGTTGGCGCGGGTTTCGCCGGATTCTTCGCCGAGGAAATCGTGCTGCGGGTATTTGTCGAGCAGGATGTTTTTGATGACTTCTTCGGCGCGCCGGTCAACGACGCTAACCAGGTCGCCGCGGCCTTTTTCTTCTATCTGGATTTGGTCGAGCTGACGTAATCCCATTTGCAGGACTTTGCCTGCTTCCTCGGCGGCACGGCGCGCGATGGTAAGCATTGGATTTGTCGCCATTATTTTGTTCCTCATGGTCTGTAAAGCGGCGGCATTTTAGCAGTATCGCTGTTTTTGCCGGGCGAAAAAAACCCCGCAAAGCATGCGGGGCAATAATCATCATGAGGCAATGTGACAGTTAGCATTAGCTGTTCCGCCGGGGGCGAATAATAAGGTTTCCTATTTCCATAATCAAGACTTTTATAGTGCTTTATTAGATACTTTGCGTAATCTGTTGTTATTAAACGGGTATATTATTTGCCGCGCGGCGTCCTTTCGCGCCGTTTGTGCATATTGGCGAAAAATTCACGTTAAATTGTGATTATCTGCTGCTAAAGCTAGAATTGCCGCGCCAAACGCAGCTTGCGAAATGTCATTTGCGTCCTGCCTTTGGTCTGTAAATAACAGGAGAGAAAACATGACGATAGCTGTTGTAATCACAACGCACGGTCATGCCGCCAAAGCCCTGCTGGCAACCGCAGAGATGATTATTGGCGAGCAGGACAATGTGCGCTGTGTGGATTTTGTGCTGGGGGAGAACGGCGAGGTGTTAGCGGGGAAAATCCGCGCCGCCGCCGCCGAACTTGACACCTCAAGCGGGCTTTTGCTCTTGGTCGATTTGTGGGGCGGCACGCCGTTTAACGCCTCAAGCTGCATCGCCCACGATGACGCGAACACGGAAGTCGTAACCGGGGTGAATGTGCCGATGTTGGTTTCCACCTTGATGGAACGCGAAGACATTAGTGATTTAGGCGAACTCGCCGCCCTTGCCCTGCGCGAAGGCGCGGACGGCGTCAAAGCGCTGAAAACGCAAGCAGCCGCCAAAGCCGCCCCCACCGCGACAGAATCCGCCCCCGCCGCCGCGCCGCAAGAAGCGTTCGACGAAAACGACCCGGAAATCCAGCGCCTGCGCGCTGAAGCCTCTGCCAAGGCGAACGACGGCCCGCACATGAGTTTCGGCCTGTGGCGCATTGATGACCGCCTCATTCACGGCCAGGTGGCGACGCGCTGGACGAAAGAAACCGGCGTCAAGCGCATCATCGTCGTCAATGACGGCGTCGAAAAGGACAAAACCCGCTCAACCATGCTCAAGCAGGCGGTGCCGCCGGGCGTGTCCGCGCACGTGGTCAGCGTGGACAAAATGATGCGCGTCTATAACAACCCCGAATACGCCGGCGACAAAGTGATGCTGCTTTTCACCAACCCGACGGACGCGCTGGAACTGGTGCGCCGCGGCGTAAAAGTGCCGTCCATCAACATCGGCGGCATGGCGTACAAAGAAGGGCGGGTGATGCTCGACATGTCGGTCTCGGTCGATGAAAAAGACATCGAAGCCTTCAAGGAACTGGACAGTCACGGCATTGAGCTTGAAGTACGCAAAGTCGCCTCGGACAAGAAAGTGCCGGTGCTGCAACTCATCGCGGAAAAATACAAACCCTAACGGAGAACCCTCATGGAAATCTCAAGTCTGCAAATCATCCTCGTCTTCCTCGTCGGCTGCCTCGCCGGCATGGGCTCAATCCTCGACGAATTCCAAACGCACCGCCCGCTCATCGCCTGCACCCTGACCGGTCTCGTTCTCGGCGACATGACCACCGGCATCGTCATTGGCGGCACGCTGGAAATGATGGCGCTTGGCTGGATGAACATCGGCGCCGCCATCGCCCCGGACGCCGCCCTCGCTTCCATCATCTCTACCATCCTCGTCATCGCCGGCAAACAGGAAATAGGTACCGGCATCGCCCTTGCCATTCCGCTTGCCGCTGCCGGGCAGGTGCTGACCATCCTCGTGCGCACCCTCACCGTCGGCATCCAGCACGCCGCCGACAAAGCGGTGAAAACCGGCAACCTTTCCAGCCTCACCTGGTTACACATCGGCGCGCTGTTGATGCAAGCGATGCGCGTTGCCATCCCGGCGGTCATCGTCGCTGCCACCGTCGGCACCGACAGCGTCAAACATATGCTTGATGCCATCCCGCCTGTCGTTACCGGCGGTCTGAAAGTCGCGGGCGGCATGATAGTCGTCGTCGGTTACGCGATGGTGGTGAACATGATGCGTGCGCCGCATCTGATGATGTTCTTCTTCGTCGGCTTTGTCGTCGCCGGCTTCACCAGCTTCAACCTCGTCGCCCTCGGTGTCCTCGGTGCCGCCATGGCATTCTTCTACATCCAGATGCACCCGAAATACCACAAGGGCAGCGGCAATGCCGTCGCCGCCAGTAGCGGTCGCAGCAAACTCGACGACCAACTTGACTAAGGAGAAGACCATGGAAACCATCGAGAAAAAAATCCGCCTGACCAAAGGCGACCTTCGCGCCTGCTTCATCCGTTCCAACATCCTGCAAGGCTCTTGGAACTTCGAACGGATGCAAGCGCTCGGCTACGCCTTCGGCATCGTCCCCGCCATCCGCCGCCTCTACCCGGAAGGCAGCCAAGAACGCAAAGACGCCATCAAGCGCCATTTAGAGTTCTACAACACCCACCCCTTCATGACCGCGCCCATCCTCGGCGTCAACCTGGCGATGGAAGAAGAACGCGCCAACGGCGCACCGATTGACGATGCCGCCATCAACGGCGTCAAAGTCGGCCTGATGGGGCCGCTCGCCGGCGTTGGCGACCCGATATTCTGGGGCACGGCACGCCCGGTCTTTGCCGCCCTCGGTGCGGGGATTGCACAAAGCGGCAGCCTGCTCGGCCCGCTACTCTTCTTCATCCTCTTTAACGCGGTGCGCCTCTTCTTCCGCTACTGGGGCATTCAGTACGGCTACAGAAAAGGCCTGGAAATCGTCTCCGACATGGGCGGCGGCGCGCTGCAAAAAATCACCGAAGCCGCGTCCATCCTCGGCCTCTTCGTCATGGGCGCGCTGGTGAACAAATGGACGACCATCAACATCTCGCTACCGCTGCCAACCGGCGGCGACGCCTTCCCGATAACCGTCCGTTCCGCGCTTGACCCGCTGCTGAACATCGTCCCCGGCATCGACCACATCTGGCAAGACGTCCGCCTGATGACCATGCCCGACACCTCGTTGCAGACCATCCTCGACGACCTGATGCCCGGCCTGCCCGCGCTCGGCCTCACCTTCCTTTGCATGTACCTGCTGCGCAAAGGGGTGAGCGCCCTCTGGCTCATCTTCGGCATCTTCGGCATCGGCATCCTCGGCTTCTGGCTGAAAATACTAGCCTGACTACAGAAGCCCCACCCCTGCGAAGCGGGGGAGGGTTGGGGCGGGGGTGTGAAAAGTCGCGTAGCGACGGCGTTCACAACGAATTGTCAACAGCCCCTAAAATCCGCCCGTTTACATACACGTTCCCGCTATCGTGTATGTAGACGCCCCCTCAATAAGAAGCTGCCCAAAATCGCGGAGAAGCTACTTTATTTATGTAGCGAACGAAGTGAGGCAAGCCGCCAATATGTCCCCTCCCCCTGTGGGGGAGGGTTAGGGTGGGGGCAGCCTATAACCTTCAGCTAAAACCCGTTTACATACACGAACCCCGCTACCCTGTATGTAAAAACCGACCTAACCAACTTCCCATGCTCACCACCCTCGGCCTCTACCTCTTAAACCTCGGCTACCTCGCCTACCTCATCTACGATATCGCCGTGCAATCCCGCCGTGGCGGACAAACCATCACCGCCGTGCGTCTGCGCCGCCGCGCCGCCGACGCCGTTTTCCTCACCGTCATCATCATCGCCGGGATTTACTACGAAATCAGCCACGACCGCAACCCCGCCAATATCATCGCCTTAGCCTTGCTCACTGCGCTCGTCCTCGCTGCCGGTTTTCGCTACCCCAAATGGCGCCTAAAAAAAGAGGGGTTCACCGCCGGCGGTCGTTACTGGCCTTACAGTGCCATCGCCGCGATGCGCCTTTCCGAAGACGGCGTGCTCGTCTTAACCCTTAGCAGCGGGCAAAATATCGTCCTGCCGGTCGCCCACATTGACGACCTCGAACACGCTGCCGCCTTCTTCACCGGCGAAGAAGCGCTGCAACACCTGATTCACCCCCACAAGGAAAGCCAGCCATGATTTACCGACTGCACGGTGCCATCCAGCCCTACGCCTGGGGCGGCCACGACTACATCCCGCAACTCTTGCGACGCGAACCGAGCAACCTACCTGCCGCCGAACTGTGGTTTGGCGACCACCCACAAGCGCCCGCACAAATCGAAGCCGACGGCGTTACCCTGCCGTTTGACACCTGGCTACAAAGAAACCTCGCGCACGCCCTCACCCCCGCCTCGCGCGCCCGCTACGGCGACCGCCTGCCGTTCCTGCTGAAAATACTGGACGTCCGCATGCCGCTCTCTATCCAGGTGCACCCGGACAAAGCGCAAGCGGAAGCCGGCTTTGCCCGCGAAGAAGCGGCAGGCATCAACCGTGGCGCAGCGAACCGCAACTACCCGGACGACAACCACAAACCGGAAAGCATGATTGCCCTCGGCGACTTCTGGCTGCTGCACGGCTTCGCGCCGCCGGAAGTGATAAAGGCGCGCCTCGCTGCCCGCCCCAGCCTCGCCACCATCGCCCACCTCATCCGCGCCCGTGGCCTGCAAGAGGCGTACACCTACATCATGCAAATCCCGCGCAGCACCGTTACCACCTGGCTCAAGCCACTGCTGGACGCACCCGCGCCGCGCAGCCCCTGCGACAACCCCGACTACTGGCTGCACGAAGCAGTACGCCTGATGCGCATTGACCCGCTGCATCCCGACCACGGCCTGCTCTCGCTCTACCTGATGAACATCGTCCACCTGCACGCGGGCGAAGGCATCTTCCAGCGCGCCCGCCTGCCGCATGCCTACCTGCGCGGGCAGAACATCGAACTGATGGCGGCATCGAACAACGTCCTGCGTGCCGGGCTGACACCAAAACACATCGACCTCGCCGAACTCTTGCGCGTGGTGGACACCACCGCCGTGCATCCCGCCATCATCCCGCCACCGCCCGCCGGCAGCAGCGACCCCTACAGCTATCCCGTGCCGGTCGATGACTACACCCTCGCCACCGCCCGCCTGCCGCAGGGCGAAACCCTGCACCTGCAAAGCCGCGAGGCGACCATCGTCCTCAACCTCGAAGACAAACTGCGCCTACAAGCAGGCGAACAAACCCTCGAACTACAAAGCGGCGAAGCGGCATTCCTCGCCCCGGCGACAGAATGCGCGCTCAACGCGCACGGCACGGCGTACTGCGTGATTGCCAGCAACCATTAACCGCGAGCGCAAGCGGCGCGGCAGCAAACGTTGGCGGCATATTTCGTGTATGATTTCCGCGCCATAACAGCCAAAATTGTAACGATGAAATATTTGACGCTTTTTCTTGCCGTGTGCGCTGCAATGGCGCACGCGAAGGACCCTGACAAGGCAAACGCATGGAGCATGGTGCGTGCGCCAAAAGGACAAACACCGCAGGCCATCGGTAGCGCCGCCAACGGCTGCCAGCTCGGCGCGCAGACACTTGCAGCCGAAGGCGAAGGCTTTATCAGCATCCGCCGCTGGCGCAACCGCTACTACAGCCAACCCATCACCCTGAAACTCATACGCAGCGTTGGCCATGAAGTCGCCAGCCTGCACGGCGTAAAACTGCTCGTCGGCGATTTAAGCCAGCCGGTGGGCGGCAAAATGCCGTTTGGTCATAGCAGCCACCAAAACGGATTGGACGTCGATATCTGGTTTTATGCCGTGCCGAACGGTGGCCAGCCGGACAAAGACGTCGAGCCGCCGTCAATGGTTGATGGCGCCGCCGGCACGCTCGTACCCGGCAGATGGCAAATCGCCTACCGCGATGCGCTCTACGCCGCCGCCACCTTTCCAGAAGTAAACCGCATCTTCGTCAATCCCGTCATCAAACTGCACCTGTGCGAAAGCGAGAGCGACACCCGCTGGCTGCGCAAAATCCGCCCCTGGAACGGCCACGACTCGCACTTTCACGTCCGTCTCAACTGTCCGCCGGGCAGCCCGGAATGCGTAACCCAGGCGGCAATACCGCCCGGCGATGGCTGCAACGCCGACCTGCGCAAATGGGTTGCCGACCAAAGCGACGCCATCCTCAACCCGAAGCCGCCCAAACCGCGCCCACCGCAGCCGGAAAAAATCCCGCCAGCGCGCTGCACTGCCCTACTTGCGCCGGAGCAGCAGCCATGAGCGAACTTCTCAACGCCGAAGCATTTGCGCGCGAACTTGCCACAACCATCAGCCGCCAATTCCATGTGCGCGTCTCGATACAACCCAACGAACGCGAGCCGGAACTGACCCTGCTGCACGTCCACCTGCCGCAGCCGCTTACCCTCTCGCTGCAAGGCATCTACCAGCACTACCAACAGCACCCGGAAGAGCGCGAAAAACTCTACGCCTTCGAGCTGAAACGCATCAGCGAATACAACGTGCAGCAGACACCGGCGGACAACCCGGCAAACATCCTGCCGCAAATCAAAAGCGCCGGCTGGCTGCAAGACCTGCAACGCCGCATCTACGCACGCCAACCGGAAAAAGAGCTGAAAGAGCTGATGATTGTTGAGCCCTATCTCGCCGACCTCTTCATCTGCTACACCTACGAATGCGAAGCGGGGCTGCGCTACCTGCTGCCGGAAGAAGCGCATACGCTTGGCTACGACAACCTCGACCTGTTGCGCACCCGAGCGGTCAAAAACCTGCGTAAGCGCAAAAACCAAAGCAAAATCTATGGATTAGAAGGCGGCGCTTACAGCCTCGTCTTGGATGGCATCTACGACGTCTCGCTGCTTCTCATCCTGGATGAAATCCTGCCGCCCGGCTGGTTGCACAGCGCGGTCATCGCCGCCCCATCGCGCGGCGAACTGCTGCTGGTCAGAGACGACAGCGCGGAGAGTTTGCAAGAGCTGCACACGCTGGTTGCCGAAGTCAGCGCCAAAACCGCCAACCCGGTCAGCCCGCATTTCTACCGCTGGCAGGACGGCCAACTGCGGCTATACCGCACCCACCGCGAATAAACAAAAACGGCTCTGCAGGGCCGTTTTTTTATTGTGGATATGGGCGAGAAGCGCTGAATACTGTCGGCGGTTTAGTGGCGGATGTTTCGGGGTGATACCTGTCTTGCCAGTTCAATTAAAGCAGCAGGCGTGGCCATATTGGAAGATGTCGCAGGTGGACTTATTCAAAAGGATTTGGTGGTGTCCTAAAATGTATGCTGATAAACGGCGGGCAAACAAAAAGCAACGGAGACACAGTATATTGAGTTGTGCACACTCAAATTACTGTTTGCTGTCCCCGTTGCCGTGGACAGAATATAAAGCGAAACGGCAAATCCGGCAATAACAAGCAAAAATACCTCTGCAAGGCCTGTGGCAGGCAGTTTGTCGGCGACCATAACCTTGACTACCAGGGCTGCCATTCCGATGCAGACAGGCTCATTTGGCAGATGACCGCCCGTTGCTGCGGTATTCGCGATATTTGCAGCATGACTGGCTACAGTCGCGGCAAGGTTCAGGCTGCGCTGAAACGCAGTACCCATCAAATCAGCCCTCAGCGCACGCATTACCAGACATTGCAAGTGGATGAATTTTGGACGTTTGTCGGCAAAAAGCGCAACAAAGTCTGGCTGATTTATGCTTATGACCAGGCGGGCGGGGAAATCGTTGCCCATGTATGGGGCAAACGGGATTTAGCGACGGTTATGCAGCTAAAACAGC
>CAUVOF010000054.1:0-14932 GCA_963553325.1 uncultured Cardiobacterium sp.
CAGCGACTGAAAGCATTGGGCGTTACTTATGACCGGATTGCTTCAGACAACTGGGTGGCGTTTCTTAAGGCCTTTCAGGATGATGAGCATCAGGTGGGGAAGAGATATACCGTCGGCATTGAGGGAAATAACTGCCGTTTGCGCCAACGGATGCGCCGCGCAGTGCGTAAAACCTGCTGTTTTTCCAAGCAGATGCTCTATCACGTTAAGGCATTTGCCATCGGTTTTTTCTATATCAATTACGGGCGCGTTTGAGGCAGCATACTTTTTAGGACACCACCATTTGACGCTGTGTGGCTTGCTTGCTGCCCCCCGGGTTCCCCGCTGCGGGCTTCGCCCTGCGGGGGTGGGGGTTTTCTGGAGAGTTTTTTAATTCACTGTCTTGGTACGGGCACGCTTTGCAGCAGTTGTGTCAGCAGGGTGTCGGTGCTGATGTCGTCGATTTCTGCTTCGGCTGAGCGTTGCACGCGGTGGCGCAGCACGGCGGGGGCGAGGGCTTTGATGTCTTCCGGGATGACGTAGCCGCGTTTTTGTAAGACGGCGTGCGCGCGGGCGGAAACGAGCAGGGCGATGCCGGCGCGTGGCCCGGCGCCGCTGGCAAATTGCGGCATGGCGCGGGTTTTGCGCACCAGCGCCAGCGCGTAGTCGATGATGCGTTCATCGACTTGGACTTCGCGCAGCGCGCTTTGTAGTGCCGGCAAGGCGGCGGCGTCCAGCAGCGGGCTGATGGCGCGGGTGTTGTTGGCAAGCGGGGTTTCATAGCCGAGCAGGCGGGCGAGCAGCGCTTTTTCTTGCGCTTCTTGCGGGTAGTCGATGCGGCTGTTCAAGAGGAAGCGGTCCAGTTGTGCTTCTGGCAGGTGGTAGGTGCCTTCTTGTTCGAGCGGGTTTTGTGTGGCAAGCACCATGAAGGGCGCGGCAAGCGGCAGGGTTTTGCCTTCGATGGTGACTTGCCGCTCTTGCATCACTTCGAGCAGCGCCGCCTGGGTTTTGGCCGGGGCGCGGTTGATTTCATCTGCCAGCAGCAGGTTGGTAAATACTGGGCCGCGCCGCAGTTTGAAGCGGCTTTCGCCGGGGTCGTAAATCATGGTGCCGGTGATGTCGGCGGGCAAGAGGTCGGGGGTGAACTGGATGCGCTGGAATTGGCCGTTGATGGCTTTGGCGAGGCTTTCGACGAGCAGGGTTTTGCCCAGCCCCGGCACGCCTTCGATGAGGACGTGGCCACCGCAGAGCAGCGCGATGAGCGCTTCTTCGACGACTTGTTCTTGGCCGATGATGACGCGCTGCACCGCTTCGCGCAGGGCGGCGCCGGTGGCGCAGAGTTGTTCTAATGCGGGGGTCAAAGGGTTCTCCTGATTTGTTCGATGGTGTTTATGTGGTCAATAAAGCTGTTTTCGTCGTGCGGCGTGGTATCAAGCAGCGCTTCGATGGCGGCGACGCTGATGCCGCTGCGCGCGGCGAGGTCGGCGAGTTGCGCGGCGCGGTCGGGGTAGTAGCGCTGTTTGCTTGCCAGGTCGGCGGCGAGGCGCTGGCGTACTTGTTCGCAAAGGTAGGCGTAGCCGTCGCGCTCGCCCGCCCAGTAGCTGCCAGCGGCTTGCAGGTGGCGGGCGATGTCGCCGCCGTTGCCCGCGGCGGGCTGAAGCAGGGTGCCGAAGCGGCGGCCGCTGTAGTAGAGGAAGGCGATGAGCAGCAGCGCGGCGCTGGCAATGAGCGGCCACCATTGCGCGGATGGCAGTTTCCACTGCCACGGCGGGCGCTCGCCGGGGATGCCGCCTTCGACCAAGAGCGCCTGTTTGCTGTCTTGCAACAGGCTGTGCAGGTAGGCGGCGTTGTCGCCTTGTGCCAGCGGTACCGGGGCGTCGGCGGCGGGCGTGTCCGGCATGATGTAGCGGTCGCGGTTTGTCCACAGGGTGAAGTCATGCGCCAGGGCAACGACGCGGCCGCGGCCAACGCTGATGTCCAGCGCCAGGGTTTTGCCGCTGGCGTTTTTGTAGGTTTCGCTCGCGCCGCGGTATTCGATGTGGCGCCGGACGGGGGTTTTGATGTGTAACTGCTGCCAGCGGTAGCCCTCTTCTGCGGGGTCGAGCGTCTGCCATTTGATGCCAAAGGCCTCGCCGGCGGCGTGGTCGGCTTCGAGGATAAGCAGGCCGCCCGCTTCTACCCAGTCGTACAGGCGCTCGCGCTGTTTTTCGCTGAGTGCGTTGTCGCTGGTTTTTAAGAGTAGGGCGTCGGCGTCGTCCGGCGGGAAGCTGCCGCGCGGGTGGTCTTCGACTTTTAAGGCGATGCCGTGCGCTTGCAGGAAGTCTTGCGCCAGCGCGTAGGGGCGGAAGGCGGCCACGCCCGGCCAACCGCGCCAGACTTTTTGCATTTCGCCGCTGTTGTTTTGCGGCGCGAGGAAGGTCAGCAAAATCAGTGCGGCGAGCAGGACGCCGCCGATGAGCCAGTAGTTGTTTTTGTTCATACGCCCCGCCATAGCGCCAGGTAGCGCTCAATCACGCCGCGCACCGCTTCGCGCGCCAGTGTTTCGTGGCCGTAAACGCCGCGTTGCCATAGGGCAAAGAGTTCGTGCAGGAATTGTTGTTGCGCGCTGCTGGTCGCCGTTTGCGCGCGCGCCAGGTATTCGCTTTCGCTTTCGCCACGGATGAAGGCGGGCAGTTGGTGGCGGCGCGGCTCGCTCACCAGGCGCGCATACAGCACGGCAAGGGCGGCAATCATGTTGCCCGCATGCCATTGTTCGAGCGCGGCATCGCGTGGCGGCGCTTTGCCGTCGGGCAGGATGTAGAGGTCGGCGCTGTCGGCTTCTGCTTTTTGTGCTTGGCGTCTGCCGCCCTGCCAACGGCCGTGTTGTGCGACCAGCGTCAGCAGGATAAAGGCAAGCACGATGCCGCCGCCGACCAGCACGGTGCGCGAGAGCTGACCAAAGCCGCTGTCGCCGCTGGGCAGGTCGGGCAAACGTTCGTCGCGTTTTTTCTCGTCGCGCTCGGGTTTTTTCGGCACGTGGCGCATGGTGTACGGGCCTTTTTCCGGGTCATTGACGCGCGCCTCTATCCAGGCTTTGTCTTGCGCGGCATCGACCGCCTGCGCCGGCGGCGCGGCAATCAGCGCAAATGCCAAACCGACGGCGAGTAACAAGGCGGGCAGGCGCGCCGCCAGCGCTTGTAAGTCGAGCGCCAGCGCCCAGCCTTCGCTGATGATGCGGCGGTTGAGGTAGGCCATAAAGCCGCAGGCGACGTAGAGCAGCGTCGTCAGCGCCGCCAGCGGCAAGTAGAGCAGCGCGATGCTGGCGTAAAGCCAGTAGGCGGCTTGGTGGAAGGCGTCGTAGTCGCTGTAGTAGAGCGTCCAGTCAATGTCAAAGGACGGCAGCAGGTAGAGCATGGCAAAGAGCCACGCCATTTCCAGCAGCATCAGTAAAAACAGCAGGCCGTTGCTCGCGCCGCTACCGCTGAAGAAGCGACGGCGTTCGCGGTAATCGCGGCCGCTTACTTGTTCTAATAAATGCAGCGCATGGCGCACTGGCGCGGCGAGGCGGGCAAGGCGCAGCACGGTCAGCTCGGCGACGATGCCACGGGCGAAGGCGCTGCGCTGTTCGCGCCAAAAATCGGTTTTTTCGTGAAAGACGAGGCGGCTCAGGCGCACCAGCGGCGGGCGTTCGTAGAGCGGCTTCAGCCACCAGAGGACGACAACCGCCCACAGCGGTTCGCCGCTTAGCCACCACGACGCGAGCGCGAGAGCGACGGCGACGCCCCACAGCGGCAGGATGGCGAGCAGCAGGCTGAAGCCGTAGCGCCGCGCCACCATGAAGCCGAGGTTGAGCGTTTCCTTGTCGGTGCGGGTGCGTACTTTAATCGTCAGTTGGCGCATAGCCGCGTCCTGCCAGAGTGAAATAGGCAATCACCAGCGCCCAGCACAGCGCGCCGCTCGTGTATTTGACGGCGGGCGGCAGCCAAATCGCCGACCAAAACGCCTCTACCAGCGCGGCGAGGAAAAAGAGCAGCACCACCGCCACCAAAATGGGGAAGAAGCGCTGCACCAGCGCGCGCGTCGCGTCGCCGCGCCGCTGCCGGCCGGGGACAAACAGCCCGCGCGCCAGCGCCAGCCCGCAAGCGCCAGAGAAGAGAATGGCGGTGATTTCAAACGCCGCGTGGGTAATGACGAAGGGAAAAAAGGTTTTGTTGGCATAGCCGAGGGTAATCATGTGCGCGCTGACGATGCCGAAGAGCCAGCCGTTATAAATCAGCGCGACAAAGACGCCGACGCCAAGCAACGCGCCGCCGGCGACGACGCGCAGGCCGATGCCGGTGTTGTTGCTCAAATAATGGCCGAACATCAGCACATCGTTGTCCGCGCCGCGGCTTTCGCCAATGCGGCGGTCTTCCGAAGGCTCATACATCGCGGCATATTCGCCTGCCTGCTCCGCGGCAATCTCCGGTTCCAGCAAGCCAATGCCAAGCGCGAGCAACAGCGGCAGGACGAACAGCGCGGTGGCGGCGGCGAGATAACGCCATTCGCGCCGCACCGCCTGCGGCAGTTGATAGAGAAAATAAGCGGCAACTTTCTCCGCACTGCCGCGTTGGCGGCGGTACAGCAGTTGATGCCCCTGCATGGCGAGGCGTTGCAGGCGGGCGATGAGTGCGGGCGAAAAGCCGGCGTTTTCCGCATAGAGCAACTGTTCGCACAGGGCGCGATGCGCCGGCGGGAAATCCAGACGCAATTCCTGCTGGCGCGTCTCGCGTTCGCGTTGCCAAAAAAAATGCTCCAGCGCCTGCCACGCCGCCTCGTGCGTGGCGACAAACTGCTGTTCTTTCATGCGTTACCATCCATGCCGCGCAAATAGCGACCCCAGGCGCGCAGCAACGCCACCCGTTCCCGCGGCGGGCAATCCGGCATTTTTGCCGCCAGCGGCGCGCTCAATTCCAGCAAGCGCTCTTCATGGTGCGCGTCGGCATAGGCAGCAAAATCCATCAGTACCCGCTGCTCCTGCCGCGACAGCCGCCACGGTGGTGGCGCGACCTCGCCCGCCTGCAACGTGCGCGGCCGCGCTTGCGGCGGCTGGCGGAAAATCACCACCGTCCCCGCCATCCAGTCGCCTAGGCGCTGATTCTTCGGGCTAAGGGTGAGGGCAAGCGCACCGACGCCGAAACAGGCGGGCAGCCAGTCGAGATAGCGCAGCACATTGCGCCACGCTGCCTGCGGCAGCGACAGCGGCATCAAATCGGCGCTGATGACCTGCAAATTGAGCCAGCGCTTGCCGGGGGTAACGCCGCGCCACAGCCATTCAAAGCAAAAGAAATAGCCCCAGATGAGCAGGAAGGCGAGCGCCAAAAAAATCCCCTGCGCGGCAAGGCCAGGGGAAATGAGCGCCAGAAAAAAAACCAGCACAAACAGGCAGACAACAATAATCAGCACATCGCACAACAGCGCCTGCGCCCGCGACAGCGGGTCGGCAAGCACGGCGACAAGCTGCACGCCTTCGGGGGTTTCTACATAAAGCGCGTCGTCAAGTAGCATCTTAGCGGCCAAACAGTGTGCCCAGGCCGCCAAACAGCAGAAGCAGCGCGCCAATTATCAGCAAAATCAGCATTATGATGCCGTAAAAGCGGATAAGGTTGAGCTGTTTGCTGCAGGCGCGCTCGATATCGCGGGTATCCTCGCTGGCAATCGCGGTCTTGCACGCCTGCCAGTAGCCATAGAAAAGAATCGCCTGAATAACGAGCACCACCAGCGTGACGAATTCCGACACTACTTGCGTGCCCCGTGCGTTAATCAGCACCACCAATTGGAACAGGATTGTAATGACTATAACAATCAGCATGATAAGTGCCCAGCGGGCGGCTTTGGGGAAATGTTCAAGAAGGTTGTTCATAAAAAATCCTTGCGGTTAAATCTGCATGCTAGCGGGAATTAGCGGGATGCGGCGACGATGCCTAACGCGCTAAGAAAACCGATTATGCCAAAGACAATCTGCAAAATACTGATGATGCCTATAGTCTTGAAGAATGAGTTACTGTTGGCAAAGCATTGCTCCGCATCTTCCACGCTGTCACTCATGCGCAGCGCCTTGCTTGCCTTGGCATAACGGTGCATGAACATACCGAGCAGCCAAAAAATAATGAGCGCCGGCAGACCGGCTACCAATATAGCGGTGCGCATAAGGGCAGCCTCTCTGCCCAACGAAGAGCCGCTAGCCAACAGTGCCATGACGACGGCAATCAAAACAGCAATAACGGCGATGAAATAGCCCACGCTTTGCACCCGCGCCCAAAATGCGCCCTTGGATAAATATTCCACCATCGCCGGGGTGAGGCCGCTATCGTCTTGCGCGGTTTTGTCCAAACTGGTGCGCGGTGCGCGGTAGAGGTTATCGTCTGTACTCATCGTTTAACTCCTTGGGGTTATTTAAGAAACGGCTATCAGCCGGCGCGCGAGTATAAAACATTTCTGAACGTTCATGGGCGTTCCTTTAATCGTGCGCGCCTATCCCGTCATGCAAACGTGCGCCCGCGGCGGCGATGGTTACCGGCTGATGTTCTGCGGGCGGACGGGCGGCGAGCGCAAGGATGCAGTCGCCCAGGCCGCTGCCGCTGATTTTAGCGGCGTGCGCCTGCGGACGGGCGGCAGCGAGGTGGGCGCTTTGCGTTTCATCGCAGACGCCTAGCGCTTGCAACAGCTCCTGGTAGGCGTTGAGTTCGGCATAAAAATCCGCCCAGTCGCCACTTTCGGCGGCGGCAATGCTGCGCGCGCTGCTTGCCCCCATGCGGGCATAAAGGTCGCGGTAGTAAGCGGGGTCGCTGGCAGCCCAAGTGGCGATGCGGGCAAGCACCTCGGCGGTGGGCGTTTTGTAGCCGGCGTAGCGCAGGCTTAGCCCGGCAGGCGGCGTGGGCAGCGGCTCGATGCGGGTAAAGGGGCGGTTTTGATAAGCGATGATGCCGCCGGCGAGCGAGGCGGCGAGGTCGGCGCCACTGCCGCGCTGCTGCACACTAAGGATAGTGCGGTAGGCGGCGCGGTGCAGCGTCAGCAGGTCGGGGTTCTGCCCGCGCAGGCGGCAGAGCAGCAGGGTGAGGGCGGCGGTAACGGCGGCGGATGTGCCGAGGCCGAGGGTGGGGTCGATTTCGCTGCGGATGGCGATGTCGAGGCCGCTTGCTGGCGGGGTTTGCCGCAAGGCAGCGATGACAAAGCGCAGCGCGGGATGGTCGGCGAGGGTGGCGAGGTCGGTGTGATGCTCGCCGAGGGCGCTTTTGATGTGGATTTCGCGGTCGGCGCGGCTGCGGATGCGGACGTGAATGTATTGGTCAATGGCGCAGACGATGGCAGGCGCGCCGTACACCACGGCGTGTTCGCCGGTAATCATGATGCTGCCGGGGGCGCTGGCGGTGAGGATTTTGTGCATGCTTGCTCCTTTGCTCCGTGCGGGGTGGGCGGCGATTGTAGCGGCGACGGCATTGCTGCGGAAAGATTTTTCCAATCCGCCGGCTGAATTAGCGCGTAACATTACGTAATGAGCGAGAAAACACTATCGCCCACCAGCTACGGGCAATAGCCCCTAATCCGCAAAACAAACAGGAGCAACCATGAAAAAAATCCTTCTCCCCCTATTGGCGCTGGTAATAAGCACTGGCACATTTGCCGCAGAAAGCCAAAAAACAGAAGCGCCCGAAGAAATCGTGCGCAAACTGTATAGCAACTACACAGAACCACAAGACGATAACCGCACCCCGGTGGATTTTGGCGATTATGCCAGCGACGAATTAAAAGCGCTGCTTGCCAAGGATGATCAATTGGCAGGTGGTGAACTTTTTTGTATTGACTACGACTTCATCATTCAGGGGCAGGATTACGATGTAGAAGAAATCAAACGAACGCTAAAAATCAAAACGCAGGATAAAGACAGCGTCGTGGTTACTTTCAAAAATATGATGCCGATGAGTACAGTCGTCTATAAATTTGACTGTACGCAAGGTAAATGCAAAATCACCGACCTGCTGGAAAAACACGAAGGCGATGCCAAAGCCAGCTCTTTTAAAGAAAACTTGCGCCAATGCCTGGAAAAAGGCGAAAAAGAGATGAATAGCGATACACAGAAATAACCAGGAATGACCATGAAAAGAATCTGTATCTCTTTATTGCTGCTTCCCGCTATTTATGCGGGCGCAGAAGAAGCCAAAACGCCGGAAGCGTTTGTCGGCGTGATTAAGCAAATATATGACGAGACGTATAGCGAAGAAGGCTATGTAACCTTGGAAAAATACCTGGAGCCAAAATTTGCTAGCCTCTTTACCAAACTTCAGGGGTTTGAATATGGCGATATGGAATGTATTGGCTATAACTACATTATTCAGGGGCAAGACTATGACGAGAAAAGCCGAGAAATCACCCGCAGTTTGCAAGTCAAGGTGCTGGACAAAGAAAGCATAGAAGCCCGCTTCAAAAATTTTGGCAAAGAAGCCTCGCTTATCTACAAAATAAACTGTCAGGGTGGGAAGTGCCTGATTACGGATTTTATTGAAAAAAATCCGGAAAACAACAAGCCCGTCTCTTTCCGGCAATCCTTGCAGGAATGTATCGGCGATTTAGAAAAGAACCAGCCTGCCAAGTAATGCCCTACCAACGCGACACCCTCTACGACACGCCGCAAGCCGTTGTCGATTTCCGCTTCGACGAGCGCACCGCCGCCGTCTTCCCCGACATGATTCACCGCTCCGTGCCGGGTTACGCCGCCCTCTTGCAACTCTTTGCCGTCATCGGTGCGGGGTTCGTTCCCGCCGGTGGTCAGGTTTATGACCTCGGCTGCGCCCTCGGCGGGGCAAGCATCGCCCTGCAACGCCATATCCCGGCAAGCGCGACCATCGACGCCATTGACAACGCGGCGGCGATGACCGACCGCCTCGCCGCCTACGTCGCCGGCGCCGGCATCGGCAACATCCGCGTGCAACAAGCCGACATCACCGCGCTCGACTACGCGCCCGCCGACCTCATCATCCTGGCGTTCACCCTGCAATTTATCCCGCCAAGCGAGCGCGACGCGCTGCTTGTCCGCCTGCGGCAAACCCTGCGCCCCGGCGGCGCGCTGCTCCTTGCCGAAAAAACCCGCCCGGACGACGACCGCCTGCGCCAGTGGCACGAGGCCTTCAAAGCCTCGCAAGGCTACTCACAAATGGCGATTGCACAAAAGCGCGAGTCGCTGGAAAAGGTGATGCAAACCGACCGCGCCGCCACCATCGAAGACCGCTTACAACGGGCGGGCTTCTCCCGCATCGAACCCTGCTTCCGCGCCCTGCAATTCTGCGGCTGGGTGGCAAGCATCTAAATACTGCCCCAATGGATATAGACGAATACAAAGAAACACCCCTGGAAGCAACCTATGGCAAAGCCATTGTCTATGAGACGCTGATGCTGGTTTGCATCCTTTATTTGGGCATGAAGACCTTTGGCTTTGAGCGTCATATAGCGCAAAAACAAAACTTGCTGGAAAACTTCCTGTATTTCTTGCTACTGGCATTGGCCATGTCTTGCGTGCCGTGGATTTACCGCCAAGTCTTTGCCCGGAAAAAAACACCTATCGAGGAAGAACTGAAAACCATTGCAGCAGGCGAATACAAAAACGACCTTATTACACTCTACCGCGATAACGACTATCTGCTCCCACCGCGCAAACAACACATTGCGCTGGTTACCGCTTTTGTCATCATGCTGTTTGATCTCTTTTACCTCAATGCCTGGATGAAGGAAGGTATGCTTGTTTGGCAACCGGAATGGGTCAATAGCATCATTGCCTGGGTAAAAAACTACACCAATACCCCACCACTCAATATTGACCGGGATATTTTTGATTTGGATATATCCGGCACAGCATTTCAGAAATTCTTTGCCAATGAACAGGAATTTATGAATGCACCGCTAATGGATACTTTCTTTCTTTTCCAGTTTTGGCGTTTTATTAGCTATGGCATCTTTTTACTTTGCTGGTGCATCATTTTATGGAAAAACCTCGACAACTATGGCATGGAACACCTTGACCCGAGGAATATCCAAAGCGATGGCCAGTTTCTCCTGGTGAGTTTTATCTCTCTCTTCTTTTGTTTCGGGCTTATTTGGATACCATTATTTGTCATGTCGGATATTGCTACTGAAATGACCGGCCTGATGGTGCTGGATAATGCACACTGGCTGGCAGGGTTAAAAATACTCCTCACGGCGACGCTGTTTAACATCATTTCCCTCAAACTCTGGCAAGGCTGGTTTATTTACTGGAAGCGCCAGTTTTTTGACTAACCCACTATGGAGCAACCATGCAAGCCCTCACCCTCGTCAATGGCGTCAAAATCCCCGTGCTGGGCTTTGGCGTGTATCAAATCCCGCCGGCGGAGACCGAGCAGGCGGTTATGGATGCCATCCGCGCCGGCTACCGCCACATCGACACCGCGCAGGCGTATTTGAACGAAAGCGAAGTCGGCCGCGGCATACAGCGAAGCGGCGTTGCCCGCGAGGAACTTTTCATCACCACCAAAATCTGGCTGGAAAACGCCAATGAGGCAGCAGCGGCCGCCTCGCTAGGGCGTGTTGACAATTGGGTGTAATGCATTGATTTTAAATATAAATACTAATTTTCAGAAATCGGTGTATTCCTAATAAAATCAGTGGATTACTTATGAATTGTCAACACGCCCTAGAGCGATCGCTCTCGCGCCTCAACCTCGACTACATCGACCTCGTCCTTATCCACCAGCCCTACGGCGACGTTTACGGCACGTGGCGCGCGCTGGAGCAGTACCAGGCGGCGGGCAAAATCCGCGCCATCGGCGTCAGCAATTTCACCCCCGACCGCGCCGTCGATTTGGGGCTGTTTAACCGCGTCATGCCGCAGGTAAACCAGATTGAAATCAACCCCTTCCACCAGCGCGCGCAGGACGTCGCGCAGTTGCAAGGCGAGGGCATCGTCGTTGAAGCCTGGGCGCCCTTTGCCGAGGGCAAAAACGACATCTTCCGCAACCCGCTGCTTGCCGCCATCGGCGCGAAATACGGCAAAAGCGTGGCGCAGGTCATCGTGCGCTGGCTGCTCGAGCGCGACATCGTCGTTCTCGCCAAATCGAGCAAAGCAGAACGCATGGCGGAAAATCTGGACGTCTTCGATTTTGCGCTGGACAGCGACGACAAAGCCGCCATTGCCACGCTGGAAAGCGGACAAAGCCTCTTTAGCCGCGAACCGCTGGAGCGGGTGAAATGGATTAGCGGCATCCGCTTTAACGTCTGACTTTGTCGCGCCGGACAATACAGTTTTAACCGCCACGGCGCTAATCAAACCCCGCGCGCAGGCTTAAACTGCGCGTTTTCATTAACCAAGGATTACCCCATGAGTGAAAACATCCGCGCTTACGCCGCTGCATCCGCCAGCAGCCCGCTGGCGCCTTTTACCTACAGCGCCCGCACGCCGCGCGCCGATGACGTCGTCATCGACATCCTCTACACCGGCGTCTGCCACAGCGACCTGCACACCGCGCGCAACGACTGGGGCGGCACCATCTATCCCGTCGTCCCCGGCCATGAAATCGTCGGCCGCGTACGCGCAGTCGGCAGCGCCGTGCAGAAATTCCAGCCCGGCGACCTCGTCGGCGTTGGCTGCATGGTCGATAGCTGCCGCGAATGCGCGCCCTGCCAGCATCATTTAGAGCAATATTGCGAAAACGGCGCGACCTACACCTACAACAGCCACGACCGCCACGACGGCCAGCCCACCTACGGCGGCTACGCGCAAAGCATCACCGTCAGCGACGCCTTCGTGCTGAAAGTGCCGGAAAACCTTGACATTAAAGCCGTGCCGCCGCTGCTCTGCGCCGGCATCACCACCTGGTCGCCGCTGCGCCATTGGCAAGTTGGCGCGGGCAGCCGCGTTGCCGTGGTCGGCCTCGGCGGCCTGGGGCACATGGCGATCAAACTGGCGCGCGCGCTTGGCGCGGAAGTGTCGCTCTTTACCCGCTCGCCGCACAAAGCGGACGACGCCCGCCGCCACGGGGCGACCAAGGCGCAAATTGCGCTGGCCTGGGTGTTGGCGCAGCAGCCGTGGATTGTGCCGATTCCCGGCACGACCAAGCAGCACCGCCTGGAAGAAAACCTTACCGCCGCAAACATTGCGCTGACTGCCGCCGATTTGGGCGAACTGGACAATGCCCTGCGCCGCGTTAAAATTGTCGGCCACCGCTACACCGCCGCCTCGCAGCGGATGGTAAATCGTTAACTGACCATTTATAGGGAACATCACCATGCAAACCTTTACCTTGAACAACGGCGTACAAATCCCCGTCCTCGGCTTCGGCGTCTACCAGATTCCGCCCGCAGAAACCGCGCAGGCAGTGGCGGAGGCAATCAAAGCAGGCTACCGCCACATCGACACCGCTCAGGCCTACATGAACGAGGCCGAAGTCGGGCAGGGCGTCAAACAAAGCGGCGTGCCGCGTGAAGAAATCTTCATCACCAGCAAAGTCTGGGTGGAAAACTACGGCTATGAAGCCGCCAAAGCCTCGCTTGATCGTTCGCTTTCGCGCCTCGACTGCGGCCACATCGACCTGATGCTGCTGCACCAGCCCTTCAACGACATCTACGGCGCCTGGCGCGCGCTGGAGGAATACCAGGCAGCGGGCAAAATCCGCGCTATCGGCGTGAGCAATTTCACCGCCGACCGCGTCATTGACCTTGGCATCTTCAACAAAGTCATGCCTGCCGCCGACCAGATTGAAATCAACCCCTTCCACCAGCAGGCAGCACAAGTGGACACGCTCCGCGCCGAAGGCATCGTCCCCGAAGCGTGGGGGCCGTTCGCCGAAGGCAAATTCGGCATCTTTGAAAACCCGGTGCTCGCCGCCATCGCCAAGAAACACGGCAAAAGCATCGCCCAGGTCATCACCCGCTGGCTGATCGAGCGCGGCATCGTCGTGCTCGCCAAATCCACCAAGCCGGCACGCATGGCGGAAAACCTTGCCGTCTTCGACTTCACCTTGGACGATGACGACAAGGCGCAAATCGCCACGCTGGATGTGGGCAAAAGCCAAATCATCAGCCACACCGACCCGGCGATGGTGCGCCAGTTCAAGGAATGGGTGTTTGGCGTATAAGTTCGACCGCCAGTATTCATCCGCCTGACATTTTTACCCAACGATTGTCCGCTGCTGCTTAACGCTTCATGCACGAATAGGCGGTTTACCCGCACAAACGCGCTGGTTATCCTTGCCGAATCTGTTTTCCTACACCGTTTGCCGGCGGTTTTCACGAGGTTATATGCAACGGAATCGTTCACTGCTGCTTGCCGCCCTGTTGTGCGGCTGTGCGGTCGCGGCGCCGCTCAATGCCCAGCCGCTGAGCACGGACAGCACCATCCGTGATGTCCTCGCCCAGCCCACTTTTCAGGGTTTTGCCGACCGCCTGCTACCGTGGGACGACGGTCGCGAGCCGCCCGATCTGCCGCTTAACCGCGTGGCGGAGCTGATGCCGTATCACAGCCACATTCATCCCGCAGAGATCGTCGAAACGCTCAACCATATGGCGGCGCAGCGGGCGCGGGGCGAGGCGGTGTTTTACGAGATTTATGCCGAAGCCGACAAACGCCGCGACCCGGGCAAACGTCACATGGAAGAGCAGAGCGTGCGCCTTATCGGCACGACCGCCATCCTGCTCAACAAAATCCGCCTCACCGCCATGGTGAACAGCGAAACCGTGACCAACCCCTTTGGAGAACCATCATGTCTTTAACGAAAACCCAACAGTATCTCGCCGCCCTTGCCGCTGCTAGCGCACGCGGCGACCAAGACGCGCTTGCCCGTCATCTTCACGCGGCATTCGGTGCGGACGGCTTGACCGTCCAGCAGGCACAAAGCGCATTGGAGCAGCTTTACGCCTATTGCGGTTTCCCGCGCAGCTTAAACGCCTTGACCACGCTGATGAACGTCGTAGAAGAGCGTAAAAAAACAGGCAATCCCCCACACGAAGGGCAGCCGCCCTCCCCGCTACCCGCAGGCGATATGGCAGAGCGCGGGTGCATATTGCGTGAAGAATTGGTCGGGCACCCCGTCGGCGGCGCGCTTGCCGCCTTTGCCGCGCGCAGCGATTACTACCTGACCGCCCATCTCTTTGGCGACATCTTTTCAGACGACCGCCTGACGCACCAAGAGCGCGAAACCATTACCATCGCCGCCCTAAGCACTCTTGACGGCGTGGCAAACCTGTTGGCTTCGCATATCGCCATCGCCAAAAACATCGGTCTGGACGGCGAAGCCATTTTGGAAATTCAGCAAATTGCCAAACCATAAGGAGAAAATCGTGTCCCATCCCGAAGATTTCAAACAACCTTTCCCTACTGGTGAAGAAAATACCGCTTACGCCCAATTTTTTACCGGCACCAGCTATCTTGCCCCGCTTGCCGTTCGCGACGCGGCGGTAGTCAACGTCACTTTCGAGCCGGGCTGCCGCAACCACTGGCATATCCACCACGGCGCGGGTCAAATCCTGATTTGCACGGCAGGCGAAGGCTGGTATCAGGAAGCCGGCAAAGCGGCAATCCGTCTGCAACCGGGCGATGTGGTGGATATTCCGCCCGAAGTCAAACATTGGCATGGCGCCGTCAAAGACCAGTGGTTTTCGCACATTTCCGTTACCGTGCCGAAAGAAGGCGCAAGCAACGAGTGGTGCGAGCCCGTCGATGACGCACAATATGCCGCCCTTGACGCTTAAATTACACTTGTTCGATAAGGGGCGAATTGTCAAACCAAGTGCAACACTTCATCAAAATACACTTCATGAGGTGTCCTCCACTGCAAACATTTGCGCGGGCGGTTATTCAATGCCAGCACCGCCTTTTCAAGGTAATCATCTGGATATTGCGCAATATCCTGATGTTTCGGAAAATATTCACGCAACAAGCCGTTGGTGTTCTCGTTTGTGCCGCGTTGCC
>CAUVOF010000055.1:0-14896 GCA_963553325.1 uncultured Cardiobacterium sp.
GGATAAGAAGATAACTGCATAAATAGATTATTCCTTTGCTGAATGCCAAATTTCCTGCCACGATGGCAGATTGTATTCCGCCCGACATTCCCGATAGCGGCAAGCGACAATCAGCCCGCCAATAATGGTGACGGCAATGCCGGTGCAGATAATTGCTAATAGTGACCAAGCCGAAAAAAGGGATAGCACCAAGGCTGTGAGTAAGCCAAAAAAGATACCATAGCCGCAAAGATTGCTGATAAAGCCCGCCAATATAGGCGGCGATAACAACACACCGCGCCGCCAGAAAAAGCGGTGCAAGGGTGTCGCCTGACTCCAAGCGGGCAATTTGAGTGATTGCAGCAGCGTCAAGGTAGTATTAATCGCAGGCGGATAGGCGCTGTTTTGCGCCTTTGCTTTGGTGGGACGATAAATAATCGGCTTTTGCGGTTTAGGCATCGGGGTTATCCGTTTTTATCGGAAGATTTTGTGGAAGCATTTTTTCCCTCACGATAAAAGCGGTGGATAATTATCTTACGCAAAATGCGGTAAAGCATAACTGCGAAAGGAATGACAATAAATACTGATACCAGCTTTTTCAGCGTGCCTACATAGCGCCACCATAGCGGCATAATCGTTGGCGGATTGGTACTATCATCAATGCGGTAAGCGAATTCGCGCGGGTCATGCGTGCGCCCCGTATATTGCCGGATAAAAATGGTGTCATTCTCGCGGGTAACGATTAGGCGTTGCATGATTTCCCCTTCCTCGTGCCATTCCTCAAATTGCAGCGACTCACGACAAAGTGCCTTATCTTGCCATGATTTCGGCTTTGCCAAAGGAAGTAATTGCGGCTGTCCATCGACAAAAACACAAATCGAAAAAGCCTTGTCTATCGCATAATCGGGACGGTTAATATAAAAGAAAACAAGCCCGCCACAAAATAGCCATATGGCAAACGCTAGCGGCAATTCCCAATAAAAAGGCAGCGCAGAATATCGCAACTCCGACTGAATGGTCATCGTATCTTCCGGCTTGCGATAAAAACGGCGGATAATGATTCTGCGTAAAATGCGGTAAAGCATGTCGGCAAAAGGAATGGCAAAGAGCACCGCAATCATTTTGCTCAGCATCGCATTACGTCGCCACCATAGCGGCGTAATCGTTGGCGGCTGGGTGCTGTCATCAATACGATAAGAAAACTCCTGCGGATCACTCGGACTGTCAAAAAATTCCTGGACATAAAACGTATCGTTATTGCGTTCAACATAAATACGACGAATACCTTCATGATCTTCGAAATACAGCGAATCGCGGCAAAGCGGCTTGTCTTGCCACTGCTCCGGCGATGCCAAACGCGCCAATATTGGACGCGCATCATCTAAAACACAAACTGAAAACAACCCATCGGGGATGTCCTGCTTTTTCGCCAGATAAAGAAAAAATCCCCAGCTCGCCAATGCCCAACAGGCAAGGCCGAGCGGAATACGCAGCCAGAAAGGCAGCAGCGTTTTTTGCTTTAATTTACTCATACGTTCTCCAAATTTCCCGCCACGACGGCAGATTAAATTCCGCCCGCCATTCCCGAAAGCGGCAAGCGACAATCAGCCCGCCAATAATGGCGACGGCAATGCCGGTGCAGATAATTGCTAATAGTGACCAAGCCGAAAAAAGGGATAGCACCAAGGCTGTGAGTAAGCCAAAAAAGATACCATAGCCGCAAAGATTGCTGATAAAGCCCGCCAATATAGGCGGCGATAACAACACACCGCGCCGCCAGAAAAAGCGGTGCAAGGGTGTCGCCTGACTCCAAGCGGGCAATTTGAGTGATTGCAGCAGCGTCAAGGTAGTATTAATCGCAGGCGGATAGGCGCTGTTTTGCGCCTTTGCTTTGGTGGGACGATAAATAATCGGCTTTTGCGGTTTAGGCATCGGGGTTATCCGTTTTTATAGGAAGATTCTGCACTTCTTGCCAGGAAAGCAGTTTTAATTTTTTCTGTACAGTTCTGATACCGAATGCACCGCCCGTTCCTGCAGCAATGCCTAAAATAGCCCAGTAGAGGAAAAAATCGCTAGGAAAACTCCATTCATTACGCTTTATCAAAAATAAAATTGCTAAGGTTGAAAAAAAGCCACTTATTAGTCCTGAAATTATCATGTTGGTAAAAAAACCTGCCAGTAATACTGGCGGCAGCGCAATGCCTTTTAGCCAAAGTAATCGGTAAAACCAGGGATGTTTGCGGTAGCCTTTAGGCATCTCAATGGCTTGCAAATATGCCAATGCTTTTTCTATAGATGGTGGATAGGACATTGTTATTCTCCCAGTTATATAAAAACAAAATGGTGCGCCGAGGCGCACCCTATGCAGTTATGTTAGACGTTCTCTTCGGGCAGGTTTTGAATTTCCGCCCAGGAAAGCAAGCCAAATTTTTGCCGTTGTTTTTGGTAATAACGAGTCGTTAGGTTGCCGTAAATCACGGCATATATCACCATGCCAATTATCCCTACTATGAATGGCTGCCAAAAACCAGGATTTATGATGCGCATAATGATTGCTGTCAGAATTGACCCTACTATGCCGAAAAAAAGCGCGTTATAAAGGAAACTCGCCAGAATGACGGGCTGGGCAATAACACCTTTGCGCCATAGGAATTTATACCATGGCGGTATCTTTTTATAGTGTTCCGGGATATCTACCGCTTGTAGGTATGCCAATGCTTTTGCAACGGATGCTGGATAGGACATAGTGCACTCCTTGGGTTTGATGAGATATAGAAGTAACCGCCATTTATTGGATAGCGGTATGCCAAGGGTACTATATGCGGCTCATATTGCAACGCATTCAGCCCGCTTTGTCATGGTGCAGCGGCTGGGATTCTCTACACCGTCGCGCTTTAGAAATCGTTGCGGTAGCGGCCGATGGCATTCAGGAAAAGGAAGAACATTAGCAGGTTGAGATTGAGGGCGAAGTTCGCGCTTTCGTATTGGTAGTAGAAGTTAAGCGCGGCGGGGAAATAGAGCGAGAGGACGCCCCATTGGATGGCGATGCTTTGCAGGCCAAAGAGCGCGACCAGAACCAGCATGCCGTTGGCGCGGCCACGAATGCTTTGCACTGCACCGTACACGCCGGCGCCAATGGCAACGAGCGCTAGCAGGTTGGCAAAGCCGCTGTAACCAGCGGGGGTGATGCGTTTGCAGTAGTCTTTGATGTGGGCGAGGTCGAGGTGCATGCCGTGCTGTTGGCAGCCCGCTCCGGCAAAGTGGGCAATGCCCAAGAGGCGCAGCAGTGTCCAGGCGGCAAGAGCGAGGGCGATGGCGGCAATCAGGCCGGTTTCGAGGGTGAGGCGGATTTGTTTTTTTCTCATGGCTGGACGGGGTGCGGGGGAAGTGATGCCAACTCCCAGCGCGCGCGAACGTCTATATCGAGCGGGCTGTCGTGGCCGTCGTAGCGGTGCGCGGCGGCAAAGGCAATCATTAGCGCATTGTCGCCGCACAGGGCAAGTGGCGGGAAATAGACGTGCCGCCGCTGTTTTTCTGCTTCATTTTGCAGGGTTTGCCGCAGTTGGCGGTTGGCGCTGACGCCGCCGGCGACAACGAGGTCACGGTAGCCGGTTTCTTGCCAGGCGCGGCGGCATTTGATGGCAAGGGTTTCGACCACGGCTTGTTGGAAACTGGCGGCGATGTCGGCGCGGGTTTGTGCGTCGTCGCCCTCTTCTTCAATGAGCAGGCGCACTTGCGTTTTCAGGCCGCTGAAGCTGAAGTCCATACCGGGGCGGTTGGTCATCGGGCGCGGCAGCGGGAAGCGCGCAGCATCGCCGTTTTCGGCAAGTGCCGCGAGTTCGGGGCCGCCGGGATAGGGTAGTCCCATCAGTTTGGCGGTTTTGTCGAAGGCTTCACCGACGGCGTCATCCAGCGTTTGTCCCAGCAGGCGGTATTTGCCGGGGGCATCTACCGCCATCAGTTGGGTATGGCCGCCGGAAACGAGCAGGGCGATGAAGGGGATTTCCGGCTGTGTCTCTGCCAAGAGCGGCGAGAGTAAATGCCCTTCCATGTGATGCACGGCGATAGCGGGGATACCGAGGGCGTAGGCAAGCGAGCGCGCGTAACCGGCGCCGGTCATCAGTGCGCCAAGCAGGCCAGGGCCTGCGGTGTAGGCGATGAGATTGACGTCTTGCAGGGTTTTGTCGGCGCGCTCCAGCGCTTGTTGCAGGACAAGCGGCAGGCGGCGCAGGTGGTCGCGCGCGGCGAGTTCGGGGACGACGCCGCCATGCTGACGGTGCAGTTCGATTTGGGAATAGACTTCGTTGGCGAGGATGCCTTCGTCGCGGCTGTAGAGGGCGACGGCGGTTTCGTCGCAGGAAGATTCGATGGCAAGGATGAGGGGCGCGTTAGCGGTCATGGGTTTTGTCGGTATCGCAGGCAAAGAGAAAGCCCCGCGCGGGGTGCGGGGCTATCCAGTCAAAGCGCCGCTCAGGCAAGAAGCAGCAGGCGTTTGCCAATTTGGTCGGTGAGTTTGTTGGCGCCATGCAGGATGTGGGCAAGCATCGCATTTTGCGTGGACTGGATGAGGATAATCAGCGCTTTGTCGTCGGCATGGACGGAGCTGATGTAAACCTTGCCTTTTTCGCTGTCGATGGTGATGGCGCGAGTGGCGCCCAGGTTGAGTTCGGAAATGAGCGAGTTACCGAGGGCAAAGAGGGAACTGCCAACAGCGGCAAGGCTGTCCGCGCTGTGTTTGGATTCTTCTGCGTGCGAGGCGATTTCAAAGCCGTCCGGCGTTGCCAAAAGGACGTTTTTAACGCCGGGGATTTCGGCGGCGAAGGTTTCCAGGGCGCGGGTGCAGTAATTGACAAAGCTGCTCTCGCGGTAGTCTTCCAGTGTTGCCATGGGCGCTCCTTAATTCAGTTCTGCTTCGATGGAAGCTATCAGGGTTTCGACCAGCAATAATACATCATCGCGCTTGCGGGCATCTATTTCGTAGATGGGGAATTTGAAGTCGCGGGTTTCCAGCAATTTGTGGCCGTCGGCAAGGGTGAGATGGGCGCCGTCCGTGTCGCAGTGGGTAATGCCGACAACGATGCTGTTCATGTTGTGGGTGTGGAAGTAATCGACGTAATACGGCAACTCTTTTGCCGCTTTGGGTGAAGAACCGTCCACGAGGATGATGGCGCCGAGCGCGCCTTCGGTAACAACGCGCCAGACAAGCTCGAAGCGTTCCTGTCCCGGCGTGCCGTAGAGGCCGACTTTGGTATCCGGCGGCAGGAGGATTTGCCCGTAGTCAATACCGACGGTCGTCAGCAGTTTGTTGTGGGCTTTTTTGTCGCTGTTGGCGACGTCGGTCGAGATGACTTTTTCGTCCGACAGTGCCTGGATGGCCGTGGTTTTTCCGGCTCCCATGCTGCCTGCGAAGATTATTTTGAATTCTTGCATGATGTGAATGGTGTTGAATTATGAAGAGCTATTATAGGCCGAGTTTGGCGCGCAGACGCTGGAGCAGGCTGCGTTTTTGTTCTGCTTTTGCCTTTTCTTGCGGGGTGAAAACGCGCTTGACCGCTTCGCCGGCGACGAGGCTGTCCTGTTCGATTCTTTGTACTTGTCCTGCCATCAGGGTCGCAAAGAGGAAGCGACGGATGCGGTCGTAAGAATATGAGGTTTTTTCAAACAGAGTGGCGATGTTCACCGGGTGCGACTGGGTGCAGGTGGCAAGACGCAAGGCTTCGGTGCGCCCTTGGCGTCCCAGCGGCTGCGGGAAGCGGATAAGGCGGTAATACGCGTGGTCGTCGATGTATTGCCGGCCGTCCATATCCGATTGCCACAGGCTTTCAAACAGCCACAGGTCAAATTGCAGTTTGCGCGCGCTGTCGGGGATGTCGAGGTTGTCGGTTACCAGCCAGCTCCAGCTGTCAAAACCGGGAACGGATTCGCGTGCGTAGTTGATGTAAACCAGGCCTTCGCGCGGCTTAATCCAGGTGATGCTGTTGCCGGAGGTGGCACGGATTACCATGTTGTCGCGGCGACGGATGTGGTCAAGCAGTTCGCGCGTGTCGTTGCTGCTTTCGCCAAAATGCGCCGTGCGTGGCGCGCTAGTGTGTTCTGCCGCCTGGGGTTCTGGCGGTGGTGCGGTATTGGCGCTACCAAAAAGCTGGTTGAGCCAAACGGCGCTGTTGGCATGATTGGCATCGCGCAGGTCAAGTGCCGGATAGCTGTGGCTGCCCGCAAGCGCCGCACCGTCGTCGCTGTTAAAGGCGCAGACAATCGGGCAAGTAACCAGCGAGATGTATTTTTGGATTTGTGGGGTGGATAAAAAGCTGGCGTTGATGACTACGCCGTCAAGTCCCTTATGGTTAGCCGCGACCCATGTGATTTGCGGCTGTTCCGGGCTGTTGCTGATGATTTTTTTGATGCGGTTTTCTGATTCCGGCGAGAATCCGAGCAGGCAGATACTGTGGTTGTCCGGCATAACAAAGGTTTCCGTTTGCTGAAAATAAAAGCGCGCCCCCTATGCTGGGGATAGGGAGCGCACGCGAGAGCCTATGAAGTCAGGAGAAATCGAGTTCTTTCTCGAAAGCGCGCAGCTCGTGGCGAGCCATGGCGAGGTTAGAGCGTGAACGATCAAGAACCAGATAGAGGAAGAGTTTGTCGTTGCGCTCCAGCGGGCGAATGAGGTGGTAACCTTTGCCGAGGGTGATGAGGATGTCTTCGATGCTGTCATTGAGACCCAAAGACTTGGAAACGCGACGCTTGGCATTGAGTACTTCGGTGTTACCGGCGGCGGCGAGTTCGAGGTCAAGACCTGAACCTTCGGTGGCGAGCGCCAAACCGCTATCGGCATCTACTAGTGCGGCAGCTTTGAAACCGTCAATGTCTTGCAGACTGCTAAGATCAATTTTAGCCATGTTAGATTTACTCCAAATGATATAACTATTTTGCATAACGCCTAGGGCAAAAGGCACTATGCGCTGCGCGTACCCATCGCAGAAATGCGATGAACAACAAAATATTACCACAGAATTTTTGCGTCATTGCGTGCGCTTTTTGCGCGTGGCAAAAATAGCTGTTGTAATGGCAATTTTCAGGCGGACGCGGAAGGAACGACCATGCAACAAAATTTTGACATCACCACCTTGGAAGCGCTGGATGCGACCATCGCCACCATTCGGCAACATATTGATAAAAAAGTCTATTATCTTGAAGGCGCGCTGGGCGCGGGCAAGACGACCTTTGTGCGCCATTGGCTGCGGCAGGCGGGTTATGTGGGGGTGGTGCAAAGCCCGACCTATGCCCTTATGAACGAATATTATATCGGGCAACAGACTGTTATTCATGCAGATTTATACCGTTTAAGCGCACCGGACGAGCTTTTATACCTCGACGTGCGCGATTGGGGCGAGCGCGCCAGTCATATTTTTATCGAATGGGCGCAAAACGGCGGCGACTACCTGCCTGCGGCTGACGTAATCTGTCAGTTTGCCCTGCGCGATGGCAGACGGGAATTAACCCTTAGCCTCGCCTAAGCACGCGCCAATACTGAACAGCCGCTAATTGTGCATCGCCCGCGCGGGCAGGCATAATGGCAAGCCATTCACAAAATCAACAGAAAACATGGTGCTACGAACAGGAAAACTGATGCTTTCACGCGGTTGCAGACTGCTGCTGCTCTTCCTCGTGCTGCTCTATGGCGTGCAAGCGGGAGCGGCGACCCTGCAAAACCTGCGCTACAACCGCATGCCGGACAAAGTACAACTGGTACTCGACCTCGACCGCCCCACCGTCTTCCGCCAATTCAGCCTCGCCGGGCCGCCGCGTATCGTGCTTGACCTGCCAGATGCGGCACGCAGCGGGCGCGCGGGCATGACCATCAACAGCGGCGCGGTTACCAGCATCCGCACCGGCTTCAGCGACGCCACCACCCTGCGCGTCGTCGTTGACCTAAGCTACCCCGCCCGCGCCAATATCTACACCATGCCGCCGGAAAACGGACGCGGCAACCGCATCGTTATCGACATCTACGACAACCTCGCCGCGCAAACCCTAACCCTCGAATCCCTTGACGAAGCGCAGCCGCCCTTCGTTACCTTCACCGGCAGCACCCAAGGAAGCGGCGAGGACGGCGCTAGCCAGCCCGGACTGCCGCCCATTGCCAGCAACACCCCGTACCCAAGCAACCCCTACCCCAGCGGCAACACCGCGCCGCCGCCCTTCATGCAAACCACGCCGCAGGCGAACCTGCCGCCGCCGGTTATGCCTGCGCCGCGCCCGCAGCCGAACATCGTCGCCACCCCCGCTTACAGAACCCAGGCACCGGCGACCGTTACCGTCGAAAACGACATCTCCGCCAGCGGCAAAATCGAAAAACAAAATAAAGTCATCACTCCGGCAGCCATCTCCAAACGCACCATTGTCGTCGCCATTGACCCAGGGCATGGCGGCAAAGACAACGGCGCGAGCAATCCGACTACCGGCCTGCGCGAAAAAGACGCCGTCCTGCAAATCGCCCACCGCCTGAAAAAACACCTCAACGCCAAAAAAGGCTTCAGCGCCTTCCTCACCCGCGAAGGCGACACCTACATCCCGGTGCATGAACGCCCTGCCATCGCCCGCCGTCGCGGCGCGGACATCTTCGTTTCCATCCACGCCGATGCATCCCTCAGCCGCGAACCCAGCGGTGCATCCGTCTTCATCCTCTCCACCAAAGGTGCGAATACCCAGCTCGGCCAATACCTCGAACGCACCGAAAACACCGTTGATCAACGTTGGGGGGTGGACGTCAGCAAATACGACCGCGACGTCAAACAGGCGCTGCTCGGCTTCCAGCAAGAAGCGACCATCGAAGCCAGCCACGCACTTGCCAGCCGCACCCTGAGCGAACTTGCTCGTCTCGGCAAAATCCACGGCAAGCAGGTCAATAGAGCCAACTTCGCCGTGCTGCGCTCGCTCGCCGTGCCGTCGATGCTGGTTGAGACCGCCTTCGTTTCCAACCCCGACGAAGCACGCAAACTCGCCTCGCCTGCCTACCAAGAACAACTGGCGCGCGGCATTGCCAACGGCATCGCCCGCTACTTCGACGAACACCTGCCGCAGCATATGCTGCTCGGCAAATAACAGGAACACCGATGAGCACCGGACGCAAAATCGTACTAATCGGCCCGATGGGCGCGGGCAAAACCTCGCTCGGCAAGCGCCTCGCCACCCGCCTGCGCTGGGAATTTATTGACACCGACCACGCCCTCTGCGCGCGCACCGGCGTCGATATCCCGACCATCTTCGCCACCGAAGGCGAAGAAGGTTTCCGCAAACGCGAACATGAAGTGCTGGCGAGCATCCTCGCCACGCCGCGCGACATGGTGGTTGCCTGCGGCGGCGGCATCGTCCTCAAAGCAGAAAACCGCCGCCTGATTGCCGGCCAATTCATCGTCGTCTTCCTTGACGTCTCGGTGCGGCGGCAAATCCTGCGCATCGGTCGCGACCGCAACCGCCCGCTGGTACAAAACACCGACAACCTGCAAGGCAAACTCGAACAACTGCGCGATGAACGCCTCGGCCTCTACGAAGGATTGGCAGACATCCGTGTCGATACCGACAACAACCACTTCACCAACTCCTTCAAAAAACTGCTGCACGACGTCGAAATCCACCTGCGGCGCGACAAATAAGCGCCGCCTCGCCACAACCCTCACCGCCCAAACCCGCCCCGTGATTACCCCCCGCCCCGTGCGCATCAGCGCCGAAACCCTGCCTGCCGACTGGCATCCGCTCGTCAAAAACATCTACGCCAGCCGCCTAAACCACCACGACGAAATCGAAAAACGCCTACAAAACCTCCTGCCGCCAGACGGCCTGCCCGACCTCGCCGTCGCAATTGACCGCCTTGAGCGTGCCATTGCCAGCGGCGAAAGCATCCTTGTCTATGGCGACTACGACGTCGATGGCGCCACCGCTACCGCCCTTACCGTGCGCGTCCTGCGCCAACTCGGTGCCAAGGTGGACTGGTTCATCCCCAACCGCAGCGCACACGGCTACGGCTTCAGCCTCGCCGGCCTTGCCGCCCTGCCCTCTTCTCCCGCACTCATCCTCACTGTCGATAACGGCACCAGCAGCCACGAAGCCGTCGCCGCCGCCCGCGCGCGCGGCATCGACACCCTCATCACCGACCACCACCTGCCCGGCGACAGCCTGCCCGCTGCCGTCGCCGTAGTGAACCCCAACCGCCACGACAGCCACCACCCCGGCAAACACCTCGCCGGCGTCGGCGTCGCCTTCTACCTTCTCCTCGCCCTGCGCCAACACCTGCGCGCGCAAGACCGCTGGCCAGAACACCTGCGCCTCAGCGACTACCTCGACCTCGTCGCCCTCGGCAGCGTCGCCGACCTCGTGCCGCTTGACTACAACAACCGCATCCTCGTCAACCACGGCATCGCCCGCATCCGCAGCGGCCAGGGCAACACCGGCATCCGTGCCCTGCTCGCCATCGCCAACCTCAATCCCGCCCACCTCGGCGCACAAGACATCGCCTACAGCATCGCGCCGCGCCTCAATGCCCTCGGCCGCCTCGGCGACATGAGCGACGGCGTCGAACTGCTGCTCACCGAAGACTGGCAAACCGCGCTGGATTACGCCCAAGAAAGCGACGAAAAAAACCGCGACCGCAAAGCGCTGGAAAATGACGCCGTACAAAGCGCCGCGCAGCAAGTCAGCCCCGCGCTGCCGCTGGCTGCCGCCTACGACCCCGACTGGCACGAAGGCATCATCGGCATCCTTGCCGCCCGCCTGAAAAGCCGCTTCGCCCGCCCGGCGCTGGTCGCCACCGACAGCAGCGAAGACGGCTGGATAAAAGCCTCGCTGCGCTCGGTCAGCGCCGTCGCCCTGAACGAGCTACTCGATGCCGCCGCCTGCGACCTGCCCGCCGACGCCCTGCGCTACGGCGGTCACGCCGCCGCTGCCGGACTTAGCGTCAAACGCGAACACTACCCGGCACTGATAGAAGCCATCAACCGCGCCATCTTTGCCGCGCACGGCGCAACCGTACCGCCCGAACCCGTTTACATCGACGGCGAACTGCCCGCGACTCTGCTCAACCTCGACTGGGCGCGCTACCTGGAACGCCTCGAACCCTGGGGCTCGGCGCTGCCCGTGCCCGTCTTCGCCAACCCCTTTGAAGTGCTGGACTGCCGCCGGCTCGGCAGCGCCCACACCCGCCTGGTGCTGCGCGAAATGCACAGCGGCAACGCCTACAACGCCTCGTGGTTCTTCCACACCGCCGACTACCGCCCCGGCACGCGGTTACGCGTCGCCTACGAACTACAAGTGAACCGCTTCTACGGCGACGAACGCTTGAGCCTGCTCGTCCAGCACGCACAGCCGCTATGACCCCAGCCATCACGAACCCATCAAAAGCCATGCAAAAAATCCTGCTTGCCCTCGCCCTACTACTGACTACCCACACCACCATCGCCGAAACAAAAAAAACCACCGCCGAAGCAGAAAAACGGCTTGCCTGCGGAGACTACCAGCCGCTAACCAACGAACCCCGTCCTGAAGAAGATGAATGGATTCTGATCAGCACCATTCCCTCCCCCGCCGAATACCTGTCGCGCCTCAACGAACTCTATATGAGCGGCAAACTGCAAGCGCCGCAAAACTGGCAACGCGCCGCGATGGAAGCGGCAGAAGTGTTCAGCGATTACCTCGAAGAAAAAAGCGAAGACATCGAGCGCGATGGCAAGCCCTACCGCCATATCCATTACCTCGCGCATAACTGCACCAGATTTACCATCCGTGGCACCATTGGCTACCGCTTTGCCGACGTCCATATCTACTACCCCGCAACCGGCGCCAACATCCGCCAGTTTGAAATCGCCATAGACCACCGCAAAAGCAAAGACCCCGAATGGCTGAATTTGCCGCAACTACATAAAAACCTCGGCAAAAACCCCGCTTACATCTTGGAAGCCTGCGCCACGGCGGCAGATTGCCCGCCCATCAGCGTGCAGCAAACCGCCTGGTTACAAACAAACTGCCCCGCAGACCAATACGATAACCATGCCATGCGCATCCGCCACAAAACCAACCCGGCGCGCCAACTGAACCTGTATCTTTGCAGCCAGCGGCTCAGTGCAGAAGAATCCCGCTACCACCAAGACGAAATGCCACTGCGCCTCGCCTACATCAGCGGCACATACCCCGAAACTCCCTAACGACAACGAAAGCCTCATTCCATCTTCGACGGCACGCCTTGTCGCCACACCATCAATAGACAACCTTCAGGCTGTCTTCGCCCAGGCAGTTCACGCTCGGCGAGCGTTCGATGAAAAAGCGGTCGTCCGCCAGGGCGAGAACGCTGCCGCCTTCCAGGGTCAAATCCTCCTGGATAACGCCGCCGCAGACATGAAGCAGCGTGAGCAGGATATCGCGCGGCGCGGACGCGCTATTACAAATCTCCATCTCCAGTTTGCCGAACTGCTGCATACCGATGCTGTAGGCGCAATTACCGCCTTTACCTTCATAAAGACCAATAAAAGCCCAAATGGGAATGGGCAGCTCGCCCTGCCGCATCACATCGCACTGCAGGCGGTAGAAGCTGGGGGCAAAGACCGTATTGGCGGTGTAAACGGCAAGCGCGTTCGCATCCGCCAGACAACTGCTGATGATTTTGCTGTAAAGGCTCATACAATCGATGTCGCTGCTGCTATAGCCAACCGGCATCACCACGACCGCAAGATGCGCCCGGTGCTGGCGCGTCGTTGCCGCCGCTTCCGGCCAAAAATAATTCAACTCGGCACATGCCTCCGCTTCACGATTGGGGACGGGCGCGGGCATGAGGCTGATGGCGCAGATATTGTCCCTGATGTTGAAAGAGATCCTCTCGCCCTCCTGCATATAGCCGTCATCGGGGACGATGTCCCATTCATGTTGCAGGGTGCGAAAAAAAGCGGCGCTGTCGAAGCGATTTTCCTTGAGCAGCACAAAACCTTTGGGCGTGGGCATGAGGACTCCTTAGCGATTGAGCGCGAGTTGGACAAAACGCTGCAACAGCGCGGTCGCGTGCGGGTTGGCGACGGGAACGGCGGCAATCAGCGCATCGGCATCGGCATCGGCAAGATGCTCGCGTTTTTGCGCGATGCTGTCGCGCATCCCTTCCTGACCAAATTCCGGGTGAAACTGCACGCCCCAGGCGTTTTTGCCAATACGGTAGGCGTGGTGCGGATCGTGATCGTTGGCAACGAGGGCGGTCGCGCCGGGCGGCAGGCGCAGCACACTCTGCACATGGGTGGCGTTGGCGCTAAAAGTCGCGGGCAGCGGCGCAAACAGCGGGTCATCGTCGCAGGCGGGCAGGCGGCGCAGCGTAATGTTGCCGATTTCAACGCCGCGCGGATTGTTGCCGACCATGCCGCCAAGCGCATCGGCGAGTAGCTGGTGGCCGTAGCAAATCCCCAAAAGCGGCAACTCGCGCGCCACCGCCTCTTGCAGCCACGGACGCAGCGCCTCGCTCCACGGCAGCCGCTCGTCCACCATATGCGCCGAACCGGTGAGAATCACGGCGCGGCAATCGGCGTGCGCGGGCGGCGATTCCCCGCCGAGAATGTCGATGCAGCGCGAGGCAGTCGGAAGATTTTGCGCAATCCAGTCTTCATAACCGCCGAGGCGGGCGCAAGTTTCGGGGCAAGGTGTACCGAGACGGAAAATAGTGATGGGATGAGACATAAATTCCTTGTAGGTTGAGAAAAACAGAGGGGTTGAGAGCAGCAAACAGCCGCACAGCGACGAAACAGTTTACATACACGAACCCCGCTATCGCGTATGTAAATCGCCTGCTGCCCCTTCCCCGTAGGGCGAGAGCAGCAAGCGCGCCGCCCGTAGTGCGTAGTGTTAAGACTGACGCGAATGCCGTCAAGCATATCCGCCGCATTGTTGGGTTAAACCGCCCGCCTGACGCTGATAGACTAGCGCCCCTTGCCCGAATCCGTGCAAATAGCCATCCCGAATCCCAACAACAAGGAACCCCATGCAATACCAATCCACCCGCGGCGCCCAACTCGGCCACTTTAGCGACATCCTCCTGCAAGGCCTCGCCCCGGACGGCGGCCTCGCCATGCCCGAACACATCCCGGCCATCATCACCCCGCAAACCCTGCGCGACTGGAAAAACCTCAACTACGCCGACCTCGCCTTTGCGGTGATGCGCCACTACATCGACGACATCCCGGAAAACGACCTGCGCCGCATCCTGCACCGCACCTACCACGAGAGCGTCTTCCATTCAGACGCCATTACCCCGCTGACCCGCCTTGGCGCAAGCGACACCTACATCCTCGAACTCTCCAACGGCCCCTCACTCGCCTTCAAAGACATCGCCATGCAATTCCTCGGCAACGCGATGGAATACGTGCTGGAAGCGCGCGACCAGCAGCTGAACATCCTCGGCGCCACCAGCGGTGACACCGGCTCCGCCGCCGAATACGCCATGCGCGGCAAAGCCCGCATCAACGTCTTCATGCTCTCGCCGCATGGCCGCATGAGCCCATTCCAGCAGGCGCAAATGTACAGCCTGCAAGACGCGAACATCCACAACATCGCCATCGAAGGCGTTTTCGACGACTGCCAAGACCTGGTCAAAGCCGTCAATGCCGACGCCGCCTACAAGACCCGCTACCACATCGGCGCGGTCAACTCCATTAACTGGGCGCGCGTGCTGGCACAAAGCGTGTACTACATCAAAGCCTACCTCGCGCTCGACCTGCCAGAAGGCGCAGAAGTTGATTACACCGTACCCTCCGGCAACTTCGGCAACATCTACGCCGGCTACATCGCCAAACGCATGGGACTGCCAATCGCGCACCTCATCGTCGCCACCAACGAAAACGACGTCCTCTACCACACCTTACACAGCGGCGAATACCGCGCCCGCCCGGCGGCAGAC
>CAUVOF010000056.1:0-14870 GCA_963553325.1 uncultured Cardiobacterium sp.
TGCGGCGCAGTTCGTGCAGGTGGACGACGAGGAAGCTGCGCGCGGCGCGGATGCGTTCCGGCTCTTCGCCGATATGGGCGATGATGGCACGCGCCTGGTCGGTAACGCGCGTCAGTTGTGTGGCGATGTCGCTTTCTTCGGCGAGTAGTTTGAGGCGGTTGCCGTGTTGTTCGAGCGCTTCGATGGCGTCGTAGCCGCCGTTTATCATTTCGCGCAGGGTGGCGTTCAGGTGGTCGGGAACGTTGCGCGGCGGCGCGCGGTAGCGGTCAGCGGGTTCGCTGTCGTAGAGGTAGCTCAGGTAGTAACCGGCGGCGGCGAGGACGGCGCTGGTGAGGGCGAAGAAGATGCCGGGGCGGGCGCTGAAGGCGGTGACGGCAGCGGCAAGCGCGGTGAAGGCGAGCGCGTAGGGGCGGTTATCGACGTCTGCCTGGTCGCGGTCGTGGCGGATGAGGTTGTCGCGACGCGAGCGGTAATGTTCTTGAGTTAAGCGGGCGGCGTAGCAGAGCAGACCAATGGCAACGCCAGCCGTAAGGATGCCGAGGTATTTGCCACGGACGAGGTTCACCGGCACGGCAAGCCACAGCGGCAGTTGCAGCGCGTACAAGGCGGTGCCACGCAGGCCGAGGTATTGTTGTTTGAGTTTTTTTTGCGCGTCTTGGTGGTTCATCAGAGGAACAGGCTCATGCAGGCGGGGATGAAGATGGCGCTGGCAAGCAGCAGCAGGCCGAGGGTGCGGGTCATGGGCGGTAACGGGGGCTGGTGGAAAATGGCGCGATTATAACGGTTTTGTCAGGTTTTGGCTTGCCGGGGCATGACCGTCGAGGCGCTCACGCAACACTTCCATGCGCGTTTCGAGGTCGGTCAGGGTGCGCGCCTGCTGGTGCAGGTGGTTATGCTCGATGTGGTCGTGGATGTCGCGTACCAGTTGCAGCAGTTGGCGGCGGTTCTGCCCGCTCAGCTCTTTGGCAGGCAGTTGCAGGTAAAGCAGGCTGATGTCGCTCAGTTCCGGCAGGTAAACGGTAAGCAGCGCGCGGTTGGCGCGGATGCGCTCGTCATCGCCGCGCAGTTCTTCCAGGTAACGTTCGCTGTGGTTGCAGAGTTGTTCGAGCAAGAGTCCGATGCGCTCGCCATTGGCGCGGCTGCGGTATTGCGCGGCGTTTTCGCGCAGGGAAGCGAGGTCAGCATGGGCGCGGGCGAGGGTTTGTTCGTGGATGCTTGGTGTCTTCTCGCTGTTTTGCAGGATGTGGCGGTGGTAACGCAGCCAGCACCAGGGCAATGCGGCAAGCGCCAGGCTGGTCATGAGCGCCAGCAACCACGGCACGACGTGAACTTCGCCGCGCCAAAGAACGCCACGGACGAAGCTCGCGCCGAAGTAGAGGCTGATGAGGGCGGCGGCGCTGTTGCACCAGTAGCGGGCGGGCAGGTTTTTCAGGGTGGTGAAAATGGGGGGCATGGCTGCGGTCATTGAGTGGGGTCGGGCATAGTCTAGCAGCGTTCGCGCCGCTATCGCGCGCTGTGGCTGTGTTTGCCGCAGAAAATTGCCCGCACGCGGCGGGCAAGTTGTCATATATATGAATTTGTCAGCGACGCCGCATTTACATACAGGGTAGCGGGGTTCGTGTATGTAAATTATCTCTGCCGCGCCGCCTGCATGACGCGGCGAGCAAAGACGGCAACGCAGGCGATGAAGGCAGCAAGGCCAATCCATTGTGCGGTCGTGCCCCAGTTGGCGAGGTGGATGGCAAGTGGCGCATCTGAGCCGCCGCTGGTTACAGAGATGACGATGATGAAGGCGAGGATGACGCCAATCAGGCTCTCGCCGACAATCAGCCCTGCCGCAAAGAGGGTGCCGATGCGTTCGGCGTTTTTCAGGCGCGGCTCGCTGTCGCTATAGCGTTTGCGGATGATGTGGTTGGTGATGGCGGCGAGGAAGGCGCCAATGATGAGCGGCGGGGTAATCATCGGCGGCAGGTAGATGCCCATGCCGATGGCAAGCGGCGGCACACTCATGCGGCCGTCGGTCGCTTTCTTCAGCCAGAGGTTAAAGAGAATGGCGGCCGCGCCGATGCCCATGCCGGTGAAGATGTAGTTCCATTGCAGGTCGCGCGAGAAGATGCCTTTGGCGATGGTGGTCATGATGGTCGCCTGCGGCGCGTTCATGGCGAGGCTTGCGTCCATGCCCTCGCGCGGCATCGCGCCGGCAAAGCCGTAGGACTGGTAGAGCAGTTCAAGCACCGGGGCGATGACGATGGCGCCGACGATCACGCCGATGATGAGCGAGACTTGTTGCCGCCACGGGGTCGCGCGCAGCAAGTAGCCGGTTTTCAGGTCTTGCAGGTTGTCGTTGGAGATGCAGGCGGCGGCGATGATGGCCGTGCCGCAGAAGAGCGTCAGCGCCAGCAGGAACTGGCGGTTGCCTTCATCGGCAAAGAGGCCGCCCGCCTCGCCAAGCATCAGCAGGATGAGCGAGATGATGATGGTGGCGATGATGCCGATGCCGGAGATGGGGCTGGAGGACGAGCCAATCAGCCCCGCCATGTAACCGCAGGCAGCGGCGACGAGGAAACCGATGAGGATGGTAAGCAGGGTGCAGACGATGACCAGCGTCCACGCCATGACGCTGCCGAGGCTGGCATCCGCGACAAAGCGGTGGAAACAGAAGACGAGGATGACGGCGGCAATCGCGATCCACAGCAACATGCTGCGCGGCGAGAGATTCAGGTCTTCGCGGTGCGCGGCCTGCTCGCCCTTGCCGCTGAAGGCGGCGATGGAGAGTTTCATCCCTTCGACCATCGGCTTGAACAGGACGATGAGCGTCCAGATGGCGGCGATGGCGATGGTGCCTGCGCCGATGAAGCGCACATTATTTTTCCAAAGCCCCATCGCATAGCCCGCCATATCCACGTCCGGCGGCTGCGGTAACGTCGCGCTCAAATAAGGAATAATGCCGAACCAAGTCAGCGCCAGGCCGATAAGAATGGCAATCCCGCCGGCAAGACCGACGAGATACCCCGCGCCAAGCAGGGCGAACGAAAAGCCCATCGGCGCCTGAAAAATGGCCGCGCCGGATTTGAACCAATAACTGGTGCTGTCGGCGACAAGGCGCAGGCCGTTGGTGCAGAAGCTCATGATGCCGGCGAGAACGCTGCCGGTAACAATTTCCCTGACGCCGCTGCCGCCCTGCTGCGCGCCGCTGTTTTCAATATTCGGGTCATGACAGCCGACCTTGAGAATCTCGGCGGCGGCGACGCCTTCCGGGTAAGGCAGATCGCTATGCACCACCATCGCCAGCCGCAGCGGCACCGTAAAAATCACGCCGAGAATACCGCCAGCGGTACAGAGCAGCGTCGTCTGCCAAAACGGAAAACCGCTCCAGTAGCCCACCATCAACAGCCCCGGCAGGACGAAAATCACCGAAGAAATGGTCCCGGCGGCCGAGGCTTCCGTTTGCACCAGATTGTTTTCCAGAATATTGCTGCCGTGGGCAAACTTGAGTACGGCCATGGAAATCACCGCCGCCGGAATGGTCGAGGCAAAAGTCAGCCCGACCTTGAGGCCAAGATAAACGTTGGAAGCGGTGAAAATGACCGTAATCAAAGCACCCAAAACCATGCCGCGCAGGGTCAGCTCGCGGTAGTTGGCGAAAGGATCGTGATACGAAGGCGATGACATGATGATGCTCCTGATGATATGAGGCTTCGCATCTTGAAATTATGTTAATGGGAAGTCAAGAAAATCCACGCCGCGAACTGTGAAAAAATACCGCCCCCGCACAACCGCACGAGGAAAAAACCACATGAAGAAAAAAACGCTGCTCTGCCTGACCCTGCTGGCGCTCGGTGGCTGCGCCGACGTCGCCAACATGGCCGGCTACGACACCCAAACCCTCAACCAAAAAGCCGCCCAGGGCTACCAGCAAGTTCTGGGCGAAGCACAAAGCGAAAACGCGCTCGACACCAACTCACAAACTGCCCAGCGCGTGCATAACGTCTTCAACCGCATGGTACCGGCAGCTAATGCCAACAATCGCACCGGCGTCCCCTTCCAGTGGGAAATGAACGTCATCCGTTCCGACGAACTCAACGCCTGGGCAATGCCGGGCGGCAAAATGGCGGTGTACAGCGGCCTTGTCGAAAAACTGAACCTGACCGACGACGAACTCGCCGCCGTCATCGGACACGAAATGACCCACGCCCTGCGCGAACACAGCAAAGCGCAAATGGGGCAAGAACTCATCACCGGCCTTGGCATGCAAATCGGCGGCAGCCTGCTCGCCAACAACACCAACATCGACCCCGGCATGCTGCAAGCCGGCGGTGCGCTGCTTTCCGAATACGGCATCAGCAAACCCTTCAGCCGCCAGCACGAAACCGAAGCGGACATCGGCGGCCTGATGCTGATGGCGCAGGCGGGCTACAACCCGCAGGCAGCGCCGTCGGTTTGGCAAAAAATGGCGCAAGCTGGCGGCGGCAGCGGCATGCCGTCCTTCCTTTCCACCCACCCCAGCGGCGCCGACCGCATCCAGGTGTTGCAACAATACATGCCGGAAGCCATGGCGATTTACCAACAAAGCGGCGGCCGCGCGCCCGCGCCCGCGCCACAGGCGAACCCCGCACCGCAGCCCCAACCAGTAGCACCTGCTGCCCAACCCGGCGGCAACTGGGTACCGCAAAACCCCGGCGTCGGCATGCCGGTCGAACAGTGGACGAAACCGCAAGCGCCAGCAGCAAGCGCGAGCAAAAAAGCCGTCAAGAAAACGGGGAAGAAGCGATAAATCAGTAAAAAGGCAGGGTGAATCCCCTGCCTTTTCTTTTGTACTGATCGCCCTACCCTGCCCGCTTGCGTTATTGCTGACGCAAAAAAATGCCCGCGCGAGGCGGGCATTTACGGTTTAGGCGAGTAGCTGCGGGATGACCTGTTCAACCCACGCTTCCAGTCGCGCCTGGGTTTGCTCCGGCTGGCTGTCTTCATCAAGCGCGAGGCCGAGGAAGTTGCCGTTCGCCTTGAGCGCCTTCGAGGAAGTGAATTTGTAATCGGCGCTTGGCCATTCACCGACGAAGGTTGCGCCCTGCGCGCCGAGTTGTTCGGCGAGCATGCCCATCGCGTCCAGATAGTATTCGGGGTAGCCGATTTGGTCGCCGAGGCCGAACATCGCTATCACCGTGCCTTTGAGGTCGGCGCTGGCGATTTTATCGACGACGAGTTCCCAGTCGTCCTGGTATTCGCCGTAGTTCCAAGTCGGCATGCCAAGGATGATGCGCTTGTAGAGGAACATGTCGTTCGGGTCATCGAGGTCGATGATGTTTATCGGCACGATTTCCAAGCCGAATTTTTCTTTGATGCAGGCTTCGATGCGGTAGGCGACGTCTTCGGTCATGCCGGTAGTGCTGCCGTAGAAGAAGCCGATTTCTTGACTCATTTCAGTCTCCTGAAGGGGGTTAAAACGGCGGCTATTGTCGGTTAATCATTTACACCGTGCAACGCTTTCGCACACGCCATGGTGTTGCGCAGCAGGCAGGCGATGGTCATCGGGCCGATGCCGCCGGGGACGGGGGTGATGGCGCCGGCAACTTCCACGGCGCTGGCGAAATGCACGTCGCCGACGAGGCGGGTTTTCTCGCCATCGGCGATGCGGTTGATGCCAACGTCCAGCACGATGGCGCCGGGTTTTAGCCAGTCGCCGCGCACCAGTTCCGGTTTGCCGACGGCGGCAACGACGATATCCGCTTCGCGGCAACGCGCGGCGAGGTCGGCGGTGCGTGAATGGGCGATGGTAACGGTGGCGTTGGCGGCGAGCAGCAGTGCTGCCATCGGCTTGCCGACGATGTTGGAACGGCCAATAACAATAGCGCGTTTGCCAGCAAGGTCGCCGATGCGGTCTTTCAGGATGAGGGCGCAGCCGAGCGGGGTGCAGGGGATGGAAACGGGGTTGCCCGTCCACAGGCGGCCGACGTTCACCGGATGGAAGCCGTCTACGTCTTTGTCCGGCGTGATGGCGTTCAAGACGGCGTCAGCGTCCAAATGCGCGGGCAGCGGCAGTTGCACCAGGATGCCGTGTACTTGCGGGTCGGCGTTGAGTTCGGCCACTTTGGCGAGCAACTCGCTTTGGCTGGTGCTTTCCGGCAGGCGATATTCGAGGCTGTTAAAGCCCGCTTCTTTCGCCTGGATGCCTTTGTTGCGCACATAGACTTCACTCGCCGGGTCATTGCCGACGAGGACAACGGCAAGGCCGGGCTGGACGCCGGTTTTTTCGCGGAATTTGGCGCATGATTGTGCGACTTCTGCGCGGATATTGGCGGCAAAGGCTTTGCCATCGATGATTTCGGCACTCATGGTTGCTCCTTTTCAGTTAGGGGAAATGGGGGAATGCTTTTATAAAGCGGCGGCTATTTGCGCGGCGGTTTCCCGCAATTCGTTGATGTCGGCCGCGCCTTTGCCGTGCACACCCAGGCTTTTGCCTTCCCATACGGGTATCAAGTGCATGTGGTAATAGAAAACGGTTTGCCCGGCAGATGCACCATTGAATTGCACGACTTTAATGCCATCAGCGGCCAGCGCTTTTTTTTGTGCGCGCGCCAGTTTTTGGCTAAAGACGATGATGTGTTGCAGCGATTCGGCATTGGCACTGAGTAAATCGGGGGCAAATATTTTCGGGATTATCAGACTATGTCCTTTGCTTTGTGGAAAGGCATCCATAAAGGCAAAGAGGTGTTCGTCTTCGTATATTTTGGCGCAGGGGATTTCACCGGCAAGGATTTTATGAAAGATGGTGTCGCTCATTTTGCTTTCCTTTTTGCATAATAAAAAAGGCACGAGATTTCGTGCCTTTCCATGTATGGTGCATGATTAGATTTGCATATCTTGTTCGCTACCACCACGGTCAATATATTCTTTGAACCATTGCGGTTGGCGACCCATGCCGCTCCAGGTTTGTGCCGGGTTCGCCGGGTTACGATAGCGGGCAGGCATTACGGTGCGCTGGGTTGTCGGTTTGTTTTCGATGCTGGTAATAAAGCGGGATGCTTGGCGTTGTGCTTCGGCAAGGATATCACGGGCACGACGTTTTTTTTGTTTATCGACATGATTAATCAATGCTTCAAAGTCGTCATTGTTTAGGTTATCGACTTGGTTAAAGAGTTCTTCAAGACTCATTTTAGGTTCCTCGTTTGTATTAAAGACGGGCGAATTATAGCGACAGCAAGGAAAATGTAAAGCCCTTTTTGTTATTTTTTGTGCTGTTCCTTCAATAATTCATAGCGCTTTTGCAATGTACGTGCTTTTTGTCTTTCATTGTCGGGAAGGGTTGTATCTTTCAAGGCGCGTTCGACTTGTGCGGCGGCGAGTTCATAGTCGCCAATGAGGGCATAGTATTTGGCGGTAAGTAGTAATTGTTCGCCACGGCGTTGTTGTCTATCCAGTAAATCGCCATAGAGGTCATAGTATTGAACGGCGCCAGCATCGCGCGCAATTTGCGCCTGTAGCAGTTTTTCCGCATCCAGATATTTGCCATTGGTGATAAGGCTGCGCGCATAGGGCAATATCAGGTTTTCATTGTTTTTCCAGTGTTGCCAGGCTTTGCCCAATATGGCTTCGGCGCGCAATGGGTCGCCGTCCTGCAATGCCTGTTCGCCATGCAAGCGGGCAAAGATGGCATTTTTTTCTGGCGGTAATGCGGCGAGCATGGCGGGCAATGCTGTGCGTTCATTGCGCCGCTGTGCGGTCAGCACTTGTTGATATTGTGCGGCAAGCGGATTTTCCGGTTGATAGGCGCGTAATTTATGGCGGCTGTAACGGGCAATGGCGACTTTTGCCAGTTGATAATCGAGCGGGTTATGTAGCGGGGCATTTTTTTGCGTTTTGCGGCGCTGACGGTCGGCGCGATTTTCCGGCAAGGGATGGCTCATGAGAAATTCCGGCGGATGGCTGCCGTTTATCGTTAATTTGTCGAAAAAGGCGGCCATTTGTGTCGCGTCATATCCCGCTTTTTGTAAGATTTTTACGGCGACGTCATCGGCTTGTTGTTCGTGTGCGCGCGAGTATTCCAGTTTCTTTTCTTCTATATAGGCATAAGTCCCTGCGACTGCCGCCTGCGCACCATCTGGACTGTTGCCGGCGGTCGCAGCGGCAATTCCTGCCAATATGCCAATCGCTTGCATCCAGCCATATTGTTCGGCATTGGCAATAGAGCGGGCGATATGTGATTGGCTAACATGGCCAATTTCATGGGCAATAACGCCGGCGAGTTGGTCTTCGTTATCGGTCATGGCAATCAGGCCGCTGTTGATGCCGATATAGCCACCGCTGGCGGCAAAGGCATTGATGGCAGGCGAGTCAATAATAAAGAAGTGATAACCCGATGGCGCCGGCGCATAAACGGCAAGACGATTGCCAAGCGCGCGTAAATATTGGGTGATTTCCGGTTGTTCCAGCAATTCGCCACGCTGGCGCAGTTGCCCCTCTACCGCCATGCCGATATTGCGCGCTTTATCGCCAATAAAAATACGTTTTTCGGGATTGCCGAGATCGGGCAGTTCAATATCGGCGGCATGGATATGACAGGTTGCCAAAGCGGCGGCGAGAAAAGCGAGAGATTGGCGCATGGGAATAAGGCTGTAATAAAAAAGACGCACATTATAGATTGAATGCCCTGCCGATAGTTTTTGCCCGCTTGTTGCCCATGCGGGGCGGTGATACATTGCGGCGCCGTTTAACCGCCACCAATCCCGATGAAAACCCTCACCCTCGACATCACCGGCTTCGATTACAACGCCTGCGGCGTCGCCCGCCACGACGGCAAAACCGCCTTCATCAGCGGCGCGCTGCCCGGTGAGCGCGTTACCGCCCGCATCAGCAGCGACAAAAAACGCTTCCTCGAAGGCGAAGCGGTGCAAATCCTCACCCCCTCGCCCGACCGCATCGCCCCCGCCTGCGCCCATTACAACGACTGCGGCGGTTGCGCCCTGCAACACGCGAGCGACAGCGCGCAACAGCGTCTCAAAGAAAGCGTCTGGCTGGAACAACTGGCACGCATCGGCAAAATTACCCCCGAAACCGTCCCGCCCGCCATCAGCAGCGAACCCTGGCATTACCGCTCACGCGCCCGCCTTGCCTGGGACGCGGCAAGCCAAAGCCTTGGTTTTCGCGCCCGCGCCTCGGCGCGCGTCGTCAATATCGAACGTTGCCTCACTCTGCCGCAGGCGATTTCCGCCCGCCTGCCGGACATCCGCGCCCTGTGCATCCGCCTCGCACAACAAACCAGCATTCTCGGCGTGGATGTGAGCGAGGGCGACGGCGTAACCGTGCTACGCATCCGCCTGCAAGACGCCGTCGGCGACCGCCTTGCCGCCGAAACCGTCGCCCGTTGGAACGCAGACACCGCGCAGCCGTGGCAAATCTGGCTGCAAAGCGGGCGCGACATCCGCAAACACCCCGCCACCGCGCCCGCGCTTGCCTACACCCTGCCCGCCTACGACATCGCCCTGCCCTACGCGCCGGACGATTTCACCCAAGTAAACAGGGCACTAAACCGCGAACTGGTCGCCCTCGCCCTTGCCGAACTGCAAGCCGAACCCGGCATGCGCGTCCTCGATTTCTTCTGCGGCCTCGGCAACTTCAGCCTGCCGTTGGCGCGCAGCGGTCTGAACGTGCTCGGCATCGAAGGCGTCGATGAAATGGTGGCGCGTGCAACCGCCAACGCCGCCGCGCATGGCCTTGCCGAACGCTGCCAATTCCGCCGCGCCGACCTCTTTGCCGTTACACCAAAACAACTGCAACGCTGGGGCAAGGCGGAACGCTGGCTGCTCGACCCGCCGCGTGCTGGCGCGCAGGCGCTGTGTGAGGCGGTGGATAGAAAAAACGCCCCGGCGCGCATCGTGTACGTCTCTTGCAACCCCGGCACCCTCGCCCGCGATGCGCACATCCTCGCGCAAAAAGGCTACCGCATGACAAGCGGCCGCCTGCTGCATATGTTCGCGCAAACGGCGCACGTCGAAAGCCTCGCGGTATTTGTCCGCGACTGAAAAAATAACTGCGCTATAATCCACAGCGTTTCGCCATTGGACAAAAATTTGCATGACAAAAACCGCGGCTGCTGAACCCGGTTTTTTTAATCAAATCCATAAAAGCGAGAAACAAATGGACAATATCCAAAACCCGCGCGGTCGGGCATGGCGGCGCCACCAAAAAAGAAGCCCGTCCCACCGCAAAGGCAGCCAAGACCCATTATTCAAACCCGAAAAAAAATGGGATTTGCTCTACACGCGCAGCGTAAAAATGATGCGCGCCAAACAATTGGGCTTCACCTATCCATTCAGAAAAGCCGATTTTGAGGCGGAATGGTTTGATTAACCTTCACCGGCGGGCAATGCCCGCCTTACCCAAACCCTTTTCATGAAAAAAATCCTCTTTATTTGCAGCCGCAACCAATGGCGCAGCCCCACTGCAGAAGCCGTGGGCAAACAGCTTTACCCGAATTTCCAAGTTCGCTCGGCAGGCACCAGCCGCCATGCACGCCGCACCGTTACTATCGCAGACATCCAATGGGCAGATAAAATCCTGGTGATGGAGCAGAAACACAAAAGCCGTCTGCAAGCGACATTCCCCCGCGCCTTACAATACAAAGAACCGCTGGTACTGAACATTCCCGACCAATACACTTATATGAATGCCGAACTAATCAAAATACTGCAAACACGAATAGCCGATTTCCTATCCGCCTAATCCATTAAACCTGGAGTTTACAATGCACAAAAAAACACTCAGCAGCATATTGCTTACCCTCGCCATCGCAAGCAGTCATGCCGAAAACACCAATACCACGCCGCTAAGCGGATACGTATATAACGCGCAAGGCTGTTACGGCTTTACCGCCCCGCATGGCTGGAAACTGGATGACAAAATCCTTGCCGACCAGGGAGTCGGCATGGCGTTTTACCCGGAAGACAGCAATTTGGATAACGCCAGCATGGCGATGTACACCAAAATCTATACCAATTCCCACGCCGAAAACAGCGACACATTGATTGCCGCCGAAATAAACAACCTGCGCGAAATGTACCAAGCAGACAACATCGAAATACACGCAAAAAAACTGGAAACCATCCGCAGCAAAGCAGGCAGCGAAGGCGAATTATGGCAATTGAATTACAGCAATGGCCTGGAAGAACAAATCGCCTATTTCCCCATACCGCCAAAATCCCTGGGCGTATTCGTCTTACAAATGGACGCGAAAACAGACAAAAGCAAAGCCACTGCCGCATTGCGCACCCTGGCAGAAAGCTACCAGCCGCAGCAAACGTGCAAACCATGCGCACAAGCCAACGCCTGCAAAACCGCCACCCCATAAACCTCACTAGACTTCCTTCCAAACTGTCTTTTCTGCGGAATTTATTTATCCCTGCCCTCACCCCAACCCCTCTCCCACCGGGAGAGGAGCTTTTTCGGATTCAAGCATTGGCATCGGTTTCCTGCAAAATCGTGGTTTGGAAAGATGTCTACTACCGGAAAACCCCAATGAAACACCGCACCCTCGCAGTCGCCCTTCCCGCCAGCCCGGCGCGCCACTACCCCATCCACATCGGCCACGGTTTACTTGCCGACGCCGCGCTCATCACCGCCTGCGCGCCGCAGCAACAAATCTGCATCGTCAGCAACGACACCGTTGCCGCGCACTACCTCGCACCGCTCGAAGCCGCCCTTACCGACAAAACCCGCATCACCGTCCGCCTGCCCGATGGTGAGACCCACAAAACACTCACCACCTGGGCAAGCATCCTCGACGCGCTGGTAGCGGCACGCTACGACCGCGATAGCCTCATCATCGCCCTCGGCGGCGGCATCGTCGGCGACATCGCCGGCTTTGCCGCTGCCAGCTACCAGCGCGGCATAGCCTGCCTGCAAATCCCGACCACCCTCTTGGCGCAAGTCGATTCCTCGGTCGGCGGCAAAACCGGAGTGAACCACCCGCAGGGCAAAAACCTCATCGGCGCCTTCCACCAGCCGCAGGCGGTCATCATCGACACCGCCACCCTCGCCAGCCTGCCGCCGCGCGAATTTGCCGCCGGCATGGCAGAAGTCATCAAATATGGCCTCATCAACAGCCCCGACTTCTTCGCTTGGCTGGAAGAAAAGCGCACCGCCATCGCCGCACACGACCCGGCAACGCTGGAAGCGATGATTGCCCGCTGCTGCCAGAGCAAAGCCGACATCGTCGCTGCGGATGAACGCGAAAGTGGGCAGCGCGCGCTGCTCAATTTCGGCCACACCTTCGGCCACGCGCTCGAAGCGCTCACCGCCTACCAGCGCTGGAAACACGGCGAATGCGTCGCTATTGGCAGCGTCATCGCCTGCCGCCTCGCCGCCCGCTTGGGACGCATCAGCGAAGCAAACGCCGACCGCGCCGCCGCCCTCTTTGCCGCCTTCGGCCTGCCAACCACCGTGCCGGCGGACATCAGCACGGATGCCATCCGCGACAAAATGCAGCTCGACAAAAAAACGCGCGGCGGACAACTGCGCCTCGTCCTGCCGCAAACCTTCTGCATGAGCGGTATCGACCGCGACATCAAAGACGCGGACATCGCCGCTGCGATTGATGCCAGCCGGGAATAAATGCCACAGCAAAGGAGAAAGCATGAGCCTGCTGCAAAAACTGTTTACGCCCCGCCATAAAAAAGAAAGCGAACAGCTGCAACAAATCGAGATTGCGCTAGAAAACAAAGATTACGCCCAAGCATTGCAATTACTGCAACCGCTGGCAGCAAAAGGCAATGCCGAAGCGCAATATAATCTTGGTGAACTTTATTACTATGGGCAAGGCGTGGCACAGGATTACAGCGAGGCGCGCGAATGGTATGAAAAATCTGCCTTACAGGGAAATTTCGCAGCACAATGTAATCTTGGCGTGCTTTATGAAAATGGAGAAGGCGTAGCGCAGGATTACAGCAAGGCACACGAATGGTACGAGAAATCAGCGCATCAAGGGAGCGCTGCTGCTCAATGTAATCTTGGCGGGATTTATGCAAATGGAAAAAGTGTCGCACAGAATTATAAAAAAGCATATGAATGGTATAACAAAGCTGCTGTTCAAGGTAATGCCATAGCGCAATATAATCTCGGCTGGCTGTACGAATATGGAAAAGGCGTTGCCCAAAGTTATGAACAGGCATTTGCCTGGTATGAAAAAGCTGCTTTACAGGGAAATGCCAAAGCGCAATTCAATCTCGGCAGGCTTTACGCAAATGGTAAAGGTGTTGTCCAGAGTTATGACAAAGCATTTCTTTGGTATGAAAAAGCTGCTTTACAAGGAGAAGCCACAGCACAATGCGATCTTGGCTGGTTGTATGAATTCGGCAATGGCGTTGCCCAAAGTTATGACGAAGCATTCGTCTGGTATAAAAAAGCTGCCTTGCAAGGATATGACATCGCACAATGTCATCTTGGCTGGATGTATGAGGAAGGTCTCGGCGTTGCCCAGGATTACAATAAAGCCCGCGAATGGTATGAAAAAGCGGCAGCACAAGGAAATGAAACTGCCCAAGAGAACCTAGAACGGCTGAACGAAGTATTGCGCAATTTTATTGTAGAAACGATAGAGAAATCTCTGGTACCAATAGATAGGGAAGTGCGCGACAGCCTCTCACCTGAAGACATTAGCGCCTATGAAAGCTGTAAAGCTGCCGCTGAAGCTGGCGATATACAGGCGCAAGATACTTTAGGACGTCTTTATGAATCGGGTAAAGGTGTTGCACTAGATTATGACAAGGCGCGCGCATGGTATGAAAAAGCCGCGCTACAGGATTATCCATCCGCGCAATGCAATCTCGGCAGGTTGTATGAATATGGTCGCGGTATGGATAAAAATTACGTGCAAGCCGCCCATTGGTATAAAAAAGCGATCGCGCAGCATAATGCGCAAGCGCAATCCCGCCTCGGCAGACTTTATTTTTATGGCAGAGGGGTGGTGCAAGATTATGCGCAGGCAATTTATTGGTATGAGCAGGCGGCCGCGCAAGATTTTGCCTGGGCGCAATGCGAATTGGGTTGGCTTTATGAAAATGGCAATGGCGTCACGCAGGATTTCAGTAAAGCACGCGAATACTACGAGAAAGCAGCGACAGGCAATAATGCCCGCGCACAAACCCGCCTCGGTTTATTGCATGAATTTGGCATTGGTGTCGCAGAAAACATTGATATGGCGCGCGCATGGTACGAAAAAGCCGCGCAATTGAATTACGCCCATGCGCAAAGCTGTCTTGCCAGTCTCTACGAATTGGGCAAAGGCGTTGCCCAGGATTACGAAAAAGCGCGCGAATGGTATGAAAAGGCGGCAACGAAAAACAATGTCCGCGCCCTCTATAGCCTTGGCTATTTTTATGAATACGGCATTGGCGTTGCCAAAAATATGGAAGCCGCGCAACGCTGGTATGAAAAGGGGGCATTGCGCGGCTATGATTGGGAATAACTCGCCGCTTCTAGGGTGTGTTTACAATTGGGCAACCCCCTCCCCCGCAGGGCGCACTAGGGGCTGTTGACAATTCATAAGTAATCCACTGATTTTATTAGGAATATACCGATTTCTGAAAATTAGTATTTCTATTTAAAATCAATGTATTACACCCAATTGCAACACGCCCTAGCGTCCGCAGCGGGGGAGGGGGTTGTCCAATACACGCCCTAATCCCCCGCCTCATAGCGGGGGATTTTTATTTGGCAGCAGCCTCAGCCGATTTTCATCCCCGCTTTGACGCCATTGCCCGGTTGCAGCAGGTGCAGTTGGCCGTCGCCGCTGGCGGAGAGAATCATGCCGGTAGAGACGCCGAAGCGCATTTTGCGCGGCGCGAGGTTCGCCACATAGACCACCATTTTGCCGACGA
>CAUVOF010000057.1:0-14544 GCA_963553325.1 uncultured Cardiobacterium sp.
CTCCCCCGCTGCGGGCTTCGCCCTGCGGGGGAGGGGGTTGTCCAATTGTAAACAGTCCCTAAGCCGCAAGCGGCTTACGGTGGGTGGCGATTAATGCTCGCCATTGCGGTGGGCGAGGGCATCCTTGGCGTCCTCGTCGCCGAGGTCGGCGGCGGCTTCTCGCCATTTTTGTGCGGTGGTCAGGTCGCGTGGCACGCCTTCGCCGCGTTCGTAGAGGTTGGCGAGTTCGTTTTGCGCGCGTGGGTGGCCGCGCATCGCCGCTTTTTCCAGCCATTGGTAGGTGAGTGCCTGTTGGCCGCTGCCGCTGATGCCGAGCTCGCCCTGTTGGTAGAGGGTGCCGAGGGCGTACATGGCGTCACTGTCGCCCTGGGCAGCGGCTTTTTCTTGCCAGTCGCGGGCGATGTAGGCATTTTGCGGTACGCCTTTGCCATCGCGGTAGAGGTTGCCGAGGTTGTATTGGGCAAAGGCGTAATCCTGTTGGGCAGCGGCGCTGTACCACTGGGCGGCGATGCGGTGGTCTTGTACCACGCCGCGGCCTTCGTCGTAGAGGGTGCCGAGGTTGTATTGGGCGACTTTGTCTTGACGCGCGGCGGCCTTTGTCCACCAGCGGCGCGCCTGGTCGTAGTCCACCGTGCCGGTGTCACCGTTGTAGTAGGCGTTGCCCAAATTGTATTGGGCGGTAGCGTCGCCCGCTTCTGCCTGGGCGAGCAGGGTTTGCAGGGCGGGGTTTGGCAGGGTAGGCCAGATGGCGACCGGCTGCGGTTTGGGCGGCATTTGCGGCAGGTCGGTTGCGGCGGGGATGTCGAGAAGCAGAAGCATGGCTGCGAGGTCTATCATGAGGGGTTCCTTAGATGTGTTGGGTCTGCGCGTAAGCAAAGGGATTTTTCTGAGAGTGTACGCTTGCAGTAGGCATTTACATACAGGGTAGCGGAGTTCGTGTATGTATCAATCCTCACAAAGCCCTGTACTGTGTTGCACCGCCTCGCCGTACTAGCTGTACTGCCTTCGTCGGCGCGCCTTGTACAGAACTTTGTGAGTATCGCTATATAACTTAGGTAACCGGTACTTGGTACAGCAGCACAATCAGCACCTGCCCGACCATGATGCGCAGGAAGGTGGTGAGCGGATAGACGGCGGTGTATTTCAGCGCGGTTTGGTCAGATTGCGAGATTTCTGTGGCAAAGGGCAGCACTGGCGCGCCGGTGTGTGAGCCGGTGAGCAGGCCGCAGATTTCCGGGAAGGTCAGTTTGCCCCAGAGGCGGGCGATGATGGCGGTGATGATGAGCGGCACGGTGGTGATGACGATGCCGAGCGCCATCCAGTAGAGGCCGTCGCCGTCTTTGAGCGCGGCGAAAAACGCCGGGCCGACGCTTAAGCCGACGCTGGCGAGGAACAGCGCCAGGCCGAGTTCGCGCACCATCAGGTTGGCGCTTTGCGAGACGTAGTGGGTAACGGAGAAGCGCCCGCCGTAGCGGCTAATCAGGATGGCGACTATCAGCGGCCCGCCGGCGAGACCGAGTTTGACCGGCACCGGCACGCCGGGAATCGGGATGGGGATTGCGCCCAAGATGATGCCGAGGCTAATGCCGAGGAAGAGTTCGGCGATGTGCGGGATTTGCAGGTCGCGCTTGGAGTTGCCGAAGGCGGCGACGGCGGTTTTCAGGTGCGCTTCGTCGCCAATGAGGGTGATGGAGTCGCCGAATTGCAGGCGGGTGTTGCGGTCGGGGACGAATTCAAAGCCGGCGCGGCGGACGCGGGTGATGTTCACGCCGTAGCGTTCGTGGATATTGAGGCTGGAGAGTTTTTTGTTGCAGACCGCGCTTTGCGTGATGTTCACCCGCATCGAGTTGATGTAGGCGGGCGAGGCGCTGCGCGGGCGTTCGCTGAAGATGCTGGTGCTGACTTGGCCGCCGATGAGGGTCATCAGGCGCTCGGTTTCGTCGTCGCGGGCGATGATGAGGAGGATGTCGCCCTGCTGGATGCGTTTGTTTTCTTCGGCGAGGGTGATTTCCCCGTCGCGCGCCAGGCGCGAGATGGCGAAGCTGGTCGGCAGGATTTGCCGCATCGCGGCGATGGTTTTGCCTTCGAGCATCGGGTTGTTTACTTGCAGGGCGATACGGGTAACGGACGCCGTGCCGGCGCGTAGGCGGCGCAGGGTCAGGCGTTTTTCCGCGGCGACGTTGATGCGGAAGGCGTATTTGACGATGAAGATGGCGGCAATCAGCCCCATCACCCCGCCGGGATAGGCGGCGGCATAGCCTGCTGCCATTTGCACGGCGAGGGTGCCGTCGCCGATGAGGTTGGTCAGCGTCTGCTGCGCCGCGCCGAGGCCGGGGGTGTTGGTAACTGCGCCTTGCATGATGCCGACCAGCGTCGGCAGGTCGTTGTCGGTGAAGCGGAAGAAGGCAAGGACGATGAGGACGTCGAACAGCACGACGATGAGCATCAGCGCGTTCAGCTTCAGCCCTTCGCGTTGGAAGGAAGCGAAGAAGCCGGGGCCGACTTGCAAGCCGATGGTGTAAACGAAGAGTATCAGCCCGAATTCTTTGATGAAGTGGGCGATGTGTTCGTTGATGGTGAAGCCGAGGTCGGAGATGAGGATGCCGGTAAAGAGCACCATCGTCACGCCGAAGGTGATGCCGAAGATGCGCAGGCGGCCAAGCGCGGCGCCGCTGAAGATGGTGAGGGCGTAGATGACCGCGGTGTAGGCGACGCTTTGCGGTTGGGTGAAGAGTTGGGTGAGCCAGTCCATAGTGTTTTCCTTATATAAAGTCAGGCGTCTTTCAATTTCGCCCAATCATGCACGGTAACGCCGCGCTGATCCCACACCAGCACCGCTTCCTGCTCTAGCTGCTTGAGCAGGCGCGACAGTGTTTCCGGGCGGATGGCGAGGTATTCGGCAAGGTCTTTTTTGTTAATGGTGAGTTGGTAGAGCTTGCCGTTTTTCCGCTCGCCCTGCATATGGTCGCGCAGGTAGTGCAAGAGGCGGGTGCGCGCATCGAAGACGCTCAGCATCTCAATCTGCATGCTGAGCATCTGCACGTATTCCGCCATCGTTCCCATCATCGCCAGACACAGTTCGACGTTTTTCAAAAGAATTTCGCGGAACTCGCGGTTGTTAATCACCAGCAGCTCGGTGTCTTCGGTGGCGACCGCGTTGGCGGGGTAGGTGTCGTGCTGCATGAACATCAGCGCCTCGCCAAAACTTTGGCCACGGCTGAAGAGTTTGACCGTTTTTTCCTTGCCATCCGGCGCGGAGAAGTAGAGGCGCACCGTGCCGGTGAGGACGAGGAAAAAGTCGGTGGTTTTTTGGTTTTTGGTGAAAATCATGCTGCCCGCCGGGTAGCGGCGACGGTGCTGGCGTTGCGTCAGGCGTTGGCGGTCAATAGGCGACAACGGGGCAAGAAGGTAATGTTTTTCAAAGACATCAGTCATGACAGCACCTGCGGGCAGAAAATTACCGCGCCATTATAGACGCAAAGCGGACTGATTAAATTCGAGATAGGGTAGCGAGGTGCGCTGGCTGGTGATGCGGAGCGCGAATTAAAAATACGGTTTTTCAATTGTTTGCTGCATAAAGCACATCAGTACAGAAGCAAGAAAAACGCTTTCGCGGTGGTTTTGCAAGCGATTTACATACACGAACCCCGCTACCCTGTATGTAAATGAAATATTCATGCTCTTATCATGATTGTGTCGCCTTCTTGTTGCCTTTGAGCATTTTTAATTCGCCTGTTTTTCAAGCAATTATCGCGGCTAAACCGCGCCGGGCTTGCGCGGTATCGCTAATCCTTTTATGTTGCCGCCCGTTGAAAATTCCTTAATCTTTTGTGGTTTTTCAGCGTTTTTTGTTTATCAGACGAGGATTGCCTATGCAGAACAAGTTCATCATGTCGCTTGACCAGGGGACGACATCTTCGCGCGCGATTATTTTTAACCGCCACGGCGAGACGATCAGCGTCGCCCAGAAGCCCTTTACCCAGTATTTCCCGACGCCGGGCTGGGTTGAGCATGATGCGAAAGAGATTTGGGGCTCGCAAATTGCGGTGCTGACCGAGGCGCTCGCCAAATCCGGGCTGGAAGCCAAAGACATCGCCGCTATCGGCGTGACCAACCAGCGCGAAACCACCATCGTTTGGGATCGCGCCACCGGCGAGCCGGTGTGCAACGCCATTGTTTGGCAAGACCGCCGCACCGCGAAGTATTGCGACAGCCTGCACAACAAGCGCTACTGGATTCGCGGCAAGACCGGGTTGATTATCGACGCCTATTTTTCCGCGACCAAGGTCAAGTGGATTCTCGATAACGTCGAGAACGCGCGCAAGCGGGCGGAGCGCGGCGAGCTCTGCTTCGGCACGGTCGATACCTGGCTTATTTGGAATTTGACCAAAGGCGAGGTGTTTGTCACCGACCCCAGCAACGCCAGCCGCACCATGCTCTACAACATCCACACGCAAGACTGGGACGATGAACTGCTTGAGCTGTTTGATATTCCGCGCAGCATGCTGCCGGAGGTGCGCGCCAGCAGCGAGGTTTACGGCACGGTTTCCAACCGCTATTTGGAACACCCGGTGCCGATTGCCGGCATTGCCGGCGACCAGCAGGCGGCGCTGTTCGGCCAGCTCTGCACCGAAAAGGGCATGCTGAAAAACACTTACGGCACCGGCTGCTTCCTCTTGATGAATACCGGCGACGAAGCCGTTACCAGCAAAAACAACCTGCTCACCACCATCGCCTGGAAAATCGGCGACAAGGTTACTTACGCGCTGGAAGGCGGCGTCTTCGTCGGTGGTGCGGCGGTGCAATGGCTACGTGATGGCGCGCGCATTATCCGCACCGCAGCCGACATCAATACGCTGGCGGCGACGGTCGAGGACAACGGCGGCGTCTATTTTGTCCCGGCGCTGACCGGCCTCGGCGCGCCCTACTGGGATTCTTACGCGCGTGGTGCGTTTTTCGGCATCACTCGCGGCACCACCGACGGCCACCTTGCCCGCGCTACCCTTGAGGGCATCGCCTTCCAGGTCTATGACATTGTCAAAGCGATGGAAGCTGACGCCGGCGCGCAAACGCGCGAGTTGCGCGTCGATGGCGGCGCCAGCATGAGCGATTACCTGATGCAAACGCAGGCGGATATTTTCGGCTTTGACATCGTCCGCCCGAAAACGGTCGAAACCACCGCGCTCGGTGCCGCTTACCTCGCCGGTCTTGCCACTGGCTACTGGGACAGCATCGACGGCATCCGCAAGCAGTGGAAAATCGACAAGACCTTCACGCCGCAACTGCCGGCAGCGCGCGTCAAAGAAATGCTGCACTACTGGCACAAGGCGGTGAACGCCGCCCGTAACTGGATTGAAGAATAAAGTGCTGTCTCTCGCATGATTACCGATGATGTCGCACGCAATAAACCTGAATAGCGGCAAAATCCGTAAATCCCCTCATCCTTAAATCATTACCCAAGGAACTCTCATGAATATTTTTACCGCTGAACTCATTGGCACCGCGCTGCTCATTTTGCTGGGTAACGGCGTCGTCGCCAGCTGCTGTCTGAAAGACACCAAATCCGGCCCGGCGGGCTGGATGGTCATCACCACCGGTTGGGCGTTCGCCGTGTACGTCGGCGTGGTCGTCGCCGGCCCGGTGAGCGGTGCGCATCTGAACCCCGCCGTTACCCTCGGTCTTGCGATGAAAGGCGCGACCGCTTGGAGCGCGGTGCCGACTTACGTTGCCGCGCAATTTATCGGCGCGATTATCGGCGCTTTCCTCGTCTGGATTTTCTTCATGGACCATTTCAACGTTACCCTCGATGAAGATGCCAAGCGCGCCTGCTTCTGCACCTACCCCGCCATCCGCAATTACCCGCTGAACTTCATCTGCGAGCTGATTGCCACCTTCGTCCTCGTCTTCGTCATCTTCTATATCGTCGGCAACGGCAGCGTGACCCTGCCGGGCGAGGCGGATGCGACGCCAATCGGCCTCGGTTCGGTTGGCGCGATTCCAGTCGCCCTTCTCATTTGGGTCATCGGTATCAGTCTCGGCGCGACCACGGGTTACGCCATCAACCCGGCGCGTGACCTCGGCCCGCGTTTCGTCCTCTCGCTGCTGCCGCTGCGTACCGGCGCCGACTGGGCATACAGCTGGGTGCCGGTTCTCGGCCCGCTTGCCGGTGGCGCGCTTGCCGCGGTTGTTTATAACGCGCTGATGTAAGTCCTGCCGCGATGAAAAAACCGCCCTCCGGGGCGGTTTTTGCATGCCTTTTCCGTAAATAACACAACCTCGATATTGTAACGAAATGAGCGCATTTCCCCGCCGCCGTGCTATAATCGCGCCCGCTTTTCAACCCACAACTCCAGGAGTAACGAACCTATGAGCATCAAAGTAGCCATTAACGGATTCGGCCGCATCGGTCGCCTTGCCCTGCGCCAAATGGACAAAGCCAAAGGCGTGGAAGTCGTCGCGATTAACGACCTCACCCCGGCAGACATGCTGTTGCACCTCTTCAAATACGACACCGCGCAAGGCCGCTTCCACGGCACTGCTGAACTCGACGGCGACAACCTCGTCATCAACGGCAAAAAAATCAAAGTTCTCTCCAACGCCAACCCGGAAGAACTGCCGTGGGGCGAACTGGGTGTTGACGTCGTCCTCGAATGCACCGGCTTCTTCACCAGCAAAGACAAGGCCGAAAAACACATCAAAGCCGGCGCGAAAAAAGTCGTCATCTCCGCACCGGGCGGCAACGACATCAAAACCATCGTTTACAACGTCAACCACCAAATCCTCGACGGCACAGAAACCGTCATCTCTGGCGCGTCCTGCACCACCAACTGCCTCGCACCGATGGCAAAAGTCCTGCAAGACAAATTCGGCGTCGTTGAAGGGCTCATGACCACCATCCACGCCTACACCGGCGACCAAATGACCTTGGATGCCCCGCACCGCAAAGGCGACAAACGCCGCGCCCGTGCCGCTGCCGCCAACATCGTGCCGAACAGCACCGGCGCTGCCAAAGCCATCGGCCTCGTCATCCCGGAACTCAACGGCAAACTCGACGGCGCCGCCCAGCGCGTCCCGGTCGTTACCGGTTCCCTGACCGAGCTCGTTACTATTCTTGAGAAAAAAGTTACCGCCGACGAAATCAACGCCGCGATGAAAGCCGCTGCCAACGAATCCTTCGGCTACACCGAAGAAGAGCTGGTTTCTTCCGACATCATCGGCCTGAGCGAAGGCTCGCTGTTTGACGCCACGCAAACCCGCGTTATGAGCGTTGGCGACAAGCAACTGGTGAAAACCGTCGCTTGGTACGACAACGAAATGAGCTACACCAACCAGCTCATCCGTACCCTGACCTACTTCGCCAGCCTCATCAAATAAGCCGCTGCGCGCACAAAAAACCGCCCTTTCGGGCGGTTTTTTTTATGGCGCGATATCCCGAAAACATCAGAACCGCGCTGTAATCGTCGGGAACGGTGTACCGGTGGCTTTCATCCACTGAAAGTCTCATGCGGTGCTGCTTTATACATACACGAACCCCCAAGCCAGGTGGGGCGGTCAGATCTTTTCCAGCTTGGCATAGGCGAGCACCAGCCATTTTTTGCCCACAACGGGGAAATTGATGAGGGCGCGCAGGTGTTCGCCGCTGCCTTCGAGGGCGATGACGCAGCCGTCACCGAATTTACGGTGGCGGACGGTGTCGCCGAGGTTGTAGGGCAATGCGGCGGCGTTGCTGGCGGGCGAGGCGGCGGCTTGGCGGCGCATTTTGCTGATGCCGTTATAGACCATCGGCCGCACCGCTTCGGTCAGCTCTTCCGGGATTTCGTGGACAAAACGCGAAGGCTGCGGGTAGCTTTCTTGTCCCTGGAAGCGGCGGCGCTCGGCGAAGCAGAGGGTGAGTTCGCGTTCGGCGCGGGTCATGCCGACGTAGGCAAGGCGGCGCTCTTCTTCGAGTTTGTCCGGGCTTTCGATGGCGCGTTGCGTCGGGAACAGGCCTTCTTCCATGCCGACGATGTAAACGTTCGGAAATTCCAGGCCTTTGGCGCTGTGCAGGGTCATCAGTTGCACGCTGTCGCTGCCTTCTTCCGCCTGGCCGTCGCCCGCGTCCAGTGCGGCATCGGCGAGGAAATCCATGATGCGGTCACTCGCCGGGTCGCTGCTGAGGTCGATGTAGCTGCCGGCGTTGATGAGTTCGTCCAAGTTTTCGCGCCGCGCTTCGGCTTGTTCGCTGCCTTCTGTTTCAAGCGCCGCATAGAGGCCGGTGTCGTGGACGACGGTTTCCAGCGCTTTTTTCAGCGAGGGTTCGGTGGCGAGTTTGGCGGCGATTTGTTCGATGAGGATGACGAATTCGCGCAGGGCGTTGCGCGCGCGCGCGCTGAAATGGCGGGCGATTTGCGCGTCGTCGGCGAGGATGTGCCACAGCGGCACGCCCGCCTGTTGTGCGAGTTGGCGCAGGTCGGTCAGGGTTTTCTGCCCAATGCCGCGCGTTGGGGTGTTGATGATGCGCTCGACCGCGCCGTCGTCGTCGCGGTAGCGGGCGAGGCGCAGGTAGGCGAGCGCGTCTTTGACTTCGGCGCGCTCGAAGAAGCGCAGGCCGCCGTAAACGCGGTAGGGCAGGCGGTGTTGCAACAGCATTTCTTCAAAGACGCGCGATTGGGCATTGGAACGGTAGAGGATGGCGCTTTCGTCGTAGCGGCCGCCGCCCGCGTGCCAGCGCTGGATTTGTTCGCAGACGTAGCGCGCTTCGTCCATTTCGTTGATGGCGGGGTAGATGCGCACCGCTGCACCGCGCGCGCCGGCGCTCCACAGGGTTTTGCCGAGGCGGTTTTGGTTTTGCGCGATGACGGCGTTGGCGGCGTCAAGGATGGTTTGCGTTGAGCGGTAGTTTTGTTCGAGGCGGACGGTGGCAAGCGCCGGGAAATCGCGTTCGAGTTGCAGGATGTTTTCCACACGCGCGCCGCGCCAGCCGTAGATGGATTGGTCATCGTCGCCAACGACAAATAGCTGCGCGCCGCCGGCGCAAAGCTGCTGCACAAGGCGGTATTGCAGCGCGTTGGTATCCTGAAATTCGTCCACCAGCACACTGTGGAAGCGCTGCTGGTAGTGTTGCAGCACGTCGGGGTGGTGGGTGAAGAGTTCGACGGTGAGCAGGAGCAGCTCGGCAAAGTCCATCGTGCCCTGTTGGCGGCAGAGTTTTTCGTAGTCGTGATAAAACTCGCGCACGGCAAGCTCGCCCGCGTGTGGTGTCGGCGGCACGTCTTCGGCACGCAGGCCTTCTTCTTTATAGGCGTTGATTTGCCAAAGCAGCTCTTTCGCCTTCATCACCGCTTCATCCCATTGGCGCGCGCGCATCATTCGCTTCACCAGGCGCAGTTGGTCGTCACTATCCATGATGATGAACTGCTCCGGCCACTGCATCAGCGGCGCGTGACGACGCAAAATGCGGTGGCAGATGCCATGGAATGTGCCCATCCACAATTGTCCTAGCGGGCGCTGCAACGCTGCTTCTAGCCGCTGCCGCATTTCGCGCGCCGCCTTGTTGGTGAATGTCAGCGCGAGCAAGCCATAAGGCGAGACGCCATCGACTGCCATCAGCCATTGCATTCGCTGCACCAGCACGCGCGTTTTACCGCTGCCCGCGCCGGCAATGACCCGCAATGCTTGCGCCGGGTGAGTGACGGCTTCGCGTTGGCGTTCGTTCAGGCCTTCCAGTATTTCGCTGACATCCACGATGCTTCTCCGCAATAAATTTAAAGGCGCGCATTATAACGCGGCGGTAATCTTGCCGCGCCGCTGTGGTAATGTTGCAACTATTCCGTATCAATTACACAACAATTAACTCTGGGCATAAATTTATTCCGCCTTTTGCTTGACAGCAATTCATCGCCTCGGCATAATCGCGCGCCTCAAATCCCCCGTGGCTACGTAGCTCAGTTGGTTAGAGCACATCACTCATAATGATGGGGTCCCCTGTTCGAGTCAGGGCGTAGCCACCACTTCTTTTCTTCCCTCTTTAATCAAGCCTTTCATTATCTCGCGTTGCGAAATATTGCAAAACCATTGCAATTATTTTATATTTCGCCGCCTCAAACATGAAACCTTGGTATTTACGAATGTTTTTCAAAAAACCTGATTCCGAAAAAGCAGTCACCTTTGCCGATTTTGAGCATGGCGTTGATTGCCCCTGCTGCACCCGCAATTCCCGTCGCATCTTTATTAAAACTGCTGCGATTGTAACTGCGGGTCTTTTGGCTCCCATGGATTGGGCGCGTGCTGCGACTAGCCGCGAACGCATGATTAAAATGTTTAACCCGCACACCGGTGAAAATATCCGCGCGGTTTTCTGGGCGCCGGAATATGGCTACATTCAGCCAGCCATGGAAGAAATCAGCCGCTTCTTCCGCGATTTCCGCCAAAACCAGATTGTGACTGTTGATATCGACCTGCTCAATATCCTGCACTACATGCAGAGCAACGTCGGCAATAACGCCACCATCGAACTGCACAGCGGCTACCGTTCTCCGGCAACCAACTCGATGTTGGCGCGTCGCTCCAAAAATGTCGGCAAGCAGAGCTATCACATGAAAGCTCAAGCTGCCGACATTTCTATTCGTGGCTATACCTCCCGCCAATTGCGCGCTATGGCGCAACGCTTGAACGCCGGCGGCATTGGTATTTATCGCGGCTCAAATTTCATTCACGTCGATTCCGGGCCTGTTCGCGCTTGGTACTACTGATTACGACGAGCGGGCGGCATGCCCGCTTTTTTATGCCCGCCACGGCGGGCTTTTATCGTCTGTACGCCTGTTTAAGACAAAGCCCGCAAACGCCAGTATAATCGCCGCCTTTTCCACAACCTGCACGACTTCCTCATGACTTTCAGCCAATTCTTCCAAGAAAACCTCTTCCTCTTTCTCATGCTTTTCGCCACCATCGGCGGCATCTTTTACTACGAAATCCAAGGGCGCAACGCCGCCGGACAAAAAATCGGCAACGCCCGCGCCGCCGTGCTTGCCAACGACAACGGCACCCTGCTCGACCTGCGCCCCGCGCAAGACTACCGCCACGGCCACATCGCCGGCGCCAAAAACTTCCCGCTCGCCGAACTGCACGACCAGCTCAGCAAAATCCGCGCGGCGAAAGATCGCCCGCTTATCATCTACGACAACGACGGCTTAAGCGCTGCTGCCGCCGCGAAAACCCTGCGTGATGGCGGCTTTGAAGACATTTATATCTTGGACGGCGGCTTCAACAGCTGGCTCGCCGAAAACCTGCCCGTCGTTAGCAAATAAGGAGAAAACCATGCAACCCGTCACCATGTACTACAAACCGACCTGCCCCTACTGCCAGCGCGCGCACCAACTGCTCACCGCCAAAGGCGTCGCCTACGAAGGCATCGACATCAGCCGCGAACCGGCGCGCCGCGACGAAATGATTGCCCGTGCCAATGGGCGCAAAACCGTGCCGCAAATATTCATCGGCGAGACGCACGTCGGCGGCTGCGACGACCTCTACGCCCTCGAATCCGCCGGCAAACTCGACGCACTGCTCGCAGGCTGAACCATGCAAATCCTGCCTGCCAAAATCGGCCTGCGCTACAGCTACGCGCGCAGCGGCTCGCGCTTCATCGGGCTGAACGCCATCCTCGCCATCATCGGCATCACCATCGGCATCGCCGCACTCATCGTCGTCCTCTCCGTGATGAACGGCGTTGTTACCCAAGTACGCGACAAAATGCTCTCCATGACCTCGCACGCTATGCTGCGCAGCAGCGATGGCAGCGGCGTCATTCCACCCGAATTCGACCCGGCGCCCTATCTTGCCAATATTCCCGAACTCGTCGCCTACGCGCCCTACGTACAAGGACAGGGGCTGATTGGCGATACCGAACGCTTCCAAGGCGTTGTCCTGCAAGGCGTGGACCCGACGCAGGAAGGCAAAGTCTCGGAAACATTCGCCAAAATCGACCCGGAAATTACCAGCCAGCTCGAAGCGGGTAATTTCAATCTCATCCTCGGCCAAGTGCTCGCCGAAAAAATCAACGCCAAAGTCGGCGACAAAGTCACCATCATCGTGCCGCAAGTTACCGCCAGTGCGGCGGGGCTGTTGCCGCGCATCAAGCGCTTCACCCTCGTCGGCACTTTCAGCAGCGGCCATTACTCTTTCGATAACGGCGTGGCGCTGGTCAATTACCAGGACGCCGCCAAACTGCTGCAACTGCCCGACGGCGTTACCGGCTACCACCTGATGCTGCACGACCCGATGCAGGCGCCGCTGGTACGCGAGCGCCTGACGCCACAGCTGCCCTTTGGCGTCTATGCCAGCGACTGGAGCGTCGATAACGCCTCCTACTTCAGCGCGGTGCAGACCGAGAAGAACGCGATGTTCATCATCCTCTGCCTCATCGTCATGGTTGCCGCCTTCGGCCTGCTCTCCTCGATGTACATGGTCGTCACCGAAAAACGGCGCGACATCGCCATCCTGCGCACCATGGGCATGACCCGCCGCCAAATCGGGCAAATCTTCTTGACGCAAGGCCTGACCTTCGGCGCGGTCGGCACCGTGCTGGGCGTTGGCCTCGGCATCCTCATCGCCATCAACGTCCCCGCCATCATGGCATTCCTGGAGCGCCACACCGGCTACGCCCTGCCCGCGCAAATGTACTTCATCAACGAACTGCCGGCGAAACTCGACCCCGCCGTCATCAGCGGCATCAGCATCGTCACCCTCATCATGACCCTGCTCTTTTCCGTCATCCCGGCGCTGATGGCCGCCCGCACCGAACCCGCCCGCGCCCTGTCCCACGAGTAAACCATGACCGACCACGTCCTGACCGCGACCAACCTGCACTTTGCCTACCACAGCAAAGGCGAAAACCTCACCATCCTGAGCGGCACCGACCTCGCCCTGGCGCGCGGCGAAACCGTCGCTATCGTCGGCGCCTCCGGCACCGGCAAAAGCACGCTGCTGCACATCCTCGCCGGGCTGGACACGCCGCAACAAGGCGAAATCACCCTCTGCGGCGCCAACCTCAGCCAGGCGGGCGACACCCGCCGTACCCGCCTGCGCAACCGCCACATGGGTTTCGTCTACCAGTTTCACCACCTGCTGCCCGAATTTAGCGCGGTCGAAAACGTCGCCATGCCGCTCCTGATACGCGGCGACCGCCCGGCAAAAGCCCTCGCCGCAGCGAGCGAACTGCTCGCCGCCGTAGGGTTAAAAGAACGCCTCAACCACCGCCCGGCGGAACTCTCCGGCGGCGAACGGCAGCGGGCGGCAATCGCGCGCGCGCTGGTAAACCGCCCCGACTGCCTGCTCGCGGATGAGCCCACCGGCAACCTCGACCAGGAAAATGCCGCACACGCCTTCGCTTTGATGAAAAATCTCATCGGCGAACAGCACGGCGCGATGATTATCGTCACCCACGACATGAACCTGGCGCGGCAAATGGACCGTTGCCTCTATCTCGTTAGCGGCAAGTTGAGCGAAACGCCGCCGCAGGCGCAGGCGGCTGAAAATGTAGGCCTGGAAAAATCTGTCCCATAGACCAAACCCATCACACAAAAAAACCCGCTGTAACAGCGGGTTTTTCTATGCCAATGCCTCAACCATGCACCCAAATCAGCCGCGCCAGCAAGATGGCAGCGAGGGTAAGCACGCCGATATTAAGCTCGCGCCAGCGGCCGCACAGCACCTTGACCACGGTGTAGCTGATAAAGCCGAGGGTAATGCCGTCGGCGATGGAATAGGTGAGCGGAATGGCGAGGAAGGTAATGGCAACCGGTGCCGCTTCTGTGATGTCGTGCCAGTCAATCTCGCCGACGGCATACATCATCAGCACCGACACATACAAAATCGCGCCAGCGGTGGCATAACTCGGCACCATTGCGGCAAGCGGCGAGAAGAAGGTAGCGAGTAAGAACAGCACGCCGACCACGACCGCCATCAAGCCGGTACGTCCGCCAACGGTAACGCCGGACGCGCTCTCGATAAAGCTGGTGGTGTTGGAAGTGCCGAGGGTGGCGCCAATCACCGTCGCGCCACTATCGGCGAGCAACGCTTTTTTCAGGTTGGGAATCTTGCCGTCTTTGACCAGCCCGGCGCGTTCGGTAACGCCAATCAGCGTGCCGGCGGTGTCAAACAAATCAACGAAGAAGAAGGCAAAAATGATGCTGAACATCGCCGGTTCCAGCGCACTTTTGAAATCCAGCTGCATGAAAGTTGGCGCGAGCGAAGGCGGCAGGGCGACGAGGCTGTCCGGCAGTTGCTTGTCGCCAAAAAGCACGCCAAGCGCCGAGACGACGAGAATGGCGAGCATCACCCCGCCCGGTACGCGGTAATGGACAAAGGCGATGATGAGGAAAAGGCAGAGTGCGGTCATCAGCGGCGCGAATGAAATAATGCTGCCCATCTTCACCAAGACGCCATCAGCGCCGACGATAATGCCGGCACTTTGCAGGGCGATAAAGGCAAGAAAACCGCCAATACCGGCGGCGATGGATTTTTTCAGCGCATCGGGGATGGCGTTAATCAGCCATTCGCGGATGCGCA
>CAUVOF010000058.1:0-14459 GCA_963553325.1 uncultured Cardiobacterium sp.
CTAATTGCTGCTATCTGCAATTTTGAAATGGCTTAGTTTGGAAAGAGGTCTATTAACAAAGCGGTTTCCGTCGCAAGAATTGTATGTGTTGCGGCACTACGACTATCAGGGGAACAGCTTGCCGCTGTTTACCGCCAAATCAGAAGAAATCGTAAAAGACTTGACGGATTTGTACAGGCTTTGCGCGTATGAATATGCATATATCTTTGACAAAAATTGGTCGTCGTGTTTTTGGGTGAGTGATTCCTCTGCACCCCGACAGCTTGGAAACACTGAAAAACAGGTCGCCGTGCTTATCTGCTATGCACCGATAAACCAGCCGTAGCCAGTGCCGCACCACGCGCCCCTGACAAACCACGCCTGCACAACATCCTGAAACCACAAAGGATTTTTACAAAAAAATGACCCTCAAACACGGCAACTACGCCTTCAAACCGCACGAAATGCCCATCATGGCAGGCACGCCCGCCTCGCCCGACCATCCGCGCAAGCGCCGCCTCGCCTACCTCGCCATCGGTACCCTGCTCTCGCTCGCAGCGGGCTTCCAAAACGGCGTGCTTTCCGCCGTGCTGGTGCAGTTGCGCGGCGATTTGGCGCTGGATTTGCAGCAGGGCGACTGGATTCAGGCGGCCTATTTCATGTCCTACGCCTGCATGAGCGTCCTCTTTTTCAAAATCCGCCAGGCATACGGCGTGCAGCGTTTCGTGCGCATCACCCTTTTTACCCTGCTCGCCGCCAACCTCTCGCAGCAGTTGCACCACAGCTACGAGGTGGAACTGTTCGCGCGCGTGGCGGCAGGCATCGCCGCCAGCGGCCTGCTGGTGCTGTTGATGTATTACCTGATGCAGGCCTTTCCCGGCGAAAAGAAACTGGCGGGGCTGGTGCTTGGCTTGGGGATGATGCAAGTCGGCACGCCGCTCGCGCAAAGTTTCGTCCCCCAGCTCTACGGCGACGGCTTGCTCGATGGCGTTTTCGCCCTGCAAAGCGCGCTGTCGCTCGCCTGCATCGCTGCCGTTCTCGCCCTGCCGCTGCCGCCCGGCTACCACGAACGCGGCGCGTTCACCCTAAGCGACGCGCTCAGCTTCACCCTCTTTGCCAGCGGCATCGCCCTGCTCTGCGCCTTCCTCGTGCAGGGGCGCATCGTCTGGTGGACGACCGCCTGGCTCGGCTGGTTGCTCGCCGGCGGCATTGGCTTGAGCGGTCTCGCGCTTTGCCTCGAAGTGCGGCGGCAGCGGCCGATGCTCGACTGGCACTGGATGACCGTGCCGCAAATGCTCATCTTTGCCGTAATGGGCGCGATGGCGCGGCTGCTCACCTCGGAACAATCCGTCGGCGCGGCGGGGCTGATGGCAACCCTCGGCGTTGGCAGCAGCGCGATGAGTACCTTCTACCTCATCATGGCGGGCGCGTCGCTACTCGGCGTCATCGCCAGCCTGGTGCTGCTCGACGTCAATGACATCCGCAAATCGGTGATGCTGGCGCTGGCCTGCTTCGCCCTCGGCGCCTGGCTGGAAATCGGCGTCGGCATGCAAACCCGCCCGGCGCAGCTTTACTTCAGCCAAAGCATCGTCGCCTTCGCCACCCTGCTCTTTATGGGGCCGATGCTGCTCGAAGGGCTGGTGCGTGCGCTCGCCAAAAGCTCCGATCACATCATGAGCTTTTCCGCCGTCTTCGGCCTGTCGCAAACCCTCGGCGGACTGGCAGGCGCGGCCATCTTCAGCGCTTTCCTCACCTACCGCACCCGCGACCACCTCACCGACATCGCGCAAGCCCTCACCCTAAGCAACCCCGCACTCGCCGCCGACATCCAGCGCAACGCCGCCGCCCTCGCCCCTTCCCTCGCCGACCCGCTGCTGTTGCAAGGCAGCGCCGTCTCGCAAATCACCGCGCAGGCGGCAAAAGAAGCCGCCGTCGTCGCCTACAGCGACCTCTTCGCCCTGCTCACCGCCATGGCGGGCGTCGCCACGCTGACTGCCTTCGCGCTGTGGGCGTACCGCCGCCGCTACCATCGCATCGACATCCTGGCGAAGGAAAAAGCGGTGATGTTTGCGATGTTGGGGAAATAGACAAAATAAAATATTTCTATCTTTTCTAATTTAAAAATATTCTACAAAGGCACCCAAATGATAAAACTAAGTTTACCATATTCTGTAGTTTCTAAAATAAATGCAATTTTTATATTAGACTGCATTAATAATAATGAAATACAAATAGGAATACATTGTGAAGATCAAATTTATGATTTACTTCCTAATGAGCAACTAAATAACGAAAGAATTGTTAGAATAAAATGCTTAGATAAAACGAGTTTTATTGAAGCTATAGATAGAATAACCAACTCTTGTAAAAAAGGATTTTGTCCTTTGATTCATATTCACGGACATGGAGATAAGACACAGGGATTTGAGGTTCAATCGAAAGAATTTATACCATGGTACGATTTAGTAAAGAAATTTATGACCATTACTAAACGTTGCGAAGGAGAGACTACGATATTCTTATCAGCTTGTTATTCTTATCAAGTAGTTCACGAGTTCCTAAATACATATGAAAAACAAAAAGGGGTAATTTGCCGATTACCTTTTGGTTTTTTTTACGGGTATAAAGAGGAAGTACCAGCAGGCATTGTTGACGACGAAGCCAAATATATAATTAATAGTATATTACAGGATGGAGGAAAAAATATTATACTAAATCCACCTAAAGAAATATCTTTATACTCAGAATACATTTATATAAATAAATACTTATCATATGCAATTTCTGCAATGAGGAAAGAAGAACTAGATCCCTTAACAACCCAGGATATATCATTAAAAAAGATACGCACTAAATATATTAACAGAAACCGAGATGATGGATTTTCTTTTAAATCCTCTAGAACTTTCTTTAATTTTTTAAAGGAAGATTTGAAATTATTATTAAAATTTATTGTCAATATTGGAATGTATGATACTGAGCGAAAACAGGAATATTTACGAGCTATTGAAGAATGTCATCTACAGGAAAGTCACGATATCAACGCGCAATATGGGTTTAAGCAAGACCCAAGCGAGCTTAAGCAAGATTAAATAAGACTCGCAACCTACTAACTAAAAACATCTTTTTCTGCTTAAGCAAGTTTTACCCGCCGATAAGCAAGCCGATTACGCCTAAAAACGGAAACCCGTCATGACACAAGACCCCACCGACCCAACCACATCCATCGAGCCGGACGAAAACGCCGTCATCGACCCCGCCGCCGAACCGAGCGAACCGAGCGAACCGAGCGAACCGAGCGAACCCGCCCCCGCGCAATGGCAGCCGGAGCGCCGGCGTTTTGGCGGCATTGCCATCCTTGCCGCGACCATCGCCGCCGCCTTGCTCGCGCTGTATGCCTGGCGACTGCCGCCGTTTGGACTTGGTGAGGTTTACAGCAACAACGCCTACGTGCGCGGCAGCGTTACCGTCATTAGCCCGCGCGTTGGCGGTTACGTGCAGAAAGTGCTGGTGCAGGACTTCGCCGTCGTGCCGCCAGAGCGCTGGATTATTGCCAACATCAAGGAAACGGAAATGCAGCACGTGCGCATCGGGCAGGGCGCGCATCAGCATCGATGCGCTCGGCGGGCAGCTTTTCCACGGCACGGTAACGAAAATCGCCCCCGCCACCGCGTCCGAATTCAGCCTGATTAAAGCCGACAGCGGCACCGGCAATTTCGTCAAAATCGCGCAACGCATCGCGGTAAAAATCACCCTCGACGACGGCCAGGAAAATCTGCCGCGCCTTGCGCCGGGAATGTCGGCAGAAGTGCGTATTGCGACGGGGCAGCCGTAGGGTTGCGCTTGCCCTCGGTAGATAGCATTTATAACATCCACCGAAAGCTTCATACGGTCAAGCGACGCAATACCGTACGGGACTTTACGTAGATTTCTATATAACTTAAAATTCTTAATTAAAATGAAAATTATGTAACCATGAAAAAACGTAAAAATCCTAAAAGTAGAAACATTCTGCAATCAAAATCCTCTGAATATAATAAAGAGTATTTAATGTTGGAAATAGCGAATTTAGAACTGGATTCTAAAATTGGCAAAGATAGACATTTCATTGCCGCAGATAGAAAGGATAATTATAGAATAATACTGGGAATAATTTCAGTTATAGGCACTGCTATAATTGCGTCTCAAGCCATTAAAGATACATTTAGTACTTTTGGATTTACTGAAAGATACCACCCTTTAATTGTATCAATTATATCCCTAATTGTAAGTATATGTACATCTATTCTTGGTTTCCTAGGTTTAGAGAGACAAGTCGCACAACATAGGTTTATCGGTAATATGTATATTGACATAGCAAAAAAAGCAGAAAATTTATTTTACAGACTAGCAGAACTTGAAAGAGACAATGATACAAAAATAAATAAAATAAACCATAAATTTCGCAAATTACAAAATTTATATCTAAAAATAAATAAGGAAGGAGAGAGCTGTCCAACTTCTAAAAAAGACTCGGAAAGATCATTTAAACAGAATGATGAATTTCACCAAAAAGTAAAAAACAGTATTAAAAATAAAAAATTAGAGTTGTTGCAAATTCCAGTTGCCAATGAAATTGGTGAACGTGTCAATAATACTATTTTTACTAAGCAAAAGATTAAATGTAGCAGTTTTTGTGGTATTTCTATCCTTGCTGCGACCATCGCCGCCGCTTTGCTCGGCATCATCAGCCTGGCGCTCTTGCCGACCCCGTTTATTCACCAACCCGTCTTGCGCTGGCTGAACCCGCTGCTGACGCCGTTGCTTATTGCCGCACTCTTTTCCCTGCTGAGGCACTGGCAAAGCAGGCACGGCAAACCGCGCGGGCAATTGACTTTTTTCGCCTGCGCCTGGCTGTTCGCCTTTTCCTTTGCCGCCGCGCGGATGTTTATGCAGGTGTAAAAATGACCGCTTTATACAGTCAAGCGATGGAAACCCCGCTGGGGCAAATCGTCATCGCCGCCAGTGCGCGCGGCGTTTGTTTGCTGGAATTTGCCGATATGCCACGCCTGGAACGGGAAATTCAGACCTTGCAGCGGCTGTTTACCGCAGAAATACGCCCGGCTGGCAATGCGCACACGCAGCAAGCGGCGCAGGAACTGGCGGAATATTTCCGCGGTGTGCGACAACGTTTTAGCGTCGCGCTGGACACGCCGGGAACGGATTTCCAGCGCCAAGTTTGGACGGCGTTGTGCGGCATCCCTTACGGCGCGACTACCCACTATCAGGCGCTGGCGGCAACGATTGGCAGGGCAAGCGCGGTGCGTGCGGTCGCCGCTGCCAATGGTGCCAACCGCGTTTCTATCCTCATTCCCTGCCACCGCGTCATCGGCAAAGATGGCACGCTCACCGGCTACGGCGGCGGTTTGCAACGCAAGGCGTGGTTGCTCGCGCATGAGCGCAGTTAAAAAACAAAAACGCCACGGCATCCGTGGCGTTTTCCGTTTCTGCCCTTGAAGCGATTAGAAGCGGTAGTTGAAGTTCAGCAGAAACTCGCGTCCCGCTTCCGGCAGGCTGATGCCGCCGGCGCGCTGGCTGTGGCTGCGGTAGTACTTGTCGCCGACGTTGTTGATGGCGAAATTGACGTTGAAATTGTCCTTGCCGAGCGGTTGCCAGTTCACGTAGAGGTCATGCACGCCGTAACCCGCGCGGCGCGTGGTCTCGCCTTTTTCGTTGTTGTAGCTGCTTTTTTCCGCGTAACGCCCGCGCCAGCCAACTTCCAGCGCCGGGGCGTCGAAGCGGTACGCCAAGCCGGTATGTCACTGTCTGCCCATCGGGATGGCACTGGCGATGGTGTCGGCGATCGCGCCATTGATTTTTGGCTTGCTGTGATTGACGCCGGCACGCGCGGTCAGCCCTTCCCACTGCCAGGCGGCACTGACTTCGTAGCCACGGTTTTTCAGCTTGCCGTCGCTGACCAGCTCACGCCAAGCGCAATTGATGACGCCGATGCCCGCACTCGCCGCGCCTGTGCCTTTTTCGACGCGGATTTGCTTCATCAGCGCCGGGTCGCTCATGAAGCGGCTTTGGTGGTGGAAAATCTGGCTGGTGCTGGTGGTGCCGTCGATGTCAAAGTCAATATTGCTCTCGCCAAGGCCGCGGATGGTCGTCCATTGCGAGGCGCCATTACCGCCACCAAAGGCGATGCCGGGCTCATTTTGCAGCGCGCCACGGACGTCGGTAGTGGTGCTACGTGCAAGCGCCTGCCAGTCTTTCACCGGCGCGGTGGAGGTTGCCCGTGCCATCGCTTTTGATGGTAATCGGTTCGAGCAGGGTCGCTTCCTGCGCCTGGCTACTCGCCGCCAATAGCGCCAGCGAGAGGACGGATAGACGGAAACGGATAGGGTGGTACATGATAATTCCTTGTTTAATCGCTATAAAAAAAGCGGCAAAACTGCCGCCGTTTGGGAAAATGCTAAGTATTCGCATCCCTGAAGCGATTGTAACATTGCTTTCACTTTTTCAGCCGTTTTCCCGCCTCTGCTACAATTTTCCCCTCGCACAAACCACACCCCAGCCCAATCATGCCCGAACTGCCCGAAGTCGAAACCACCCGCCGCGGTATCGCGCCACACACCGAAGGCGAGCGTATCCGCGCCATCGAAGCGCGCGTTGCCAAACTGCGCCAACCGCTGGACAGCGCCGAGCTGAACCGCCTCTGCGGCCACACCATCTGCCACATCACACGGCGCGGCAAACACCTCATCCTGCAAAGCGACCAGCCCGACCTCGCGCTGCACATCCACCTCGGCATGAGCGGCGCGCTGCGCATCGTCCCGGCAGACAGCCCGCGCAAAAAACACGACCACGTCATCATTGCCCTGGAAAACGGCAGCGAACTGCGCCTGCACGACCCGCGCCGCTTCGGTCATGTCGCCCTCATCAATCCCCAACAACCACCGGCGAGCCTCGCCACGTTGGGCGACGAACCGCTCGATGACGGCTTCAACGGCGAGCGCCTCTACGCGCAGACCCGTAGCAAAACGAGCGCCATCAAAACCCACATCATGAACCAGCGCTATTTGACCGGCGTCGGCAACATCTACGCCACCGAAGCGCTCTTTGCCAGCCGCATCCACCCGGCACGCAGTGCGGCAAGCCTCAACCGCGACGACTGCGAGCGCTTGGCGGATGCCATCAAAGCGGTATTACAAGCCGCCATCAGCCAGGGCGGTACCACCCTGCGCGACTTCACCCACCCGGACGGCACGCACGGCTACTTCGCGCAAACGCTCAACGCCTACGGCAGAAGCGGCGAGCCCTGCCCCAACTGCCAGCGCCCGCTGCAAAGCATGACCATCGGCGGCCGCAGTACCGTTTACTGTGCGCACTGCCAAAAGTGCTAAAGCCGCTAGCGAGGCGGTATTGCGGCGCAATCTTTAACCCACTACAAGGAAATCATCCCTATGGAAACCGAAAAACCCGCCAGCAACACGGCAGAAACGCCGCAACTGTTTACCCTGCCAGAGACCAGCACCGATGCCGCGGACACAAACCCGCCCGCTGAAACCAGCGACAGCGAGACAGAAATCCTCGCCGCAGACCTTTTAGATAGCGAAGCAGCGCCGCTACCCGCTGCTGATAGCGAAGGTGAAGACGAAAGCGAAGCAGCGCCTGCCGCCCTGAACCCCGACGACATCAACCCGCTCGTTCCCGCCTGGCAACTGTTGCAAGAAGAAATCAGCCCGGCGGTTGCCGCCGCCAGCGCCGCGCCTGCCGCCGAAAGCGCAGAAGACAGCGCTGCCCCCGCCCTCTACACCCAGGCGGAATACGACAAACTCTTCCGCCAATACCAGCAGCAAAAAGCGCGCGCCGATGCCCTGCAAGACAGCTTCTTCGCCAGCGCCGACATCATGTACGAAATGCTCGCCTACCTGAACGCCAGCCGCCTCTACCACGGCAAAGAAGCGGTGATGGCGAGCGACATCAACGGCATCGTCGAAAACAACCCCATCCTGAACGCCATCGCCAACGACCTGCGCCAGGCGAGTATCGATTCCGGTATCGGCATCGTCAGCGAGTTGCCCGCCTCGCAAGAATACCTGCGCGCACAAGTGATGCAGGCATGGCAGGCGCACATGGCAGACCCGGACGAACGGACGCGCATCCACGAACAACTCTTCAACCACCCCAACATCCCCAGCGGCGAAGAACTATTCTGAAGCGGAGCCTTCCATGACCTGGTACCTCGTTATCATCCCCCTTTGCCACTTCCTGCTCGCGGTCAGCATCGCCCTGCGTGTCATCTACTCGCGCCGTTCCAGCAGCGCCGCGCTTGCCTGGCTAACCGCACTTTTCGCCTTCCCCGTCCTCGGCGTCCTCACCTACCTGCTCATCGGCGAACCCAAACTCGGCCGCGAACGCGCCAAGCGCCGCGCCGAACTGCGTGCATTCCACAGCGCCTTCGTTGAGCACTTCCTGCCATCATCCAGCGAGCCTAACTGCGAAACGCGCTTCCGCCAAATCGCCCGCCTGGTGCAAAGTGAGGCGGGCAACCGCACCACCAGCGGCAACGAAACCCAGCTACTCATCGACACCGACACCATCCTGCGCGCCTTCGTCGCCGACATCAACGCGGCGCAGCACTGCTGCCTGCTAGAGTTCTACATCGTCGAAGGCACGGGGCGCGTCGTGCCGGTGCTGGAAGCGCTGATGCAAGCGGCCGCGCGCGGGGTGCGTTGCCAACTGCTCGCTGACGCCCTCGGCAGCAGCGCCTTTTGGCGATCCGCCTGGCCGGAACGCCTGCGCGCCGCCGGGGTGGAAGTAACCGAAGCATTGCCAGTTGGCGTACTGAAAAGCCTTTGGGTACGCAGCGACCTGCGCAACCACCGCAAAATCCTCGTCGTCGATTACCGCATCGCCTACACCGGCAGCTACAACCTCGTTGACCCGCAACTCTTCAAACAAAACGCCGGCGTCGGCGAATGGGTCGATGCGGTGATGCGCTGCGAAGGCGTCATCGCGCAAGAACTGGCGGCGATGTTCTACGGCGACTGGGCGGTGGAAAACGACCACAACCTGACGGCGACGCTGGAGCGGCTGACCGGCTACATCGACGAAATGCCGCCACGGCTGGCGCAAGAAACGGCAGGCGGCCCCCTGCTGCAAGTCATCCCCTCGCAGCCGGGCAGCGACACCGCGCTCGTTTATGACGTTCTCTGCAACGCGCTCAACGTCGCACAAACGCGCGTCGTCATCAGCACGCCCTACTTCGTGCCGGACGAAGCGCTGCTCAACACCCTCATCATCACCGCGCGCCGTGGCGTCGAAGTCATCCTCATCCTGCCGCGCCGCGTTGATTCGCGCCTGGTGCGCTACGCCAGCCGCGCCTACTACCAGCCGCTGCTGGATGCGGGCGTGCGCCTGAAAATGTACGGCGGCGGCCTGCTGCACACCAAAGCGGTAGTCATCGACGACCGCTTCGCCCTCTTCGGCACCGTAAACATGGACATGCGCAGCTTCTACCTCAACCTCGAACTCAGCCTCGCCGTCTATACCCCAGAAACCGTCGCCGCCATCAGCGCCCTGCTCGACGGCTACCTCAAAGAAAGCGAAGCGGTGGAGCTGAAAAAATGGCAGCAACGCCGCGGCGTGCAGCGCTTCATCGAACGCTGCGTGCGCCTTATCAGCCCGTTACTCTAAAAGAACCCCATGCCCCTCACCGACCGTCTCACCCGCTGGCAAGACATCGCCCCCGCCGAGCTCGCGCAACGCGCCGACCTCATCGCCCTCGTCCAGGCAAGCGACTACGCCGCCACCCAACTGGCGCGCGACCCCGGCATCTACGCCAGCCTCGCCCCCACCGCCGCCCCCGAAGAAAACTACCGCGAGACCTTCGCCGCCGAAAACCCGCTTGCGGCCAACGAAGACGAGCTGATGCAACAACTGCGGCGCTACAAACACCGCCGCCAAGTGCGCCTCATCCACGCCGTCGTCAATGGCCTCATCGACGAACCCGCCTTCCTCGCCCGCACCAGCGCGCTTGCCGAAACCCTCATCAGCGCCGCGCTCGCCTGGCAGCACCAAGCCCTTGCCGCGCGCTACGGCGAACCCGTCGATGCCGACGGCAAACCCGTGCCGTTGCTCGTCCTCGGCATGGGCAAACTCGGCGGCGGCGAACTCAACTTCTCCTCCGACATCGACCTCATCTACGCCTACCGCGAAAACGGCACGACCCGCACCACGGGCAGCCAAAAAGCACAAGAACACGAAAGCTGGTACCGCAAACTGGCACAGCGCCTCATCCACACGCTCGATACCAACACCGCCGACGGCAACGTGTACCGCGTCGATATGCGCCTGCGCCCCTTCGGCCAAACCGGGCCGCTGGCGCTGTCGTTCGCGGCGATGGAACAGTACTACCTCATCCACGGCCGCGACTGGGAACGCTACGCCCTGATGAAAGCCCGCCCCGTCGCCGGCGACATCGACGGCGGCCGCGAACTGCTCGCCACCCTGCGCCCCTTCACCTACCGCCGCTACCTCGACTACGCCGCCCTGAACGCCCTGGCCGACATGAAACAAAGCATCAACCGGCAAATCCGCGAAGAAGGCATGGAACGCCACATCAAACTCGGCGCGGGCGGCATACGCGAAGCCGAATTCACCGTGCAAGCCATCCAGATGATCTACGGCGGCCAATACCCGGCACTACAAACCCCGTCACTCCTCACCGCCCTCGACCACATCCGCGCGCGCGGCCTCATGTCCGCCGCCGACACACAGGCCCTGCAAGACGCCTACCTCACCCTGCGCAGCGTCGAAAATGCCCTGCAATACCGCGACGACCAACAAACCCACAGCCTGCCGGACAACGATGACGACAGCGCCTGGCAGCGCCTCGCCACCGCCTGCCACGTCGCGAGCGTCCCCGCCCTGCAAACGCGCATCCAGCAGGCGCGCGACACCATCCACCAGCACTACACCGCGACCATCGCCGACGAAGACACCCCCGCGCCCGACCCCATCGCCGACGACCTCGCCGCCGTGGACTGGACCGACCCGGACGATCCCCACCTCGCGCGCTGGCTTAACGACAACATCAGCGACGACAACAGCCGCACCCAAACCGCCGCCACCCTCGCCGCCTACACCCGCGCCAACAACTGGCACCGTCTGCCACAGCAGACCAACAACCGCCTGCACCGACTCATCCCTGCCGTCCTCAGCCAAGCCGTACAAAACGCCCAACTTGACGGCCTCGCCGGCATCCTCGACCTCATCACCGCCGTCAGCGGCCGCAACAACTACATCACCCTGCTCACCGAACAACCCGCGCTCACCAACCACCTGCTCAACATCGCCGCCAACGCCGCCTGGCTCATCCACTACATCGCCGCGCACCCGCTCGTCCTCGACGACCTCAACAACGAACGCCGCCTGCCGCCGGGCCGCACCGCCCTGCAACAAGACCTCACCGCACGCCTGCAAAACATCGACGACGAAGAAACCTGGCAACACGCCCTGCGCGACTACAAACACGTCCAAGTCTTCAAAACCGCCTGGGCGGACACCCACGGCAAACTGCCGCTGATGCAAGTAAGCGACCAACTAAGCCACATCGCCGAAACCACCCTGCAAGCGGCGCTCGAACACAGCGAACAAATCCTGCGCGAAAAACACGGCACCCCGCGCAAAGCCGACGGCAGCCCCGCCGAAATCACCATCATCGGCTACGGCAAACTGGGCGGCCTCGAACTCGGCTACGGCTCCGACCTCGACCTCGTGTACCTCTACGACGACGGCGACAGCCAAGGCATGACCGACGGCGACAAACCCATCGACAACCTGCGCTACTACACCCGCCTCGCACAACGCACCAACAACCTCCTAAGCGCACCAAGCAGCAACGGCATCACCTACGCCATCGACACCCGCCTGCGCCCCGGCGGCGCGAGCGGCCTGCCGGTGTGCAGCATCCAGGGCTTTGCCCGCTACCAGCGCGAAAACGCCTGGACCTGGGAACACCAGGCACTGACCCGCAGCCGCCCGGTGGCGGGCAGCGCAGCACTCGCCGCGCGCTACACCGCCCTGCGCCAGGACATCCTCACCCGCCCTGCCCCGCCGAACCTGCGCGCCGACATCCTCGCCATGCGACAAAAAATGCACGACAACCAGCCCGCGCCACCCGACGGCCACTTCCACCTCAAACAAAGCGCGGGCGGCCTCATCGACATCGAATTCATCGTGCAATACCTGCTACTCGCGCACGGCGCGGCAGAGCCGGTGCTGTGCCGCATGAGCGACAACATCCGCCAACTGGCAGCGCTGGAAGCAACCGGCATCCTCACCTCATCGCAAGCGATGACCCTGCGCGACGCCTACCGCCGCCTGCGCTTTGACACCCACCAACGCCAGCTCAACGACGCCGACAACTACGCCCCCGTGCGTGACTGGCAAACCCTGCGCGAACAAGTGATTGCCATCTGGCAGGACGTCTTCCAAGAAAAACCGCCTGCGGTTGATTAGGGGCTGATTACAATTGGACAATCCCCCTCCCTTGCAGGGCGAAGCCCGCAGCGGGCGGGTACCCATGCAAAATGCGGACGCATTTTGCATGGGGCCCGGGCGAGGGTCGGGGATCCCCTTGAAAAAGGCGGACGCCTTTTTCAAGGGAACCCGGGGTGGGGGTGGACAATGCTGCTTACGAGATGAAATTTCGACTTTTCACGTTTGCTTCCCTCACCCATTTACATACACGAACCCCGCTACCCTGTATGTATAGCCTTCCACCGAAAGTTTTGCACTATGTCGTCTCGCCATGTAGCCACGTATCACCTTCAGCGTTGCTCTTTGTGTAAAATTTTGAGTGGATGGCTATAAACAACAGCCTTCCCAGCCCCATACCCCACCATGAATCCCATCCTTATCCCCTTTCGCCGTCGCTGGTTCCGTTTCCTCTTCGCCCTCGGCTACGCCGTCGTCGCCGCCTACCTGCTTTACGACACGCCGCTGGTATTGATGCTGGAAGCGGTATTGCTGCTTCTGCTGTACGCCGCCCTGTTCATCCGCGCCTGCACCCTTTGCTACCGCTACACCATCTTTCTCATCCGTCGTGAATACCTGCGGCTGGACAATCGCGGCATCACCCTCTGGCACAACGCCCTGACAAAGCAGCGCGAGCTGCATCTACCGTGGGACAGCCTGCTGGGCACCTGGACAGACGAAGTACATCGCCGCACGCGCACGGACTACCTATCCATCGCCTGGAAAGTTACCAATGCGAAAAACGCCAAAGCAAAAACAGGCAACGCGGCAGGCGCAGCGCAGGTCGCGCTCAATCTCAAATACGCGCGCGGCAGCGACCATCAGGGCAACCGCCTGCGCGGTGCGGCACTGGGCGAATACCTGGTCAAACGCATCAGCGCGCGCATCCCGCCCGCCCCCGTGCGTCTAGAAAAAAGCGCCAACACCGCCGACGTCGCGCAAGAAATCTGGTATTTCCGCGCGCCGGAAGCCGCGTTTAATAGACTTCCTTCCAAACTGTCTTTTCTGCGGAATTTATTTATCCCTGCCCTCACCCCAACCCCTCTCCCACCGGGAGAGGAGCTTTTTCGGATTCAAGCATTGGCATCGGTTTCCTGCAAAATCGTGGTTTGGAAAGATGTCTAATATCATCTTTGGTTGCATATACGGCCTGCTCGCGCTGGTCTTTGCCATCCTCTTTCTCGTCGGCCTCAACAACGGCAACTGGCTGCCGCTGCTCTATGGGGGCGCCTTCAACCTGCTGCTTTTTACGATGGTTTACCTCGCCACTTACGACAGCATCCGCGTTGAAGAAGCGGGGCAGAATTATGAAATCTTTATCGCCATTGACGACGACAGCGTGCATTACTGGCGCTACGGCATGAAACCGGGCTTTGCTGCCACAATCCCGTGGGAACTGCTGGAGGATGCGTATTTCGCGCAGCGTCATCTCCACCACGGCCACTATTCCAACACGCTGTACCTGAATTTTCGCCCGCATGACCGCGCCGCCTATCTCTGGCAAATCCGCTATGAAGTCAGCACGCCTGCCTCTCGCCGCAGCGACCCGGCACTGCTTGCCGAGCAAATCGCTGAATCTATCGGCGAAAACTGCCCCAATCTCGGCCGCTATCGCGACCTGCCAATCGTCTATCGTCCTGATTCCGGCGGGCGTAACCTTCCCAGCGACATCGATGACGCAGCGCCGTTTCACCGCCCTGACCCGTTGGCAGACGGCAGCACAGCGCGCATCCACATCCTGCGCTGAAAAAACGCCGCTTCATCCTGTAATCCCAAACCCAGCGATTCCTAGCAAAAACAGCAAACTGGCAAAACACCCGGAAAAAACCTTGCACAACGGAAATAATTTGGCATAATGCGCGCCCTCAAACGGGCAGACGGGTCGTTAGCTCAGTGGTAGAGCAGTTGGCTTTTAACCAATTGGTCGAAGGTTCGAATCCTTCACGACCCACCAT
>CAUVOF010000059.1:0-14450 GCA_963553325.1 uncultured Cardiobacterium sp.
AAATCGATGTGGTGAATAATTACCCGAATTTCCCGGTTTGGAAAGAAGTCTAATATATGAATGTTCCGTCCATTTCTTTAACCCAAGGATAGCTATATGCCTCAAAATGCTTTTTTCTTAAAAACGCGGCAGGCGTTTTTAGACAGCCTCGTCAAATACATCATCTGAAGCGCAAGCAGCCTAAAAAGCCAAGCCCTTCACCACGCTTAACGGAGAACAGCGCGTATGAACCTAAACAACCAAAAAATCCTTCTCACCGGCGGCAGTAGCGGTATCGGTGCCGCCTTGGCAGATGCTTTGCTGCGTCGCGGCGCGCAAGTGCTGACATGTGCCCGCCATTTGCCGGAGCCGCTGCCTGCGGGCATTGTCTTCCGCCGCTGTGATTTGTCCCTGCCTGCCGAACGCGACGCGCTTGCCACATGGATACGCGACGAACATCCCGATACCGCCGTTTTAATCAACAACGCCGCCGTGCAGCACGCGCTTGATTTTATCGGCGACGAACGCGCCGCCTTGCAGCAGAAACTCGCACAAGAGCTGGCAGTCAATCTTGAAGCGCCTGTTGCCCTCACCGCTGCGCTGCTGCCCGTGTTGGCGCGACAATCACAGGCTGCCATTGTCAATATCACCACCGGTCTTGCTCTCGCGCCGAAGAAAAGCGCCCCGGTTTACTGCGCCGCCAAAGCCGGACTGCGCAACTTCACCCGCGCCCTGCGCTACCAAATTGACGCTACCGCGCCCAATATCTGCGTGCAGGAAATCATGCCGCCCCTGGTTGATACCCGCATGACGGCCGGACGTGGTCGCGGCAAACTTCGCCCCGCAGAAGTCGCCGACGCCATCGTGCGCGCCATCGAAAGCGGCCGCGCCGAGACCTATATCGGCAAGACCCGCCTGCTCAAATGGCTGCTGCGCCTCGCGCCGTCCGCCGCTTACCGTATTTTGCGCAACGAATAAAATCCCCCCGTTTTTCAAGTAGCCTGAAAACCGTAGAGAATCACCGCACAGCAGCGCTCGCCGAGGAAATCAGCGGATGATTCGGCACGAAACTGAAAACCCACCAACCCAGGAGAGTCCGATGACAACCACCATCATCTATGCCCACCCCTACGAAAAAAGCTTCAACCACGCCGTGTTGCAGCGCGTCGAAGCGCTGTTGCAGGCAAAAGGCGAAAACTACCGCGTAACCGACCTTTGCGCCGACGGCTTCAATCCGGTGTACAGCAAAGAAGCGCTTGCCCTGTTCAGCCAAGGCCAATCGCTCGACCCGCTGGTGCAGCGCTACCTCAAAGTGCTGCAAGAGAGCCGCCGCCTGATATTCATCTTCCCGATTTGGTGGGCGGATATGCCTGCCATCGTCAAAGGCTACCTCGACAAAGTGCTGCTCAAAACCGTCGCCTACCGCGAAAACAAAGTCGGTCTGCTGGAAGATCTGCTCAAGCTCGACGAAGCACTGGTCATCAGCACCTCGACTGCGCCGACCTTCTACCTCAAATACTTCTGCGGCAACACCATCGGCCGCGCCATGCTCGGTCATACCCTCAAAGGCGTCGGCGCGAAAAAACGGCGCTGGGTCAACTGCGGCCGCGCCAACCTCATCAGCGACGAGAAGCGGCAGGCGTTTTTAGACAGCCTTGAGAAATATATTTAGTTTGTAGGTCGGGCATTCAACCAAGGAGAACCCATGAACCTACCCATCCTTGCCGCTGCCATCCTGCTCACCCTGGCACTATGCGCGCATTTTTTCGTCGGCACACGCGAAACCGCCGGACTGTGCCCGGCAGAAAACGACAGCAACAAAAACCGCATACAGGCGCTATGCGTCTTCCAGCTTGTCAGCATTGACCTGCTGTTGCTGGTCGTCCTTTGCTACCTGCTGGCACTGAGCGACATCCTGCCGGACAAACGCAGCATCGCCTACGCCGTCGCTGCCTACCTCGTCCTGTGGGGCATCGCCTGGTTGGTGCAGCTAAAAGCCGCGCGTGCCGACGGCAAAACCTGCCTGCTGCTTGGTCAATGGATACTGTTTTTTGGCTGCGCCGGGCTGATGCTATGGGGCGCGCAAAGCGTTTGAGTAAGTAGGTCGGGCATTTATGCCCGACAAGCGCCGGCAAAATTCAAAAACGTCGGGCATAAATGCCCGAACTACACGGCTTTTCAGGCTGCCTTTTGGCGATTGAAAGGCAGCCTGAAACCGCAAACGTCGTCTGAAAACCGTGAGAACGGCTTATTTTGAAAGGAGCAACCATGCCCACCCGCCGCACCCTGCTCAAAACCGCAGCCGCTGCCGCTTTATCCGCATTGGCGCCCCCCGTACTTGCCGCGCCGAAACGCGCCGTTTCCCCGTCAAACAGGAGCAATACCATGACCGCAACCCTGCATTACCAAAACACCGAACTGTCCTACCAGCTTGGCGGCAAAGCCGACGCGCCCGCCATCGTCCTGCTGCACGGCGGGCTCGGTTCGGCGGAGGACTTCGCCCCGCTGCTGCCCCGCCTGCAAGCGCATTTCCGCACCCTCGCCATCGACACGCGCGGACACGGACGCTCCACGCGCGGCGACGTGCCGTTGACTTACGCCCAAACCGCCGACGACGCACGGCAGATTATTGAAGCCGTCGGGATGCGCCAGTTTCACCTGTTCGGATTCAGCGACGGCGGCGTAACCGCCTACCGCATTGCTGCCGCCGATGCCTGCGTGCAATCCGTGCTGACCGTCGGCGCGCAATGGCACAGCCGCGACACCCCGCGCGAAATGATGGCAAGCCTCACCGTTGCCGATGTGCGCGAGCAGATGTCCGAACAGGTCGCCGCCTACTAAAAACACAATCCCCGCCCCGATTTGGACGCGCTGGTCGCCGACCTGCGCCGCCTGTGGACGGACGACACGGCAGCAGGATTCCCGAATGAAAACACCGCCAACATCAAAGCCCCCGTGCTGGCGGTGCGCGGCGAAGACGATTTCCTGCTCTCCGCCGCAGCCCTGAACGGCTTGCGCCAGGTTCTGCCCGCCGCGCATCTGATGAACGTGCCGTTTGCCGCGCACGAAGTGATAAAAGAGCAGCCCGATATTTTATGGGCGGCGATGAAAGTGTTTTACCAACTGGCGTAGTGAGCAGGTCGGGCATTTATGCCTGACAAGCGCCGGCAAAATTCAAAAACGTCGGGCATAAATGCCCGACCTACGGCGGAGTCCAAGCGTAAAATCCGCCTTTCAGGCTGCCTGAGCACTACGCTCTAAACCTAATCATCAAAGCAACCTGAAATGGCAGAAGCATTTTCAGGCTGCCATAATCTCTCCACCCCTTCATCCGGAGTGCCAGCATGCAACCCACCATTCTCCCCGCCCAAATCCCCGCCGCCATTGCCGCATTGCTGCGCCAACTCGGCGCAGTCATCGACCCATCCGCCACCGCGCCGTTGTACGCCCCGCTGCAAGCGCACGAGCCATACGCCGCCGCAGCCGTTACCCGCGACCAGTCTTTCGGCAGCCACCCGCTGCAACGCTTGGACGTTTTTACCCCTGCAACACCCGCCCCCGCGCCGCGCCCCATCTTGCTGTTTGTGCACGGCGGCGGCTTTATCCGTGGCGACAAGCGCAGCGCAGACAGCCCGTTTTACGACAACATCATGCTGTGGGCGGCGCGCAGCGGGCTGCTCGGCATCAACATCAATTATCGTCTCGCCCCCGAATATCCGTGGCCTGCCGCGCAACAAGACATCGCCGCCGCCCTGCTGTGGGTGCGGCATTACGCTGCCGAATATGGCGGTGACCCGCAGCGCATCATCCTGTGCGGGCACTCCGCAGGCGCGGCGCACATCGCCCAATATCTCGCCCACCCCACGCTGCGGTTGGGCAACGACGGCGTGCGCGGCGCGATACTGGTTTCGGGCATCTACGACACCGTTGCATTTGGCGACAACCCCTCCCGCCGCGCCTACTTCGGCAGCGACAGCGCCCAAATCGCCGCCCGCTCCGCGCAAACAGGGCTGTTGCAATGCTGCGTACCGCTGCTGATTGTCTGCGCCGAATTGGATCCGCCCGAGTTCCGCCAACAAGCCGCCATGCTCGGCGTGCCGCACTATCTGCTGGCAGGGCACAGCCACATCTCGGAAATCTTTGCCGTCAACACGGACGACACCGCATTGGCAGACCTGATGCAGGCGTTTGCCGCCGAACACGTTTGACAGCGCAAGTAAGTAGGTCGGGCATTTATGCCTGACAAGCGCCGGCAAAATTCAAAAACGTCGGGCATAAATGCCCGATCTACGACCCACCCCAAAGAAGCCCCCATGAACCCCATCCACATCTACCGCACCATCCTGCACGCCGCCGGCGAACAAGCGCCCGTCCTCAAGCGCTGCCTGCGCGACAGCGTCCTCGCCGCCTGCCTGCAAGGCGCGAGTTTCGCCTTGCTCGTCCCCATCTGCCTGGCGCTGGGGGCGGGCGACAACCACGCCGCCGTTCTCTGGCTGCTCGCCTTGACCACGCTGCTCGTCCTTTCCAGCATCTTGCGCTGGCGCTCGCAAGATTACGACTATCACGGCAACTGCGCCCGCGCCGGCGACACCATGCGCCGCCACCTTGGCGAACACCTGCGCCGCATCCCCCTGCAAACCCTCTACCGCCAGCGCAGCGGCGAGCTGAACGCGCTGCTCGCCGGTACCATCGACGAAACCTACAACCACACCCTTATCGTCAGCAACATGCTGATTGCCGCCATCTTCACCCCGCTTGCCACCGCGCTGCTGACCATGCTGTGGGACTGGCGCCTCGGCCTCATCCTGCTCATCAGCTTCCCGCTCATCGTCCCCATCCAGCACTGGACGCAGCCGCTGATGGCGCGCGCCAAAGCGCGGCTCGCCCGCGCCAATGCCACCCTGAACGCCGAACTGCTCGAATACAGCCAGGGCTTGCCCGTCTTAAAAGCGGCGAACAGCGCCGGCAGCCGCCTGCCGCGCCTGCAACAAGCCATCGGCGCGGTCGAAACCATCCAGCGCGACGCGCTGCTTGCCGAAACCCTGCCCAACGCCCTGCTCGGTTCCGCTGTCGAACTGCTGATGCTGCTGATTCTGCTGGCGGGCATGGTGTGGATAACCGGCGGCAGCCTCGACGTTTGGCTGCTCGCCGCGCTGATGGTCGCCTGCATCCGCTTCGCCGAGCCGCTCGGACAAATCCTCTCGATGAGCGGCATCTACAGCATGGTGCAGCAGGGCTACGCGCGCTTGCAGGAACTACTCGCCGTTGCCCCGCTGGCGCGTGTTGGCGAAGCGGCAGCGCCCACGCGGCACGACATCACCTTTGAAAACGTCCACTACCACTACGATGCCAACCCCGAGCCCGTGCTGCGCGGCGTCAATCTGCACATCCCGGAACGCGCGCTGACCGCATTGGTCGGCCACAGCGGCTGCGGCAAAACCACCCTCATCCGCCTCATCATGCGCTACGCCGACCCGCAGCAGGGGCGTGTCCTCATCGGTGGCAGCGACATCCGCGCCCTGACGCAGCAAGACCTCATGCGGCAAATCTCGGTCGTCTTCCAGGACGTTTACCTCTTTGACGACACCATCGGCAACAACATCCGCCTCGGCAAAGCCGACGCCACAGACGCAGAAATCGAAGCCGCCGCCCGCGCCGCGCGCTGCCACGACTTCATCATGGCAATGCCGGATGGCTACCAAACCCGCGTCGGCGACATCGGCGGCAAACTCTCCGGCGGCGAAAAACAGCGCATCAGCATCGCCCGCGCCCTGCTGAAAAACGCGCCCATCATCATCTTGGACGAACCGACCGCCGCACTCGATACCGAAAGCGAAGTGGCGGTGCAGCAGGCCATTGATGCGCTGGTCAAAGACAAAACCGTCATCGTCATCACCCACCGCCTAAGCACCATCAGCGGCGCGCAACAAATCGTCGTCGTCGCTGACGGACAAATCGCCGCAAGCGGCACGCATCAAGAACTGCTCGCCCAAGACGGCATCTACCGCCGCCTGTGGCAGGCGGGCGGTTGGGCGCAGGCATAAAGCGAACGGGGCAGGGTAGGGCAGGGCAGGGCAACCGCAGCGGGGTTCGTGTATGTATATTTTGCCAGGAAGCGAGATTGCCGCCTCAAAGCTCCAGATGTTTCAGATACTCGCGGAAGCCTTCGCCCAGTTCCGGGTGGCGCAGGCCGAGTTCGACGTTGGCTTCGAGGTAGCCCAATTTGTCGCCGCAGTCGTAGCGTTTGCCGTCGAAGCGGTAGGCGAGCACGGTGCGTTCTTTGATGAGCGCGCTGATGGCATCGGTCAGCTGGATTTCGCCGCCCGCGCCTTTTGGCGTGTTTTTCAAAAGCTGCATGATGTAGCCGGGCAGGATGTAGCGGCCGATAACGGCTTGGGTGGAAGGCGCGGTCGCGGGATCGGGTTTTTCGACGATGGCATCGACGGTAACGATTTGTTCGGAAAGCGCCGCGCCTTCGGTGATGATGCCGTAGCGCTTGGTGTCTTCGCGCGGCACGTCCATCACGCCAAGCACGCCTTGCTGGTGTTTTTCAAAGACTTCGACCATTTGCCGCATCACCGATTTGCCTTCGTTGATGACAAGGTCGTCGGCAAGCAATATCGCAAAGGGGCGGTCGCGCACGATGGGTTCGGCGCAGAGGACGGCATGCCCCAGCCCCATCGCCATTTCTTGACGGATGTAGGTAACGCTCATGTCGCGCGGCTTGATGCTGCGCACCAGTTGCAGGAAGTCTTTTTTGCCGCGCTGTTCCAGTTCGTTTTCCAGCTCGTAGGCGACGTCGTAGTGTTCGGTAATCGCCCATTTGTTGCGCCCGGTCACGAAGACCATGTTGCGGATGCCTGCTTCGTAGGCTTCTTCAACCGCGTATTGAATCAAGGGCTTATCGACGACCGGCAGCATTTCTTTCGGCGTCGCCTTGGTCGCGGGCAGAAAGCGCGTGCCAAATCCGGCGACCGGGAACACGGCAAGTTTTACGGCTTCACTCATGGTTTTCCTCCTTACAGGGATATGAGTACGTCAAGGGCGGCGGCGAGCGTCGCAACCGCATGAATTTTCAGGCCGCGCATTGTAGCAGAGCCGCGCGGCTTGTTTCCTTCGGGCAAGATGACCTGTTTGAAACCGTGCTGCGCGGCGGCCTTGATGCGCGCCTCGCCGTTCGCCACCGGGCGCAGTTCGCCGGCAAGGCCGACCTCGCCCATGACGACCACGTCGCGCGGGATGGCAACGCCGCGCAGGCTGGAATGCGCCGCCGCCAGCACCGCCAAATCCGCCGCCGGTTCGCTGATTTTCAGGCCGCCGACGACGTTCACATAGACGTCCATGTCGTGCAGCGACACGCCGCCGTGGCGGTGCAACACCGCGAGCAGCATCGCCAGCCGCCCGCTGTCAAAACCGAGCGCGGTGCGGCGCGCATAACCACCGCCGCCGCCATCGACCAGCGCTTGTACTTCAACGAGCAGCGCGCGCGAACCTTCCCACACCGGGAAAACGGCACTGCCGGGCTGCTGCCCGTCCGGGCGCGAGAGGAAAATCGCCGACGGGTTACTCACCGGCTTCAGGCCGTTTTCCAGCATGGCGAACATCCCCAGCTCATTGACCGGGCCGAAGCGGTTTTTCACCGCGCGCAGCATGCGGAAGCGGCTGCCCGCCTCACTTTCAAAATACAGCACCGTATCGACCATATGCTCCAGCACGCGGGGGCCGGCAATCGCGCCCTCTTTCGTTACATGGCCGATGAGAAAGACCGTCGTGCCGCTCGACTTGGCAAAGCGCACCAACTGCGCCGCGCACTCGCGCAACTGGCTGACCGCGCCCGGCGCGGCAGAAAGCGCCTCGCTGTAAAGCGTCTGAATCGAATCAACCACCAGCACCGCCGGTTTCTCCGCCTCGGCGGTTGCCAAAATGCACTCAATCTGCGTCTCGCTGAACAGCACAATGCGCTCGCGGGCGAGACCGAGCCGCTCGGCGCGCAGGCCAATCTGGCGCGGCGACTCCTCACCGCTGACATACAAACACGGCATCGACTGCGCCAAATGATGCACCGTCTGCAACAACAGCGTCGATTTGCCGATGCCCGGATCGCCACCAATCAGTACCACGCTGCCGCGCACCAGCCCGCCGCCGAGGACGCGGTCAAACTCGCTGATGCCGCTCGGCACCAGCGTCTCCGCCTGCAACTCGACCGCATCCAGCCGCTGCACCTGCCCGGCGGCAACCCCGGCATAACCGCCGCCCTTGCCCGCGCGCGGTGCTGCGACCGGCGCCGCTTCCTCCTCCAGCGTGTTCCAGGCGCCGCACTCGTGGCACTGCCCCTGCCATTTCGGGTACGCCGCGCCACAATCGCGGCAGACAAAACGCGACTTCGCCTTAGCCATTGACCACCTCCGCGCGCACCCGCGCCGTCAGCATCGTCGTCAGCGTATAAGGAATCGTCGCCGCCTGCGCCGCGACCCGCTCCGCCGGATTGCCCTCGCCGAACACCACGACCGCATCGCCGACCGCCGCCGAATCCGCGCCAAGCCAAACCAGCGCCATATCCATCGCCACCCGGCCGACCAGCGGATAACGTTTGCCATTGAGTAATACCTGCACCGCGCCGCTCTCGATGGCACGCGGAAAACCGTCGCCATAGCCGAGGGCAATCGTCGCGAGATTACCCGCCGTTTGCGCCTGAAAACCCTGACTATAGCCGGCGAACTCGCCCGCCTCCAGCCGCCTGACCGCGAGAACCGCCGTGCGTAGCGACAACACCGGACGCAAACCGAGGCGCGCCGCATCACCATCAATAAACGGCGACATCCCGTAGAGCGCCAGCCCGGCGCGCACCACATCCGCCCGCGCCTGCGGCAAGACAAACAGCGCCGCCGAATTGGCGAGACAACGCTGCCAACCGGCGGGCAAAACGAGCGCATCGAGCCGCGCCAACTGCGCGCGCGCATCGCTTAAATCCTCCGCATCGGCACAGGCAAAATGCGAGGCGACGCCGAGCCAGCGCACCTGCTTGAGCGCCAACACCTGCGGCAACCAGCGCGCCGCGTCATCCGCGGCAAAACCGAGGCGGTGCATCCCCGAATCCACCTTGACCCAGGCGGAAATGCCGGCGACGTTGCGCAACCAGGCGAGTTGCTCAAAAGAATGCACGCACGGCACAAAACCGTGCTGCGCGCAGAGCGTCGCCTCCTCTGCGGCGAAAATCCCTTCCAGCAACAGCACCGGCTGCGCAACGCCCAACTGGCGCAGTTGCAGCGCCTCATCAATAGACGCGGCGGCAAAACCATCCACATCCGTGAGCGCAGGCAGAACATTCGCCACGCCATGCCCGTAGGCATCGGCTTTCACCACCGCAACCAACTTCGCCGCCCCTGCCTGCTGGCGCAACACCCGCACATTGTGGCGCAGCGCCGCCACATCAATCACCTTCACCAAAGGACGCATCGCCTTACCTCCAAAAACAAGAAAGACCGCATTATAGCGGCCAGGGCGGGTGGCGATTGCGGCGCGCCATCAGCGGCGCCAGACAATCTGCGCCTTACCCATCGCCAGCGCATACACCTTGGCATTATTGCGGCCACTGCTGGCAATGCGGAACTTCTCGGCGGGCGCGCCCAAATGCTTGTCCAGCGCCTTAAAAATTCGGGCAGAACCCTCGCGCAAAATGCGGTGCATCTCCTCATAACCATTCCGCGCAAGAAAATCACGATAGCGCTCGCCATTCTCGGCATATTCCTTCGCATAAAAACGACAAAAATAATGCGCAAGCAAAGCCATCTCCGCCTTGCCAATGGATTTGCCCTCCTCATAAAGCGCAACCATGGCCGCATAAAGGGCAAACAATTGCGGCGGCAATTTTAATGGCGGCGTATTGCCGAAGCGCAGCGATTGCGCCTCAACATCAATTTCCACGCGCCAATCTTCCCATTGCAATTGCGTTTGCGCGACCGCCTGCCCATACGTCCAATTGACATCAAGTTGCAAATTGGGCATACCGTCGCGCATACGCACAAAAGGAATATCGGCAAGCATCACATCCGCTTGCGCGGTAGAAATATCGCCCTGTGGTGTGGCAATTAACTGCGGTACGCGCGGCGGGAAAAAGAAATCGCGGTTGCCTTCAAAAGGCGCATTGATTAACACATGCGACAAACTATCCTGCGCGCGACCAAAAAGCGACAACGCATAACCAATATAAAAACCCATCGACTTGCGGCCACCGGCAATCGAAACATGCAGTGCCGTATCCTCAGCAAGACAACAATCCCGAATAAAGCGGACAATCATATCCGCCGCCAAATTATTCTCCTCCGGCGTGCGAATATCATCGAGAACATTACCCGCCGCATCACGAATCAAATGAATATTATCTTGCGTAAAGACAATACCTGCTGGCGCATAATCCGCACAAAAGCGGGCAAAATGCCCATCGGCGAAAAGCGCACTGCGAATATTCTCCGCACCGACACCAGTCGTCAAAACATGCACCTCATCCGGGCGCCAATCCTTTTGCGTAACCAGCGCAAACAGCGTTTCCGTAACAATCTGCGGCGACATTCCCGTAACCGCGACTAAAATCTTGCGTTTCTCGCGCATAAAAAACTCCCGTAATTAACGACAGCGATAACTGCCGTCAGCACTGACCCAAGTGCCATCGCCAATATAAACATCGCCACTACCATCACCGCCATTCATTTCGTAAATATCACGCATGACAGTGGCGAGGTCATCGCCAAAATCAAAATCCTCGCCATTATAGTCGTCTTCCGCCGCAAAGGCATGACAATGCTCCTCATATTCCGGCGAATCCTTACCAAAGACAGTAATCACCATTTCCTCAATGGACAGGTGGTTATAAAGCAAATAGTCCTCGATGGCATAAAAATGCTCGCGAAAATCATTATGGCAGGTTGCACCAATCTTGCGCGCAAGACTTTCCAAAAAGAAAATCCACATCTTGCCATTTTTGACATAATACACGCCATTAAAAGCCCGCTCATCTTCTACAGGCTTGTAGCCAAGAATAAGCGCTTTTTGTACGCCAATTTCATAGGCGCTACGACGAGATACAGAATTACGAGCGTAGGATTTAAGAATTCTCATAAATTGGTGTAGTAATAGCAAAAAAAATAATAGAAAAAATAGAGGGGATAAATTGTGAAAGGTTGCGCTGATTGACGCCTTAATTGAGTATAGGAAGAAGTATAGCGATGCTAATACCTAAAAGCATGAACGACAAAATTGTTAAAACGTTTGCTGATGCAGCGTATGCGCCAACCAAGAAACAAAAGCATCATCGGCGCCTTCAAAACAGTGTTTGCGCCTAATAGCCACATTTTTCTCCTTTTCGCTCGCTTCCTCCTGCAACAGACGCATAAAATCAGGAATAGAAAGCGCGCCATAAAGTAAAAAATCCTCAATGGCATAGCCAGCCGTAGCAAAATCCTGTGGCGACGAAACACCCAGCACCCGCGCCAGCGCCAGCGCAGGCAAATTAAAAATCCAGCGCTTGCCGTCCTTGATGTAATAGACACCGCCATAAGCGCGGGCATCGCTTACCTTGTGATAACCCAATGCCAATGCCTTAAATTCGCTGGTTGCAAAATCAGTGTGCATGATTACCTCCAATAGTGAGTTCATGGCTGCTAGGAGCTGTTTACAATTCAGCGAACTAGCCCCTCTCCCTGTGGGAGAGGGGAATTTTTAATTGGTAACACGCCCCAGAGTAAAAAATCAAAACGGCGGATGCTCCACATTCTTGAGCATATTTAGCACCATAGTTTGCTGCACATGAATCTGCTCCAACGTTTGCCGCATTTGCGCCAAAGAATCATAGAGAAAAGAAAACCAGGTATCAGCGCCAATGACGGGGGCTGATGGATGTTCTTCAGCGGTATGCAGAATTTCCTCGCACTTTTCCTGCTGATGCTGCTCCCAGGCATATTGCTCCAGCCAATAGCGATGCCATTTCTTGCCGTTTCTTTCATAAATCTCTAGTGCGATTGGTTCAGGATGATATTTCTCCAAATTATCAAGCTCTGCTGCATGCTCTTCCGTGTTCGGATTATCCGTTTCAAACCAAATAGAATGAGACATATCTTTTGCTTTCATGACGACGAACATGGTATTGCTCCGTTTGAGATAATGAATAAATAATAGGGCGAGATAGGTGAATAGTCGCTTTTAACAAAATTGTGAGCTATCAGGAAAAGAGATAACAGAGGAAGAGGATAAAAATCATGATGAGGCAACCAGCGCTACCATCGTCATCCTTGCCAGATTCTTCATCGCTTGCCGTAGAAGAAAACAAATGCGCAATAGCCGACAATACAGCGACAAAGACAACAGAAATGATTGCCCACAGCAAAGAGGCAAGCCATAAATAAATGGGAAGAAGAAGGATGTGATAGAGGGACATAAAACACTCGCTAATTTTTGTGATGCGTGCAGCATAAGCGAGAAGAAAAAAGAAAGCTGCTTTGACAAAATTGCGAAGTTTGGCGCATTAAGATGCGCGATGCGCTTCAGTAAGCAGTAAGGAATAGCGCGAGAAAAAAATAATCCGCGCTGACAAATTTGTCGCATAAAAAAGCCCGCCGAAGCGGGCTTCTCATTATGCGCCAACCACGGACAAAATCTTCACCTCAAGCAGATGGCTGTAATCGATATCGGTGAAAAGGACGCGCACCCATTGCTGTTGGTCAGAATCTGCGGGATAGCGGGCGCAATAAAGCACTTCGGTGCGAATGGGCGGCTCCTCGCATTGATACAAAGCGTCGGTATTGTCATAAAAAGTAATAAAGCCGTTCTCAGAAGAAGCGGGCACCGCGTTAAGAGTGAGCGGCAGAAAAAGCAGAGAAAGAGATTTTTTCATGGTGGATTACTCACTAAGGAATGAATTGGCATTGGGTTTTCGCGCTTACATGGTTTGCGCTGTACGTAACTTACGCCCAAAAGCGGCTTTAATCTGCAATGACAAAATTGTGATGCGGCAGATTTTGAGATGGCGCTATGTGTTTTGGTGGCGCAAAGATAGCGCGCAAGAGGCAATGAATCAGCGATGGCAAATTTGTTGCAAAAAAAAGCCCGCCGAAGCGGGCGGGTGAAGTGAAAAACCCTTTGCAGCAGGGACAAGTTTTCAATAAAGCTGTTCAATTTTTAACTTCACAGGTAGAAAGTCACAATCCCTTTGAAGCAGGGACTAATTTTTAATGGGGCGCGGATTGAAACCAAAATCGGTAGTCTGATGTCGCAATCCCTTTGAAGTAGGGGCTAATTTTTAATCTCAGCGAGGAAAAATCGCGTTTCGATGTGTTCGTCGCAATCCCTTTGAAGCAGGGACTAATTTTTAATACAGTCATGCGCTCACCTTTTTATCTTGCCTACGTCGCAATCCCTTTGAAGCAGGGACTAATTTTCAATAGTCAGGGGTGTTTTTTCTCCTTGTTTTCAATGTGTTGCAGAGGGCGTTTCCAATTTTTGTAATTGTGAAAAAGTTGGCGCTTCGGCCGTTGTTTTTATTAGGGTTTTTCATGGCGTTTTGGGTGGCTTTGTTTCGCTGAAAGTGGGCGTATTGTACTGTATTTGGTTGGTTTTTTCTATGCTGGCACGGTTTTTTTTGTTTTTTGGCTGGTGGTTTTGGAAATGGGTTTTACGGCGAATTTACAATGCAAGTGCAACAGCTACAAAAAAAGACACCCATAAGCGATACTGCAAAAAACATCAAAACATTGCAGGAGACCGAATATGGATGCCTACCATCATATTACGCCAACTGAACGAGGTCGCATAATGACACTGTTCGAGCAAGGCCATAGCCCCGCCGCTATTGCCGCCGAGTTGAATCGCCACAGAAGCACCATCTTGCGCGAACTCAAGCGCAACCGCGATGGCGAAAGCTACAACGCCGACAAGGCGCAGGAAAAATACGACAACAGGCGCCAGACCTGTCGCCGCAAGCGCAAGCTCGATGATCCGGAACTTTTCGCCCTGGTCAAAGAGCGGTTTCTGAGATGGCACTGGTCGCCGGAGCAGATTCAGCACCGCTTGCGCCACGAAAAGAGCCCGCACACCATCAGCTACTCGACTATCTACCGCGCCATCTACGCCGGGCGTTTCAATGACCCCAACTGGGTGATAAGCGGCAAGAAAAGGCTGCGCCACCGTGGCAAGAAGCGGCGGCGCAAGGGCGACCCGACGCGCGATCACTTCCCGGTCGTGCATGCGTTGTCGGAGCGTCCGCCAGAGGCGCAGGCGCGGGCGCGCATTGGCGACTGGGAAGCCGATACCGTTGCAGGCGTGGTGGGCGGTGCGGTGTTTCTCACACTGGTTGACCGGATGAGTCGCTACCTGATTTGCGTCCGGCTGGAGAAGAAAACGGCGGACGGCGTGAATGCGGCGATGATTGAAGCCTTGCGCAAGCAGGTGGTGCACAGCATCACGCCAGACCGGGGCAAAGA
>CAUVOF010000060.1:0-14233 GCA_963553325.1 uncultured Cardiobacterium sp.
CGCCATCGTTGCCAACGCCCCGCACGGCGTGCTGCAAAGCGACTTTTCCGCTGCCTGGGCGATGATTGACAAGTTTCCGCGGGATTGAGGGTTAGAAAACAAAACGCCGTCTGAACGAATTCAGGCGGCGTTTTTGTTTTCAGGCTGCCTTGCCGCGTTCTTTGTGTCCGTCGCCCCACGCCTTCAAGGCGAGCAGCACCGGCGCGAGCGTTTGCCCGTAGGCGCTCAAGCGGTATTCAACGCGCGGCGGCACTTCGGGATAAACAGTGCGCTCGATGATGCCGTCGGCTTCCAGCGCGCGCAGTTGCGCGGTCAGCGTGCGCTGCGACACCGCAGGCAGGATGCGGCGGATTTCGTTGAAGCGCAGCACGCCATCGCGGTGCAGGCGGTAGAGAATCGTGCCTTTCCACTTGCCGCCGATAACGGCGAGCGCGGCTTCCACCGAGCAGCCTTCGGCGCAGTCGAATGCACGGTGTGCGGTTTTGCCCATGAGTGTTCCTTTGCCAGTATCCAATAAGTAACCTACTGAAAAATAAGTGCGTTCTTAACAAATTCGCGCCCGCATCTTAAGATGCCCGTCCCTTTTACACAACCGGACAAACCACATGAAAGCCATCGGATTCAACCGCCCGCTGCCCGTCAGCGATGAAAACTGCCTGCTCGACATCGAGCTGCCCACGCCGGAATTGCGCGAACGTGATTTACTGGTCGAAGTGCGTGCCGTGTCGGTCAATCCCGCCGATGTCAAAGTCCGCGCCGCGCATACGCCTGCCGCAGGGCAGTACCGCATTTTGGGCTGGGATGCGGCAGGCGTGGTCAAAGCCATCGGCAGTGGCGTGCAGCATTTTCAGGTCGGCGACGAAGTCTATTACGCGGGCGTGATTACCCGCCCCGGCTCGTATGCAGAATTGCAGGCGGTGGACGAGCGCATCGTCGCCCGCAAACCGCGCACGCTCGATTTTGCCGAAGCAGCCGCATTGCCGCTGACCGCGCTCACCGCGTGGGAAACACTGTTTGACCGCCTCGACGTGAACAAACCCGTCGCCGGTGGCAGTCGCGCCTTGCTGTTGGTCGGCGGTGCGGGCGGCGTCGGCTCGATAACCGTGCAGTTGCTGAAAACGCTCACCGACATCCGCGTCATCGCCACCGCCTCGCGTCCGGAAAGCGAAGCATGGCTGCGCCGCCTCGGCGCGGATTACGTCATCAACCACCGCCACAGCCTGCCCGAACAAGTCGCCACACTCGGCATCGGCGCGCCGTCGTGGGCGTTTTCCACCAACGACAGCGCACACTACCTGCCGCAACTGGCAGAGCTGCTCGCGCCGCAAGGCCGCATCGCGCTGATTGACGACCCCGACGCGCTCGACGCCAACCCGTTGAAAGGCAAAAGCCTCTCGCTGCACTGGGAATTCATGTTCACCCGCCCGCTGCGCGAGACCGCCGACATCGCGCGCCAAGGCGAAATCCTTGCCAAAGTCGCGCAGCTGGTGGACGAAGGCCGCCTGCACAGCACTGCCACGCAAACCATCAACGGCATCAACGCCGCCAACCTGCGCCGCGCGCATCAGCTGGTAGAGCGCGGCGACATAATTGGCAAGGTGGTGCTGGCGCGATAAAGACGATGAGGAAATCTCTTGCCAGCGTGGCGGTTGGCAAGAAAAAATCACGATTCATGCGGGCTGACAGGCTTTGCACTTGGCTTACACTGCGCCCGTTGCCAAGATTTTTATCCCGTAGGATAAAAATCCGCTTGACTACCCTTGCCGCCGCCATCCTTGCCGGTTATACCTTGCCAAGTTTGGCGCAAAGCGACCCTTTTATCGAAAAAGTCCTGAACGAACACTACCCCGAAGACGCCCAGGCGACCGTCGCTATCGCAATGCGATGGCGAACGAAGAAAACATGCGTAACGCCGTTTGCCACTACCGCCCAGCCACGGCGGAAGAAGTCGCACGCGGCAACGACAACCCCGACGAAGGCTTCATTAACAAAGGCTCGCGCTTTTGCATGCGCTTTCATAGCGAGAAAGTCATTGACAGCGCCCAAGGCAAGCGCCGCTACCTTCTCTTTATTGGCGACAACATCAACCAGGCGCGCTACGACGGCGGTCTCGTCAGCTTGATGCTCTTCAAGATAGACGGCGACGGCTGGACGCTGGTAGATAAAAAAGAAACCGGCGCCAGCGGTTACAACAGCGAATGGCAATGGCTGGAGTTTGCCCCTGGTCGCTGGGGCGTGTACGGCGGCGACAGCCACGACGGCATGGGTTACGCATTCACCTACACCCGGATGCTGCGCGATGACAACGACCGCATCCGTGAACAAGGCATCACGACCGCCAATGACAACAGCGGATCGTATGGTTTCTGTGAGAATGAGGAAAAATCGGAAGAAGAGCGCGCAGCCTGCCGCAAAGACATCCAGAATCTGAGCGCCACCCTCACAACCCGCCCCGACCTTGGCGCGGCAAACGGCGCTTACCCGCTTGAAATCCGCGTCGGCGGTGAAGCTCAAGGCGGCAAAAAACAATATAACGACCAGCCTTTATCTTTAAGTACGACGGCAAAAACCACCGCTACATCCGCCCCAAAGGATATCCAATGGCGGCAAAACTCTGACTTTTGCATTGCGCCTCGCTGCACGAGCCGTTCCAAAAAAACCGCCTGATGGCGGTTTTTTTACGGGTTCAAATCGGCGGCTGTTTTGCCCGCTGTTGGTGGATGTATTCCAGCTCATTGCGGGCGCGTTCGTCCTGTGGGTTTTCTTCCAGCAATTTTTGGTAAATCGCCTCAGCCTCTTGCCAGCGGCCGCGTTCAATCAGCGTGAATCCAAGTCCGCGCTGCGCTGCCGCGTGCATCATTTGCCGCTCTGCCGGGTTTTCCAGCCATTGGCTGTATTCCGCCGCTTTGGCGAAGTCATCTGCCGCCGCCTGCCAGTTTTTCTCGCGCTGGTAGTAGAAGCCGCGCTCGTTCAGCGCCTGCGCGTTGGCGGGTTGCAGGGCAAGCAGCGTGTCAAGGTCGGCCTTGCCTGCCGCCAGTTCGCCGAGGTCGTTGTGCGCATAGGCGCGCAGGTAGTAGAGCTGCGCCCAGCCGGGGTCGATGATATATGCCGCTTTGCCTTCGTTGGCCGCGCCCGTCAGGTAAAACAGCGTCTCAACCTGGCTGGCGGCGGCGTAACGCTGGCGCGGGTCGGCAGCGAAGTGTTTTTCGTAGCGGGCAATCGCTGTATCAAGCAGCGGCAGCGCCTCGCCCGCTTTGCCTGCGGTGAGCAGGGCGACCGCCTGCTGGTGCAGCTTGGCGACTTCCGGCGTCAGGGCAACGCCGGTGCCGTCAAGCGCGACTTGTTTTTCCGCGTCGCTGTGCGGGGCGTCAAAGGTTTCGCCGTAGGCGAGGGCGGCGGCGAGCGCCAGCGGCAGTATCCAGATGGTTTTCATCGAGACTCCGGCGGGTTCAGCGCAGTGTTACCAGCTCTTCGCTGCTGGTCGGGTGGATGGCGACGGTGTTGTCGAAATCCGCCTTGCGCGCGCCCATTTTCAGCGCAACCGCAAAGCCTTGCAGCATTTCATCGACGCCGTCGCCAATCATCTGGATGCCGACGATTTTTTCTTCCGCGCCAACGCAGACCAGCTTCATCAGCGTTTTTGCCGGGTGGCTGGCAAAAGTGCGCGCCATTGGCGAGAATCCGGCGCGATAGACTTTGACTTGCGTCTCGCCAAATTCGCGGCGGGCGGCGGCTTCGTCGAGGCCGACGACGCCAATCGGCGGGTGGGTAAAGAGGACGGTCGGGATGTTGCTGTAATCGAGGTGTGCGTCTGGCTGGTTGTTGAAGAGACGCGCGGCGAGGCGGCGACCAGCGGCGATGGCAACCGGGGTCAGCTCAATCGCGCCGGTGATGTCGCCGATGGCATAGATGCCGGGAACGTTGGTGTTTTGCCAGGTATCGACCGGAATGATGCCGTTGTCGCGCACGGCGACGCCTGCGGCGGCAAGGTTGAGGCTGGCGGTGTTGGCGCGCCGTCCCATCGCCCAGAGGAAAAGGTCGGCGGTGAGCGTCGTGCCGTTGTCGAGTGCGATGGCGCGCGTGCCGTCGCTGTTTTCGCTGACGCGGCTGACCTGCGCGCCGCGGTGGATGGTGATGCCCTGCGCAGTCATCGCTTCTGCCAGGGTTTCGGCGATGTCGGCGTCTTGCGCGCGCAGCAGGCGTTCGCCACGGATGACGATGTCGGTTTGTGTGCCCAGCGCTTGCAGGACACCGGCGATTTCGCAGGCGATGTAGCCGCCGCCGACGATGACCGCGCGCGCGGGCTGCTGTTCGAGGGCGAAGAAATCGTCTGAGGTTTTGCCAAGCGTCGCGCCTTCGACTTGCGCCGGGATGCTCGGTTGGCCGCCGGTGGCGATGACGATATGCGGCGCGCGGTAGAGCGCGTCGCCAACGCGCACGGTATCGGCGCTTGCAAAACTGGCGAAGCAGCGAATGAGGGTAACACCGCTTTTGTCGAGGTTCGTCGCGTAAATACCGTTCAAGCGGGCGATGTAGGCGTCGCGTTCTTCCTTGAATTTGTCCCAGCGGAAGGGCATTTTTGCGGGAACACCTGCGAAAAAGCGCGGCGCGTCATGCAAGGCTTCGGCGGTATTTGCTGCATACCAAAAAAGTTTTTTCGGCACACAGCCGACGTTCACACACGTGCCGCCCAAGCGGCCGCTTTCGATGACGGCGACTTTCGCGCCGTATTCGGCGGCGCGGCGCGCGGTGGCAATGCCGCCAGAACCGCCGCCAATACAAATAAGGTCAAAGGTTTGCATGTTCTTCTCCTGTGCTTGCAAGGGGCGGCATTATAGCCCGCCTCATCTTGCGCGCCCGTCGCAAAAAACGGCTAAACAAAGCGTATGCGAGGCGCAGAAACGGCTGTGATAGCATTTTCTTCGTCAATTCGACATTTCTTTGTTCATTTATATAGAGAGGGTTTTATGAAAAGGTTAGCGCTTGTTTTTTCTTTAGGTACGCTTGCGTCGGGCGTTGTTTTTGCCAGCACCTGCGACGATTATTATCAGAAACTGGAATCTTCTTTGCGAAGCAACGGCAGTTACAGTGAAGATGTGATGCAATCCGCGCGCAATCAGGTGCAGGGTATTCCGGCGGAACAGCAGGACACTTTCTGCGCGGCGGCTATTGAGAGTATGGATAGTTGAAGCGCATTGGGCAGAAAAAACCGGACGTTATCGTCCGGTTTTTTTGCGCTGCGCGCCGCTGGTACAAAAAGCGGATACGCGCTATCCTTGCGCCGTTTTTTACCCCCCCCCTAACCGGAGTTTTCATGCACGCCATCCTCATCCTTGTGTTCCTCGCCGTTTGCATCATCATCCCGCGTTTTTATGCCAACTATCCCTGGGCGTGGGCAATCAGTCTCACCGTCTGGCTGACCGTCGTGCAGGCGAATTTCATCTTTTTCCTCGTGCTGTGGCTGGTCTGCTGGGCTGCGCGCGAGAAAATCTGGCGCGACACCTACCTCATCGAGCCGCTGGAAAATATGGTCAAGCGCATTTTGCATTGATGCTGCTTCAGCCATAAAAACCCCGCTTTGGCGGGGTTTTTATGCAATGGTTTCGTATAAACCAAATTGCTACATTTACCCACACCAAGACCATTACCCATAGGTAAAATAGCCCGCCATTCACCTAAGCCACACGAACACCCGCCCCACCATGCGCCCCATCACCACCCGCCTCACCGTCCGCATTGGCGACATCAACTACGGCAACCACCTCGGCCATGACCGCCTCATCACCCTGCTGCACCAGGCGCGGCTGGACTGGCTGCACGCGCTTGGCACCGAAGAAAACAACTGCTTTGGCGCCGGTCTCATCATGCGCCGCCTTGTCTGCGACTATCGCGCCGAAGCCTTCCTCGGTGACGCGCTCGACATCACCATACACGCGAGCGACCTGCGTCGCACCGCCTTCACCCTGCATTACCGCGTCTGCCGTGGCGAAACCCTCATCGCCACCGCCAGCACCGAAATGGTCGCCTTTGACTACCAGGCGCGCAAAATCATCGCGCTGCCGCCCGCCTTTGCCGCCGCCCTCGGAGAACCCGCATGACCCAAAACCCCAACAGCGTCTCGCTCATCCGCAAAGCCATCATCCTGCTGACCGTGCTCATCGTGCTGGTCGTCTTCCTGCTCATCTTCCAGTTCACCGACATCGCCTTCCGCGTCTGGGACAGACTGCAACACACCTCGCCCGGCTTCATCGCCTTCTACCTCGTTGCCATCAGCCTGATTGCCGCCGCTGGCGCCTTGCTCATCTGGAAAATCTGGACAGTCGGGCGCAGACGCCGCAAAGGCAGCGATAACAGCACCCCGGAACGCAAACGCATCAGCCTCGAAGAGTTGCAAACCCGCGCTGCCGCCGCCCGCGCGCAGGGGCTGGACACCAGCGCCATCGACGCCGAAATCGAAGCCATCGCCGCCGAACCGCAAGAGCTGGAACTCGCCTTCTTCGGCAAAATCAGCACTGGCAAAAGCTCGCTCATCCAGACGCTGCTGCCCAACGCCACCATCGACACCTCCATCATCGGCGGCAGCACCACCGCCATCGAGCGCTACCACTACGAAAACGCGCGCGGCCTCTCGCTCACCCTGCTCGACATGCCCGGCACGCACCAGGCGGGCGCGGACGGCACCCTCGACCAAGAAGTGATGACCGCGGCGCGGCGCGTGCATATCGTCGCCTACGTCATCGACCAAGACCTCACCGAAAGCGACATCATCTCCATCCTGCGCCTGCACGCCTTCGACAAACCGATGCTGGTCATCCTCAACAAAACCAACCGCTACAGCACAGCCGAGCTGGACGAACTGAAAACCCGCATCCGCTCGCGCCTGCCGGAAGGCGTCGCCTTCATCACCGCCGCCAGCGCCTACCGCCAGCCGCTACGCCGCCAACAACCGGACGGTAGCGCGGTCTGGGAAGAACGCGAACAGCCGGGCGACGTTACGGCGCTGCTACAAAAACTCGCGCAAATGGCGGCGGAACGCGGCGCGCTGACTGCGCGCAACCGCGACGCGCTCATCAGCCTCGCCAACGAAAACCTCTCGCAGCGCCTCAACCACTACCGCCGCGAGCGCGGCGAAGCGATGGTAAAAAGCTACGCGCGCAAAGCGATGCTCGGCGGTGTCGCCGCCGTCGGCCCCGGCACCGACGTCATCATCCAGGGCTACCTCGGCATGGATATGCTGAAAAACCTGACCAAGCTCTACAACATCCCGGCGCGCGACATCGACCTGCAAACCCTGGTCGAAGCGGCGAGCAGCAAAGTCAAAACCCACCTCACCGTTATCCTCGCCCTCGCCGGCAACGTCTGCAAAGCCTTCCCTGGCGTCGGCACCGTCATCGGCGGCGCCTCGCACGCCGTCGCCTACGGCCTCATCTTCGAAAGCCTCGGCCGCGCCACCCTGCAAACCTTAGAGCGCGGCAGCTTTGACGCATTCAACACCCAACACATCATGCAACACTTTGAGGAACAACTAAAAAATGACCTCGAAACACGGGCGCAAAGCCTCGTCCGGCTCGCCCTCAACAGCCGCGAAAAAAGCAGCCAAAGCTGAAGCGCACCAAAAAGCCGTCGCCGCGCGTAAAGCGGGCAAAGCCGAAGCGCACCTGAAAAAAGCGCGCGACAGCGTCGCCGCCCTGCTCGACGACAAACGCCTGCCCGAAGAAGCCAAAGCGCGCCTCGGCGAAGACTACCGCCAGTTGCAGCGTCTGCTCGACAAACTCGAAAAAGGCCACGTATACGTCGCCGCCTACGGCCGCGTCAGCGTCGGCAAATCGGCGCTGTTAAACGCACTCGCCGGCAAAGAAATCTTTGCCACCAGCGTCCTGCACGGCAAAACGCGGCACAGCGAACAGACCCTGTGGCAAACCATCGACAGCGGCGGCATCTACCTCATCGACACCCCCGGCATTGACGAAATCGGCGGACAAAGCCGTGCCGAACTCGCCGCGCACGTCGCCCGCCAGGCAGACGCGGTGCTGTTCGTCGTCGATGGCGACATGACGCGCGACGAATACCAAGCGCTCTTGCAACTACACGAAAAAACCCAGCCGCTTATCCTCGTCCACAACAAAGCTGACCGCCTCACCGCCGCCGACCGCGACAAAATCCTCGCCCACCACCAGCGCCGCGTCGCCGGCATCATCCCGCCGGCACGCATCGTCGCCGCCAGCGCCCGCCCCGAAGCCTACCTGCAAATCACCACCGACGCACAAGGATGCGAACACGAAGAAACCATCCAGCCCGAGCCCGAAGTAGAAGCGCTGAAAAGCGTGCTGTGGAAACTGCTCGAAGCCGACGGCAAAAGCTACGCCGCGCTCAATGCCAGCGTCTTTGCCGGCAAACTCTCCGAGCGCGTCGGCCAAGAAATCGTTGCCGCGCGCCAGCATTTGGCAGAGAACATCATCCGCCACTACGCGCTCATCAAAGCCGTCGGTGTTGCAGTCAATCCCATCCCGGCGGTGGACTTACTCGCGCTCGCGGCGGATGCAACCATGATCGTCCACCTCTCGCGCACCTACGGCATCGACATCACCCGCCACCAAGCGGGCGAACTGGTGCGCACCATTGCCATGCAAACCGGCTACCTGATGGGCACCGTTTACGGCATCCAGGCGCTCTCTTCTGTGCTGAAAGGCCTGACCGGCGGGCTTTCCACCGTACTGACCGCCGGCGCACAAGGCGGCGTTGCCTACTACGGCAGCTACGTCATCGGCAAAGCGGCAGAACGCTACTTCGCACAAGGGGCAAGCTGGGGCGCGGGCGGCGCCAAACTGGTCATCGAAGAAATCCTGCGCGATTTGGACAAAGACAAACTCATCCAGGAAGCGAAAAGCAGCATCGCGCAGTACCTCAAAAAAAATTGAAAAAAGCCGGGCAATGCCCGGCGCTTTCATTTACGGCACGGCATCACCGCTGTGCCAGCGTAAAAATATCCGCCGCTTCCAGCTCGCTTTTCTCATAACCGAAGCGGGCGGCATTGAGCATCGCTTTGCCGATAATTTCCGTGCTGAGAATGTGGCGCGGCAACAATCTGCGCGCCATGCCCAAAAACGGCTTGGCAAGCGTATAAAACAAGCGGTAATTGCCCTGCTTGGAACGGATGCCGTGCAATGGCTGAATCAGCGTGGGGCGGAAGGAAAACGCGCGATGCAAGCCAAGCTGCTGCAAGCGCTGCTCGCTCTCGCCCAGCACCCGCGCCCACATCGTTTTGCTTGTCGCATCCGCGCCGCCGCCGGTAACAAAAACAAAGGTCAGCTGCGGATTGCCGTCGCGCAATTTTTCCGCAACCGATAGCGGCAAAGCCTGCATCAGCGCGCGGTATTGCGCCTCGCTTTTGCCGGAACTGCTCGCGCCCAGACAATAAAAGCAGGCATCAAAATCGCGCAAATCGGACAAATCTGCCTGCGGCAAATCGGCGACGATACGCTGCTGCAATTTGTCGTGCTGTTGCGGCAGCGGCGCACGCACAAGCGCGGTAATCGCCGTTACATCCGCCGCCTGCAAGCATTCGCGCAAGACGCCTTGGCCAACCATGCCGCTCGCGCCAAAAATCAGGATTTTCATCTTCCCTCCATTGCCTAAAAAAGAATGAGCGGCGCATGCTACGCCGCTTTTTGCGTAAAGATAGGGTTCTGAACAACCCCGCGCCTGACTCGCGGCCGCTCAATAGAAAGAAGGCTTGTCGTAATGCGTGCCGGGCTGGTCAACGCCAAAGGTGGTGCGGCTGGATTTTTCCGGCGGCATGGCGGTGAGAATTTCGATAATCGCCTGCACCACCGCCTCGCGTGAGACTTCGGCATCGGCGTGCGCGCCCGCGCCGAATTCGGGCAAGAATTCGCGCAGGGCAGGCTGGTGCAACTCCTGCCCGACTGGCACCTCGCGCCCCGCCCGATATACCTGGTTACGCTCAACCGCGAACAACCAGCGCGGGTACGGCTGGCGATAGACGCGCTCGCTGCGGCGCTTGCGGGTTATGGCGCTTAGCGGCAAAGCTAGGCAACAACAAGGCTGGCGGACAATTGCCGTCTGGCAATCATGCTATACTCTCGCGCCCTAAAAGCACTTAACCAACCACAAACATCACGAGCAACCCTATGAACAGACGGGATTTCATGGCAGGCGTTATCAGCGCCGCCGCCTTGAGCAAAACCGCATTCGCCCAAGAAAACGCCACACAAACCGAAGCCGATACCCACAGCTTTGGCCGTGTCATTACCCTGGCGCAGGAACGCGCACAAAGCCCGGACAAACCGGATTTATTCAAACTCACCGGCATCTACGCCGACCTCAACTACGACCAATACCGCGGCATCCGCTTCCGCCGCAGCGCCGACCCCATCCGCACCAGCCAATCGCAGTTCGGCCTTGACCTCTTGCCACCCGGCCACTTCTTCAAAGAACGGGTGCGCATTTCCCTGGTAAAAAACGGCAAAGCCGAAGAAATCGCCTTTGACCCGGCGCTTTTCGACTACGACCCGAACCAGTTTGACCTCGGCAAGCTCAACCTTGACGACGACAGCCTGCGCAAAAACCTCGGCTGGTCCGGCTTCCGCCTGCGCTACCCCATCAACTCGCCCGACTACATGGACGAATTTGCCGTCTTCCAGGGCGCAAGCTACTTCCGCGCCATCGCCCGCGACACCCTCTACGGCCTCTCCGCGCGCGGTCTGGCGCTCGGCACCGGCGGGCCCAACGGCGAAGAATTCCCGCGCTTCACCCGCTTTTGGATTTATCAGCCCAACGCGGACGACCGCAGTATCCGCCTTGAAGCGCTGCTGGAAAGCGCCTCGCTCACCGGCGCCTACGCGATGGAAATCATCCCCGGCGCGGAAACCGTCTTCCTCATCAAATCCAGCCTCTTCCCGCGCAAAGACATTGAGCATTACGGCATCGCACCCTTGACCTCAATGTACTACTTCAGCCCCAGCCGCCGTGCAGCCATCAACGACTACCGCAACGCGGTGCACGACAACGACGGCCTTGCCATCTACACCGGCGCCGAAGCGCGCCTGTGGCGGCCGCTAAGCAACCCGCAGACCCTGCAATTCTCCGCCTTCATCGACGACAATCCGAAAGGCTTCGGCCTCTTGCAACGCGCGCGCAACTTCGACAACTTCCAGGACGCCGAAGCGCGCTACGACAAACGCCCCTCCGCCTGGGTAACGCCGCGTGGCAACTGGAACAAAGGCAGCATCTCGCTCGTTGAAATCCCGGTTACCAACGAATTCAACGACAACATCATCGCCTTCTGGAGTCCGGCCGAGCCGCTTAAAGCTGGGCAACGGCACGATTTCGCCTACGACCTCACTTGGTCGCAAAGCGGCCCCGAATTCTCCGGCCGTGCCCGCATCAGCGGCACGCGCAGCGGGGTGGCGGTGAACAACCCCGAACTGTTCACCTTCACCATCGACTTCACCATGCCCGAAGACGCAACCCCGCTCGACCCGGACACCCTCAAACTCGTTACCAACGCCAACAGCGGCGAAATCAGCGGCGCCCACCTCGTGCGCCTGCCGGAAGCGGGCAAACTGCGCGCCGCCTTCGACTATCGCCCGAAACACAACAGCATGGACGAGCTGCAACTGCGCCTCACCGACGACAAAGGCGTGCCCGTTACCGAAAGCTGGTACTACCGCTGGGTACCCTTATGATGAAAACCGCCGCCGTACCGCCGGACGCGCCGCTTAACATGCGCGTCCAGTCGCTGCGCAAAGCGCCCGGACGCCCGCCGCTCTACATCCCGCTGCGTACCCATCTCGCCCGCCTTATCGCCTTTGGTGGCGCACTCGCCCTCGGCAGCCTCGGCAGCTGGCACATGCTCAAAGCCTTCGGCGACGGGCGCAGCACCCTGCTGCAATACGTGCTGCTCATCTTCTTTGCGCTCACCTTCTACTGGGTCGCCTTCTCGACCACCGCCTGCCTCGCCGGCTTCCTGCCGCTGCGCCGCCCCAAAGCCGCGCTCGACCCGGCAGGCGGCAAAGTGGCGCTGGTCATGCCCGTCTATGGCGAAGACCCGGCGATGACCCACGCCGCGCTCTTGGCGATGGCGCAACAGCTTGGGCAAAGCCCGCTTGCCGAACGCGCGGAAATCTTCATCATCTCCGACACGCAAAAACCCGACGCCTGGCTCGGCGAAACCCAGGCGCTGCACATCCTGCGCGCCCAATCGCCGCTACCGGTGTGGTACCGCCGCCGCGCACAAAACATCGGGCGCAAATCCGGCAACGTCGAAAACTTCGTGCGCCGTTGGGGCGGGCGCTACGCCTACATGGTGATGCTTGACGCCGACAGCCTGATGGAAGCCGACACCCTGGTCGAAATGGTCGCGCGCATGGACGCCGAACCGCGCCTTGGCCTCTTGCAGACCATGCCGCGCCTCATCGGCGGCGAGTCGCTCTTGGCACGCGCCATCCAATTCGCCGGCGCGCTCTACGGTCCCATCGTCGCCCGTGGCGTTGCTGCCTGGCAGGGCGAAGACGGCAACTACTGGGGACACAACGCCATCATCCGCGTCCATGCCTTCGCCGAAAGCTGCGGCCTGCCCATCCTGCGCGGGCGCAACCCCATCGGCGGCCACATCCTCTCGCATGACTTCGTCGAAGCCGCGCTCTTGCGCCGCATGGGCTGGAATGTACGCATGGACCCCGACCTCGGCGGCAGCTACGAAGGCCTGCCGCCAACGCTGGACGACCTTGTCGGCCGCGAACGCCGCTGGGCGCAGGGCAACATGCAGCACCTCGGCATCATCGGCGCCAAAGGTCTGCGCTGGCCGAGCCGCATCCACTTCCTCATCGGCATCGCCAGCTACATCATGAGCCCCATCTGGCTCATCATGCTCATCGTCGGTACCGGCATCACCGCGCAAACCCTCTTCACCAAGCCCAAATACTTCACCAGTGCGCGCCAACTCTTCCCCGACTGGCCGACCTTCGACCCCGAACGGATGCTGTGGCTCTTCTTCGCCGCCATCAGCCTGCTGCTCTTGCCCAAATTCATCGGCTGGATCCGCGTCCTCATTAGCAGCAAACGCCGCCGCGCCTTTGGCGGCACCCTTGCCGTCACCCAGGGCTTCATCGTCGAACTCATCATCTCCACCCTCTATGCGCCGCTGCTCATGCTTATCCAGACGCGGCATGTGATTGACATCTTCCTGGGTCGCGACAGCGGCTGGCGTACGCAAAACCGCGAAGGCGCCCTGCTGCCGTGGAAAGACGCCATCAAGCGCAACCTGCTCTACGTCGCCATCGCGACTATCGTCCTCTGCGGTCTCATCTGGCAGGCGCCGAACCAGATCATCTGGCTCTCGCCCATCATCATCGGCCTCTTCCTCTCGCCGTGGCTGTCGCGTCACAGCGGCAACATTGGCCTCGGCAAGTGGCTCGCGAAAAAACGCATCCTCCTCATCCCGGAAGAAATCGCGCCGCCCGCCATCGAAACCGCCGCCAGCGCTGACGCTACCGCCTTTGCCGACTGCCGCGCGCAACGCATCCAGGCACTCGGCCGCGACCGCGAACTCGCCGCGCAGCACATCGCCGCCCTCGACCTCGCCGCGCCGCAAAACACCAAAGACCGCCTGCTGCACATCACCGCTAAGGCGAAACTACAAGAAGCGACGCACTACAACGAGGCGCTAAAATACCTCACCCCGCAAGAACTGCTGCACGCCGCCGGCTCGCCGGAACTGATAGAAATGCTGCTTAACCTGCCGGACTGATTGCAGGACGTGTTCAAAATCCCCCTCTCCTGCAGGACGAAGTCCGCAGCGGGGGAGGGGGGCGAGCGATATAGCTTGTGAGGTGAAATTTCCGTTTTTCAATCGCTTGCTGCCCTTACCCCACCCCCTCTCTCTTGCTTTGCAAGTTGTTCCAGTCCCACAGGGACAAGCATTGCTTGCGAAGCAAGAGAGGGGCTTTACTATATGCCCCCTAGGTTTTTTAGTGAGCTGAAGTGCGACAAACCGCCAATATGCCCCCTCCCCCCCGTGGGGGAGGGCCGGGGTGGGGGCAGCAAGCACGCCACGCCGAGGCAAAGCGAAAATCCCCCCTGCGTAGCGGGACTGGAACAGCCGGGCAGGAGGCAGCAAGCACGTCGCACTACGACAAAAACACTTATACATACACGAACCCCGCTACCCTGTACAGACCGGAGACATAGGTAACACATGTGCGCAGACATGGGT
>CAUVOF010000061.1:0-14185 GCA_963553325.1 uncultured Cardiobacterium sp.
CCGTGCCGCGCGCCGGCAGCGACGACCCGCCGGTGGCAAGCCTCGGCTACATCACATCCAGCTACCACAGCGTCGCCCTCGGCCGCAGCATCGCCCTGGCAAACATCGAAAACGGCGCGGCACGCCAAGGCGAAACCGTCTATGCCTTCGCCCACGGCAAAACCTACGCCGCCACCATCAGTAGCACCAACTTCGTAGACCCTGCCGGAGAACGCCAAAATGCCTGACATCACCTGGGAAACCCCGCTCGCGCGCCAACTCGCCGCCCACCCCGCGCCCAACGGCGCGGCGGGCATCACCGCCAGCGAATGGCCACAAAGCGCCATCCACATCCTGCGCGGCAAGCCGGAAGACAGCGCCTACCTCACCGCCGCCGAAAGCGCGCTTGGCATCGCCCTGCCGACCGCACCACGCCAAAGCGCAGAAAAAGACGCGCTCACCATCCTGCGCCTCTCGCCGGACGAATGGCTGCTAAAAAACCCGTGGCAGGACAAAACCGCACTTGCCACCCGCCTACAGCGCGCGCTTGCCAACCAGCACGCACAACTCGTTGACAACAGCGGCGGCTACACCGGGCTGGAACTGCGCGGCGAGGCGGTCGAAACCGTACTGCGCCACCTCACCCCGTACCCGGTGGAAAACCTCGCCGCCGGCGAAGTCATCGGCACCGTGATGGAAATCGCGCACATCATCCTGCACAAACACAGCAGCCAGCACTACAGCCTCATCATCCGCCGCAGCTTCGCCGACTACGTCTGGAAACTGCTTGCCAAAGCGAGCCGCCCTTACGGTCTAGCGGTCGCGGCGTAGCGCTACCTGCCAGCCATTTACATACACGAACCCCGCTACCGCGTATGTAAACGAGAGAACCCCTCCCCCCGCGGGGGAGGGGCAGGGGTGGGGTTAGTCACTTAACGCACCAAAGCATATTTATAACAACCCATAAAAAACAGCCACCTGCACATCATCCGATAACCCTCGCGCATTTGGCAAAAACAAACAGCCTGTGGATAATGCGGCGGTCGCCTGGCGACAACCCCTTCATAATCAGTGGAGAACACCAATGAAACAACAAACCCTTGCGCTCAGTATCGCAACCCTACTCTTGCTCGCAGCCTGCGGCGGCGGCGGTGACGACTCACCCGCAGCCCCCGACACACAAAAACCGAATAACATCGGCATCCCCGGCGGCAACACCGGCACCGACCCGGACAAAAACAAAATCAGCGGCAAATACCAAGGCAAAGCCCTGACAGCTCCCGCCAAAGCCCTGCTGCCGAGCGGCATCAGCAAAAACATCGGCAGCGACGACCTTGCCAGCACCACCATCGACGGCAAACAACTCGTGCTGCAAATCCCCAACATCATCTCCGGCGAAACCACCGCAATCGGCGGCAACGTAACCTTCGGCGGCAGAAGCTACCAACGCTTCTACGCCAGCGGCCTGAACTACAAAAACAGCAAATTCGGCTACATCACCGAAGGCGGCACCGACTACATCTTCAGCCACGGCGTGCCGACTGCCAACATGCCAACGAGCGGCAGCGCGCGCTACACCGGCGCGGCCTTTATCAACAAAGGCGGCCAAGTCGGCCTTGGCGTCTCCGACGTCAGCGCCGACTTCGGGGCAAAAACCATCACGGTGGACATCACCCCCGTCAGCAAAAGCCCCTTCACCGCCATCAGCTTCAAAGGTCTGATTGATGGCAACAAATTCAACAGCGTCGATAACAGCGCCGTCGATAGCCACGGTTACTTCTACGGCGACAACGCCAGCGAAGTGGGCGGCACCGTAACCGACACCCGCAACAACGCCTTCGGCAGTTTCGGCGCAAGACGTGCCAACTAAACACTGCCAAACAGAAAAGCCCGCATGAGCGGGCTTTTTTGATTTTGGCTAAGGGCTGTAGGGGGCAGCGCACTACTGTTTTTCTCGCGCACTGCTCAATACGGCAGGTAACGCTTGAGCAGGTCAATAAAGCGGTCGGTGTCGTGGAATTCGCCGATGGCGTTGAAGTTCCAGCCGCTTGCGCCACGAACAACGCTGGCGAAGGTCATCGCGCAGGCGTGGTTGCCGGGGTCGCTGCCGATGTCGTAGCGGCAGATTTCCTGCCCTTTGCCATCGACCGCGCGGATATGGGCGCGGCGCACGCCGGCGAAACTCTGCTTGCGTTCGTGCCCTTTGTAGATGGCAACGGCAAAGATGATTTGCCGGTAGGCATCGGGCAGGGTGTCGAGCGCGACTTCGATTTGCTCGGCATCACCGCTTACGCTGCCGCTTTGGTTGTCGCCGGAGAGGCGCACTTTGCCGCTGGGGTGGACGAGCGAGTTGTAGAAGACGATGTCGCCGCCTTCCAGCGTTGGCCGACCGTTCGCCCCGGCTTTGCCGAGGCTGCGCACTTTGCCGTGTTCGTCCAGCAGAAAGGCGACCGCGTCCAAGTCGTAGGCGGGGGAGCTGGGCGCGATGTCCCAGCCGAGACCGACGGTGAGGCGTGATAAATCGTGGCCGGATTCTTTGCGCAGGCTGACGCCCTGGCCTTTTTGCAGGGTAATGGCCATGACTTACAGCACGATGTTGAGTTCGGGCGGCGGTGGCGGCAGCTCGTCCAGCCCGCTCACTTCTTTGCCGTTTTCGATTTTTTGGCTGGAAACGGAAATCGAGGAAGAGACCCACTGGAAGAAGGCCTTGATGGAATTGGAATCGGCGGTGTCGAGCGAGATGACGGCTTCGGTGATTTTTTTCAGGGTGCCGGTATCGGCGCCAGGGCCGGCGGCGCAGGCGACAAAGGTGCCGGTTTTGATTTGGCGGATGGCGCTGATGCCGCGGTCGAGGTCATCGGTCGGCGCGCCGTCGGTCAAGAGGAAAACGATGGGTTTCCAGTCGCCTTTTTGTTCGGCGCTGCCTTTGACCACTTCGCGCTGGATACAGTCAGCGAGCAGGCTAAGTGCCTCGCCCATTGCGGTCATGCCGCTGACGCGCAGTTCGGGGATTTGGAAGCTCATCAGCTCGGTGAGCGGGGTGATTTGCTGGGCACGGCTGTCGAAAGTGATGACGGAAAGCCAGGCGGTTTCCAGCGCGTAGGGGTCTTGGCGCAGCGCGGAAACCAGCACTTGCAGGCCGTTGCGCACGGATTCAATCGCTTCGCCGTGCATCGAGCCGGAGGTATCAACGAGAAGGTAAACGGGGAGACGTCGCATGGTGTTCGTCCTTTTGGGAAATGGAAAAGGCAGCCGCTATGGCTGCCCGGAGTGGTGGTTTAGAGGTGCGGCATGATGAGCGGCAACAGGCGGTCAGGCGTTTCGCCGCGGCCGTTTTCGCCGATGGCGTGCATTTTCCATTCGCCGTTGTGGCGGTAGAGTTTCGCCATGATTTGCGCGTTGTGGCTGCCTTGGGCGGATAGGTCGTAGCGCGCGATTTCTTTGCCGCTTTGGCCGTCAACGAGGCGGCAGTAGGCGTTTTCGACCTGGCTAAAGTCTTGTCCGGTGTAGTTGTTGACGGTAAATACCAGCGATTTGATGTGTGCCGGGACGCGCGCCAGATTGACTGCGATTTGTTCGTCGTCGCCGTCACCCTCGCCGGTGCGGTTGTCGCCGCTGTGCTGGATGGAGCCGTCGTTGCTGCTCAGGTGGCCGAAGTACACCAAATCAACCGGCTGGTTGTTGTCGTCAAACATAAAGCAGGATGCGTCGAGGTCGATGGACTGGTTGCTGCCGCCGAAGCCGAACAATCCTTTCTTCTTGGCGACATCCCAGCCAAGTCCCATGACGACGCTTGCGAGCGCGCCGCCCGCTTCTTTTTCCAGAGAGATTTTCTGGCCTTTTTGCAAATTGACTGCCATAAGTATTCCTTTGATTTCAGGATGGATTACAGTTGCGAAACGCCAGGCGATTGTAGCAGCTTTGCCCGCCTTTGCCGTGGAAAATCGCTTTGCCGGGGGCGTTAAGAAACGGCGGCGGCGCAATGGTGTACGATATGCCCACAGCAAAAACAAACCAGGAAATCTCATGAAGCAAAAGAATGCCCTGGCGCTTGCCGCCTGGAATCTCTATCCCTTGACGCGCGACCCTGCGGTCGTCAGTTTTCTCTTAAAAAACGACGGCGACGACATCTTGGACGTCGCGCGCGAACTGCTGGCGCAAAGCTGGCAGGGCACGCCCGATGCGGCGCTTGCCGCTACCCTGCAAAACCGCCTGATTGACTACCTCTGGCAAAAAAGCGACGACGAAAACGGCGAACAAGGCGCGCTTGAGCTGCTCGCCGCATTGGAAGCCCTCTGCCGCGACCTGCTTCAGGGCGGCAGTCGTGCGCAAAAAGCGGCGGAAAACGCACTCGATTACCGCCTCGACTATCTCGCCGAAAACTGCAGCGACGACAGCTACCGCGAACTCGCCCGCGCCCTCACCGCGCAACGCGCCACGCTTGCCAAACAAGGCGGCAAGGTAGCCGTACCGCTCGGCAGCGGTCAGGACGCGCTACTTGCCGCGTTTGGCGCAAACTAAGTTTTGTGCCACATGGAACCCCGCGCAAGCGGGGTTTTTTATCGCCGTTTCCCCTATCATAAGCGCCTTTTGACATCTCGGAATTTCCATGGAAAACATCGCTATTCGCGGCGCGCGCACCCACAATCTGAAAAACATCGACCTTGACCTGCCGCGCGACCGCCTCATCGTCATCACCGGCCTTTCCGGCAGCGGCAAATCCTCGCTCGCCTTCGACACCATCTACGCCGAAGGACAGCGGCGCTACGTCGAGTCGCTTTCCGCCTACGCGCGCCAGTTCCTCTCCATCATGGACAAGCCGGACGTCGATCACATCGAAGGCCTCTCACCCGCCATTTCCATCGAGCAGAAATCCACCTCGCACAACCCGCGCTCCACCGTCGGCACCATCACCGAAATCCACGACTACCTGCGCCTGCTCTTTGCCCGCGTCGGCATCCCGCGCTGCCCCGACCACGGCATCGAGCTGAACGCGCAGACCGTCAGCCAGATGGTGGACAACATCATGGCGTTCGATGAAGGCAGCAAATGGATGCTGATTGCGCCGCTGGTGCAGGGGCGCAAGGGCGAGCACACCAAGCTGTTGCAGGATATGCAGCAGCAGGGCTTCGTCCGCGCGCGCATTGACGGCGACATTTACGAGCTGGACACCCTGCCCGCCATTGACGGCCGCCGCAAACACGACATCGGCATCGTCGTCGATCGCTTCGCCATCCGCGAAGGCATCGCGCAGCGCCTCGCCGAGTCATTAGAAACCGCGCTGGCGCTCGCCGACGGCATCGTGCAACTGGTGGCGATGGACGGCGACGCGACGCACACCTTCTCCGCCAAATACGCCTGCCCGGTCTGCGGCTACGCGCTGAGCGAGCTGGAGCCGCGCCTCTTTTCCTTCAACAATCCGCACGGCGCCTGCCCCGAATGCGACGGCCTCGGCGTCAATACCTTCATCGACCCGCGCCGCGTCGTCATGCACCCCTACCTCTCCATCGCCGCCGGTGCGGTGCGCGGCTGGGATCGGCGCACCCCCTACTTCTACCCGCAAATGCAGGCGCTGGCCGCGCATTACGACTTCGACCTCGAAGAAACCCCCTTTGAAGACCTGCCGGACACCATCCAGAACCTCATCCTCTACGGCAGCGGCACAGACAAAATCCCGATGCCGACCATCGGCGCGGGCGGCGCGGTGCGCTATCGGGACGCGACCTACGAAGGCATCATCAACACCATGAACCGCCGCTACCTGGAAACCGACAAGGCGCGGGTACGCGACGAAATCAGCCAGTTTCTGAACAGCCGCGAATGCCCCGCCTGCCACGGCACCCGCCTGAACCGCGCCGCGCGCCACGTGTACATCGAAGACACCACCCTGCCGGACATCAACCGCTGGTCGGTCGCAGACGCCGCCACTTGGGCGAACCAGCTCACCCTGCCCGGCGCGCGCGGCGAAATCGCGGGCAAAATCCTCAAAGAAATCCGCGAACGCCTCGGCTTCCTCGTAAACGTCGGCCTCAACTACCTCACCCTGGCGCGCAGCGCCGAAACCCTCTCCGGCGGCGAAGCGCAGCGCATCCGGCTGGCCTCACAAATCGGCGCCGGGCTGGTCGGCGTCATGTACGTCCTCGACGAACCCTCCATCGGCCTGCACCAGCGCGACAACGCCCGCCTGCTCGATAGCCTCTTGCGCCTGCGCGACCTCGGCAACACCATCATCGTCGTCGAACACGACGAAGACGCCATCCGCGCCGCCGACTACGTCGTCGATATCGGCCCCGGCGCGGGCATCCACGGCGGGCGCATCATCGCCGCAGGCACACCCGCCGAAATCGAAGCGTACCCCGAATCGCTCACCGGCAAATACCTCTCCGGCCGCGAAAGCATCGCCGTCCCCGCAAAACGCACGCCGCGCGACCTCAAGCGGCAAATCAACCTCATCGGCGCCAGCAGCCACAACCTGAAAAACCTCACCCTCAACCTCCCGGTCGGCCTCCTCACCTGCATCACCGGCGTTTCCGGCAGCGGCAAATCAACGCTCATCAACGAAACCCTTGCCAAAGCCGCCGCCAAACACATCAACCGCGCCGGCGACGACCCCGCCGCATACGAACGCATCGAAGGGCTGGACCACTTCGACAAAGTCATCAACATCGACCAATCGCCCATCGGCCGCACCCCGCGCTCCAACCCTGCCACCTACACCGGCATCTTCACCGCCATCCGCGAACTCTTCGCCGGCACACAAGAAGCGCGCGCGCGCGGCTACACGCCGGGGCGCTTTTCCTTTAACGTCAAGGGCGGCAGATGCGAAGCCTGCCAGGGCGACGGCGTGATTAAAGTAGAAATGCACTTCCTGCCGGACATCTTCGTCGCCTGCGACATCTGCCACGGCAAACGCTACAACCGCGAAACCCTCGGCATCACCTACAAAGGCAAAACCATCCACGAAGTGCTGGAAATGGACATCGAAGAAGCGCACCAATTCTTCGACGCCATCCCGGCGCTACAACGCAAACTGCAAACCCTGCTCGACGTCGGTCTCTCCTACATCCGCTTGGGGCAAAACGCGGTAACCCTCTCCGGCGGCGAAGCGCAGCGGGTGAAGCTGGCGCGTGAACTCTCCAAACGCGACACCGGGCGCACCCTCTACATCCTCGACGAACCAACCACCGGGCTGCACTTCCACGACGTGCGCCAACTGCTCGACGTCTTGCACCGCCTGCGCGACGGCGGCAACACCATCGTCGTCATCGAGCACAACCTGGACGTCATCAAAACGGCGGACTGGATCATCGATCTCGGCCCGGAAGGCGGCAGCGGCGGCGGGGAAATCATCGCTGCCGGCACCCCGGAAGACGTCGCCGCCAACCCAGCAAGCCACACCGGGCAGTTCTTAAAGCCGCTGCTTAAGGGTTAGAGCGCATCAGCGGTGGTAAACGGACTGGCATCGGCGCTGATACTGCGCCGGTGTTCGCGTGGCGTGACCATGCCGATGCGCTTGAGGATAAGGACGCCGGTGCTGTCCGCAGGCCAGGCTTCATGCGGTGCACGACGGCGCATTCTCTGGCTTTTCAACAGATAACCTCTTGGCAAATAAGCCCCAGACAACATCCCCGCCTGCGCCGACACAACCCGGCAAAAAACGTACAATACGCCGCATCGCTTCATAAGGAGACCACCATGACTCACATTCACCCGACCGCCCTCATTGACCCCAAAGCCGAAATCGCTGCAGACGTCAGCATCGGCGCCTACAGCGTCATTGGCGCGGGCGTACAAATCGACAGCGGCACCACCATCGCGCCGCACGTCGTCATTGAAGGACCGACGCGCATCGGCAAAAACAACCACATCTTCCCCTTCGCCTCGCTCGGCGCCATCCCGCAGGACAAAAAATACGGCGGCGAAGACACCACCCTCGAAATCGGCGACAACAACACCATCCGCGAATTCGTTACCTTCAACCGTGGCACGGTGCAGGACATCGGCAAAACGGTGCTGGGCGACGGCAACTGGATAATGGCCTACGTCCACCTCGCGCACGACTGCGTCATCGGCAACAACACCACCTTCGCCAACAACGTCATCCTCGCCGGCCACGTGCACATTGAAGACCACGTCGTCATGGGCGGTGCGGCGATGGTGTACCAGTTCGTGCGCATCGGCGCCTACACCATGGTCGGCTACTGCGCCGGCGTCAAACAAAATGTGCCGCCCTACTCACTCGTGGTCGAATCGCCGGCGCGCATCGCCGGCATCAACCTCGAAGGGCTGAAACGCCACCATTTCAGCGCCGAGGACGTCGCCGCCATCAAGCGCTGCCACAACCTGCTCTACCGTGAAAACCTGCTCTTGGACGAGGCACGCGCCAAAATCAACGCGCTCGCCAGCGAATCCGAACCGGCACGGCGTATCGCCGAGTTCCTCGCCGACACCGGCAAACGCGGGCTGATTCGTTAAAAAAGCAATACACACGCAAGTGCGCTGTGTATTGGTCAAAACCGGAATGACGTTGGAAAGGCGAAAGCAGTAAAACCGCCTATATGGAAATTGCGCATTAAGCCGCACATGACGCACTTTCCTGCCAGCATTGGCGCAGGTATTCGCCATACCATTGCATCATGCGGCGACGTTCGTCGAGGTACTCGGCGCGGTTATATGCTGCCCTGACTTTGTTGGCTTCGCTGTGTGCCAACTGGCGCTCAATGGCGTCCGGATTCCATAAGCCGCTCTCGTTCAGGATGCTGGAACCCATCGCGCGGAAGCCGTGCGGGACTGCCCTGCCGCCATAGCCCATGCGTTGCATGGCCAGCGATAACGTTGTGTCGCTTGGTGGCTGGTTGCGGTTGCCGGTAACGAAATAGGGGCTGTTGTAGCGGTTTAAGGTACGTAGTTCGTCCAGCGTCTCCAGCGCCCAATCGGAAAGCGGCACGGTGTGCGCCAGCCCCATTTTCATTCTCTCCGCTGGAATGTGCCAGGTATCGCCGCTGATTTCTGCCCACTCGCCGCTACGGGTAAGCGTCAAAATCAGCAGGCGCAATGCCAGCGCAGTTTTGCGGTTGGCGTAGTCGTCAAGCTGGCGCAGGAATGTCCCGATTTCGGCAAAAGGCAGCGCGGGATGGTGTTTGACCCGCTTGTCTGAGCTGCGCACGATTTTTGGCGCGGATGCGGCCGGATTGAAGGTTGCCCTGCCTGTTTGGATGGCAAAGTCAAAAACGGCACTGATGCGCTGTTTGAGGCGGCTTGCCGTTTCTGGGCGGTCGTTCAGGGCATTGAGGACGGCAAGGATGTCGGTCGCCGGAATGGTATCAATGGCTTTGTTGCCGATACGTGGGAAGGCGTACTGTTCGAGGGTGTGAATAACTTGCTGCGCGTGTTTGGCGTTCTTCCATGCCGGGCGCTGGTATTCGTACCACTCGCGGGCAATACGCGCAAAAGTTGCTTGCCCGCCGTAACCCTGCCGTTGTTCCTGTTGCCGTGCCAGTGGGTCGATGCCCTGATAGAGCAGGCTTTTTGCTTCGCGGTGTAGTTGTCGTGCCTGCTTCAGGCTGACTTCGCGGTAAGCGCCAAGGGACAATGTGCGGTCTTTACCCGCAAAACGGTAGCGGTAACGCCAGTATTTGCAGCCTTGCGGGGTGATGAGTAAATACAGTCCACCGCCGTCAAAGAGCTTGCGCGGCCGTTCGGTGGGTTTGGCTTGTCGGATGGTGATTTCTGTGAGGGGCCTGGCCAAAAAGTCAGGGGGGTGATGCCCTGATTTTAGCCTGAAAAATGTACCCCAAAATGTACCCCGTTTTGCGTTCGCTGGGCTTGAATTTCTTTGAATCGGGGAAGGCTGTTTTGGACGAAAGAAAATTAGTTACAGTTTGTAATATAAGGGATTTTTACCGAAAAATCGGTGCAATTTGGACGTAAAAAAATCGCCTTGAAACAGGCGATTTTTGGGATAGTGGCGGAGAGAGGGGGATTCGAACCCCCGATACGCTATTAACGTATACACACTTTCCAGGCGTGCGCATTCGACCACTCTGCCATCTCTCCGGTTAGGTCAGGTAAAACGGGCGCGGATTATAACGAATTTTTTGCCTCTTTAATAGACAATCTGACGCGACCTTGGCGGTCAATTTCCAGCAGTTTGACTTTGACTTCCTGACCGACGCTCAACTCGTCTTCCACATTGTTGACGCGGTGCTCGGCAATTTGCGAGACGTGTACCAGGCCTTCTTTGCCCGGCAGGAAAGCGACAAACGCGCCGAAATCGGTGATTTTCACCACTTTGGCATCGTAAATGCGGCCGATTTCCGGCTCGGCAGTGATTTCTTCGATGATGCGACGCGCTTCGTCAGCGGCCATTTTATCAACGGCGGCGATTTTAATGGTGCCGTCGTCTTCGATTTCGATAGTAGTGCCGGTGGTTTCGGTGATGCTGCGAATGGTCGCGCCACCTTTACCGATGACGTCTTTGATTTTCTCGACGTCAATGCGCAGGGTGGTGAAGCGCGGCGCATATTCAGAGATTTCCGCACGCGGCTGGGCAATCGCCTGGTTCATGATGTCAAGGATATGCAGACGCCCGGCTTTGGCCTGGGTCAGCGCCTGTTCCATGATTTCACGGGTGATGCCATCAATTTTGATGTCCATCTGCAGGGCGGTAACACCGTTGGCGGAACCGGCAACTTTGAAGTCCATGTCGCCGAGGTGATCCTCGTCGCCCAAGATGTCGGAAAGGACGGTGAAGCGCTCACCTTCTTTGACAAGCCCCATCGCAATACCTGCTACCGGGGTTTTCACTGGCACGCCGGCATCCATCAGTGCGAGGCTGGTGCCGCAGACGGAAGCCATCGAACTAGATCCGTTAGATTCGGTGATTTCGGAGACAACGCGCACGGTGTAAGGGAATTCGCTTTCCGGCGGCAGAATGGCGGTAACCCCACGACGTGCGAGGCGACCGTGACCGATTTCACGGCGCTTCGGCGAGCCGACACGGCCGGTTTCGCCAACGCTGAATGGCGGGAAGTTGTAATGCAACATGAAGATGTCGCGGTATTCGCCAGTGAGCGCATCAATGATTTGTGCGTCACGGCCGGTGCCGAGGGTGGCAACGACCAGCGCCTGGGTTTCGCCACGGGTAAAAAGGGCAGAACCATGCACACGCGGCAGAACGCCGGTGCGGATGGTAATCGGGCGTACGGTAACGGTATCGCGGCCGTCAATACGTGGTTCTTTAGCAAGGATGCGGTCGCGCACCACGCGGTATTCAAGGTCATGCACGGTGTTGCCAACGGCGACAGCTGTCCAGCCTTCTTCGCTGACAAGTGCAGCTTCCGCTTCCGCGTGCACTGCGGCAACTGCGGCTTGGCGCTCTTGTTTGTCGGCGATTTGATAGGCAGCGACGAGTTTGTCGTGCGCCAGTTCGCGTACTTTGGCGATAAGTGCTTCGTCAGCCGGTGCCGGTTGCCAATCCCAAGCAGGTTTGCCTGCCTTGGCGGCCAGTTCGCGGATAGCGTTGATGACGACCTGCATTTGTTCGTGGCCGTACATGACCGCGCCGAGCATGACGTCTTCCGGCAGTTCGTTCGCCTGTGATTCGACCATCAGTACTGCGCCTTCGGTACCGGCGACGACGAGGTCCAGGTCGGAGGTTTGCAGTTCTTTGTCGGACGGGTTGAGCAGGTAAGCGCCGTTTTTGTAACCGACGCGCGCCGCACCAATCGGGCCGTTAAACGGCACGCCGGAAAGGGCAATGGCGGCGGAAGCGCCAATCATCGCCGGGATGTCCGGGTTGACGTCGGGGTTGACCGACATGACGCTGGCGATGACTTGTACTTCGTTGAAGAAGCCTTCGGGGAAGAGCGGGCGCAGCGGGCGGTCAATCAGGCGCGAGACCAGCGTTTCGTTTTCGCTGGGGCGGCCTTCGCGACGGAAGTAGCCGCCGGGTATGCGGCCGGCGGCGTAGGATTTTTCTTGGTAATCAACGGTCAGCGGAAAGAAGTCCTGTCCTTCGGCGACGGTTTTTTTGGCCACGGCGGTAACGAGTACGACGGTGCCTTCCATGTTGACCATGACGGCGCCATCCGACTGGCGGGCGATTTCGCCGCTTTCCAGGGTAACTTGATGTTTGCCGTAGCTAAAGGTGATGCTTTCTTTCACGCTGACTGCCTCGCTCGGTTCGTTTAGCGGCGCAGACCGAGGTCGGCGATGAGCTGGCGGTAGCCGTCGAAATTGACGCGCTTGTAGTAGTCCAGCAGGCGGCGGCGTTGGCTGACCATTTTCAAAAGACCACGGCGGGAGTGGAAGTCCTTGGTGTGGGTCGCAAAGTGGTTTTGCAGGTCAAGGATGCGGGCGGTGAGCAGGGCGATTTGTACTTCGGGCGAGCCACTGTCGCCTTCTTTACGTTGGTATTTTTTGATGATTTCGCTTTTGTTTTCAGCGGTAAGCATGGTTTTCTCCGGTTTTAAGTTCACGTTGCCGATGGCGGTGGGCCTGTGAAAAGAGCGCGGATTTTACGGACGTTTTTCGGCAAAAGCAAGGTAAGGCACTGCGCCACGCACTTGCGCGCACAGCAAATTTTTCCTTTCGCGATTTCTTTAATGTTGATTTATATTAAGGGCAGGTAAATTTATTGTGAGGTTATGTTTATGTCTGTGAATTCACCTATTACATCTAACGAAATCAAGGGTTTTTTTCCGCCCGGCATCGTTTCCGGTCTGGGCATTATCGCGGTGGCGCTCGTTGTCGCCTGGGTCGCGTATGGCGCCTTGCCGTATTCGCCTGATGCCAACAAAGGTCTGGCGCTGCTGATTTTCATCGCCATTTTGTGGTTCACCGAAGCGGTGCATATCAGTTTGACCGCCATCATGATTCCCATTGGGGCGGTGTTGCTGCAACTGCCTGCCAGCGTTAAAGATGGCGTAGCGGTTCCAATGACGATGAAATCGGCGCTCGCCGGTTTTGCCGACCCGATTATTTATTTGTTCCTCGGCGGGTTTGCCCTGGCGACCGCGCTGCAGGTACAAAAAATCGACAAGAAAATCGCCAGCGGTATTATCAGCATCGCGGGTTCGAGCATGTTGTGGTCGGCGGTTGGCCTGTGTGCGGTTACTGCTTTCCTCTCCATGTGGATTTCCAATACCGCGACCGCCGCGATGATTCTGCCGCTGGCGCTTGGCCTGCTCTCTTCGGTGGACAAAAACGACCGCGGCACGCGCGTGTTTGTCCTGCTTGCGGTCGCCTATTCGTCCAGTATCGGCGGGATGGGCATGCTGCAAGGCTCGCCGCCGAACGGTATTGCCGCCACGCAACTGGGCATGGGCTTTACCGAGTGGATGAAGCTCGGTCTGCCGATTACGCTCATTTTGATGCCGGCCATGTTCATCACGCTCTGGGTCGTCTGTAAACCGAATTTCAAGCAGAAAATCCGCCAGGAAAATGAGGAAGATATCCCCTGGACCGGCATCCGCATCCTGACGCTTGCCGTCTTTGCGCTGACCGCTTTAGCGTGGATTTGCGGCGACCAATTAAAAACCCGCTTTGGCATCGCTTCGCCGGATACTTTCGTCGCTCTTTGCGCGATTATCGCGGTAGTCGTGCTTGGTCTTGCCAGCTGGAAAGATGTCACCGACAACACCGACTGGGGTGTCCTGCTGCTCTTCGGCGGCGGCATTACCCTGAGTAGCGTCCTCGGCGCTTCTGGCGCATCCAAGGAAATCGGGCAGATGATTGCCAGCGCCTTCGGCAGCAGCTCGCCCTTTGTCATTATTTTGGTGGTCGCTACTTTCATCATCTTCCTCACCGAGTTCACCAGTAATACCGCCTCCGCCGCGCTGCTGGTACCGGTCTTTGCCTCGGTCGCCGCGCAAACCGGTATGCGTGAGGACGTGCTGGTCATGGTCATTGGCATCGGTGCTTCCTGCGCCTTCATGCTGCCGGTCGCTACTCCGCCGAACGCCCTGGTTTTCGGCACCGGCGAGGTCAAGCAACGCGATATGTTCCGCGCCGGCTTTGTGCTGAACATTGTCAGCATCGCGGTGGTTACGCTGTTTGCCTATTACGTCATTCTGTAAGTAGCACCAACCAAAAAGCCCGCATTACGCGGGCTTTTTTGTATTTTTTCTGCGGTAACAGCGCTATATATAGCCATCCACTCAAAATTTTACACAAAGAGCAACGCTGAAGGTGATACGTGGCTACA
>CAUVOF010000062.1:0-14110 GCA_963553325.1 uncultured Cardiobacterium sp.
GCGCCTGCCATCAGCATGATGAGGCGGTCAAGGCCAAAGGCGATGCCGCCATGCGGCGGGCAGCCGTATTTGAGTGCGTTCAGCAGGAAGCCGAATTTTTCTTGGGCTTCTTCTGCGCCGATGCCGAGGCTTTTGAAGACGCGCTGTTGCATGTCGTCGCGGTGGATGCGGATGGAGCCGCCGCCGATTTCGGTGCCGTTTAGCACCATGTCGTAGGCGCGCGAGAGGACGTCGCCGGGGTTGGTGTCCAGTTCGTCGAGGTTCGCGGTTTTCGGCTGGGTGAAGGGGTGGTGCATGGAGTACCAGCGGCCGTCTTTTTCGTCGTATTCAAACATCGGGAAGTCCACCACCCACAGCGGCGCCCAGTTGCAGGTGAGCATGTTGAGGTCGTGGCCGATTTTGATGCGCAGCGCGCCGATGGCGTCGTTGACGATGCTGGCTTTGTCCGCGCCGAAGAAGATGAGGTCGCCGTTTTGGGCGTCCACCCGTTTGATGATGTCCAGCGCGATGGCGCCTTCCGCGCCGCCTTCGGCGGTGAGGAATTTGACGATGGGCGATTGCAGGCCTTCAACGTTGGTTGCGTCGTTGACTTTGATGTAGGCGAGGCCTTTGGCGCCGTAGCGGGCGACGTAGGCGGTGTAGTCGTCGATTTCTTTGCGGGTGAGTTTGGCACCGCCGGGGATTTTCAGGGCGACGACGCGGCCATTATCTTGCGCAGCGACGCTGGCGAATACTTTGAAGCCGCTGTTTTTGACGAGGTCGGCGACATCCACCAGTTCGAGCGGGATGCGCAGGTCGGGTTTGTCCGAGGCGTAGCGGCGCATGGCTTCGCGGTAGGTCATGCGCGGGAAGGGATTTGGTAGGTCAACGTTCAGGTGTTCTTTGAAGATGCCGCGAATCATGGTTTCCATGAGTTGCATGATGTCTTCTTCTTCAAGGAAGGAGGTTTCGATATCAAGCTGGGTGAATTCGGGCTGGCGGTCGGCGCGCAGGTCTTCGTCGCGGAAGCAGCGCACGATTTGGTAGTAGCGGTCAAAGCCGCTCATCATCAGCATTTGTTTGAAGAGTTGTGGTGATTGCGGCAGGGCGAAGAATTTGCCGGGGTGGGTGCGCGAGGGCACGAGGTAGTCGCGTGCGCCTTCGGGGGTCGCTTTGGTGAGCATCGGGGTTTCGATGTCCATGAAGCCGTGTTCGTCCAGGTAGCGGCGCAGGCTGGCCGCGACTTTGCTGCGCAGGATGAGATTTTTTTGCATGACGTCGCGGCGCAGGTCGATGGTGCGGTGTTTGAGGCGGATTTCTTCGGAGACGTTGTCTTCGTCGAGCTGGAAGGGCAGCGGCTCGGATTTGGAGAGGACGGTGAGCTGTTTGCAAAGGATTTCGATTTTGCCGCTAGCCAGTTCGGCGTTTTCGGTGCCAGCGGGGCGCAGGCGGACACGGCCTTCGATAGCAAGGCAGTATTCGTTGCGTACTTGTTCGGCCAATGCGAAGGCTTCGGCGGTGTCCGGGTCGATGACAATTTGCACGAGGCCGCTGCGGTCGCGCAGGTCGATAAAGATGACGCCACCGTGGTCGCGGCGACGGTGTACCCAACCGGCAACTTGTACGCTTTGCCCGTCGAGGGCTTCGGTTACGTCTGCCGCGTAGTTTTGTCTGTACATGTTTATTTCCTTTTTTGTTGTCTGTGATAGAGGGCGTACGCCGTCAATGCGCCGATGATTGCGCCGGCGAGTTTGCTGCGCAGGATGATGCTTCTGGTGCCAGGCGGAAAATCGATTTGCAGCAGGCGCGGGATTTTTTGCGCGTATTCCAGCCAGCCGAGTTCTAGTCGCAAGATTTCCGGCACAAACCAGTAGCTGAACAGGCCGCCGCTGCGGTCGCCAAGCAACAGGCCGAGAACGATGGCCAGCATGGCGTACCAGGGGGCGGGACGTCGTGGTTTTTCGGGCGGCGGCATTATAGTGCTTCAGTTCCGCGCGCGATATATGCGCAGGCCGACCTCGCGCGTGGCTTTAAGCGCGCCCGGTTTTTGGATGTTGAGGCGGATGTTTTCTGCCGGATATTGTTCGAGCAGTGCGGCGGCGAGTGCTTCGGCGAAGGCTTCGAGCAGTTGGTATTGCGCGCTTTCGGCGAAAGCGATGATGCTGTCGCAGATGGCGGCGTAGTTGAGCGCGTCTTTGATGTCGTCGCTTGCACCCGCGGTGCGGGTATCGGTGCCGAGTTCGCAGTCAATAATGAGCGTTTGCTTCATCGCGCGCTCATGGGGCAAAATGCCAATCACGGTTCGCACCTTGATGGCATGGATGTAGATGATGTCTTGTGTGTTCATGGGGTTACGGGCTGGAAAATTGGAATTATCGCATTCGGAGGCTTTTATGCAACATCTGGTTTTTTGGATTTTCGGCGCAATTGCCGGCTATCTCTGCGGTTCGTTGTCGTCAGCAGTCATTGTTTGTCGGGCAATGGGTTATGGCGACCCGCGCACACTCGGCTCAATGAATCCGGGCGCAACCAATGTGTTGCGCATTGCCGGGGAAAAGGCGGCGGCATTAACGCTTGCCGGTGATAGTCTCAAGGGTTTTCTGCCAATTATTTTTTTCCATATTCTGTATAATTTCTTTCCCATGGGCGTGGATACATTAACCATAGTTTTGGTTGGCTTGGGCGCGTTTTTTGGTCATTTATATCCGCTCTTTTTTGATTTCAAAGGGGGCAAAGGTGTGGCAACCGCTTTTGGCGTATTGCTTGGCTGGAATCCGGTAGTGGCTATATTGTCCGTTGGTATTTGGGGCGCTGTTTTTTGGAATACTCGCATTTCTTCGCTTTCCGCTTTAACTGCCGCCGGTTTTGCCGCTATTGCGACGATTTTTTATTCCCCTGGTGAGACAGGCACATGGCTACGCCCAGCGGTTTTCGTGATGGTCGGCTTTTTGATTTATCGCCACCGCAGCAATATTGATAGATTGATTAAGGGCGAGGAAGATATGTTTGGTCGGCGCAAATCGTTTGATGATTCCGACGACGATGACGATGAGGAAAATTAGGATTTGTTGCTTCAAATGATAAAACCCCACCATATGGCGGGGTTTTTCTTTGCCTAGATTTTATTAGAAAGGCAGCGGTTTGCCGTTTATCGTCAATGTACCGTTGTCGTTTTCCAATTTGGCAACGTAGTCTTCGCCTTCAGTGGTAATGAATTCTGACCCCTGGGTTTCGAGGAATAGCGTAAATCCTAATTTGTCGGTCAGGCTCTTGCTGATACGCGCTTCGGCGTGCAAATCGAGGTTGTCTTTTAGCAGCTCTGAGAAGGCATTGAAGTCATCGCCAGCCTGTTGCCATTCTTCTGCGGTAGTCGTGCTGTCCGCGCGAATGCCCAAGCTGGTGGTAAAGATAGCCCTGCCGCTGTCGGTTTGCCCTTCGATTTCGACGTCAAAGCGGGTTTTGTTTTTGACGATTTCTTGCAAAGCGACAGTAAAGTGTTCTTTGGCAATTTTTTCGTAATCAGCCGCTGGCGCGCTTTCCGCAGCTGTAGATACTTCGGCTTTATTTTCCGCTGCGGCTGGTGCGTTTGTGGCAACTTCAGCAACGCTTTCTGCTTCAGCTTTGTTTTCTTCCGCTACAGATTCTGTGGCAGGTGCATTGGCAGCGGTTGCATCGGCTTTTTCAGACGGCGGAATATCAGGGTTCTGCTCGTCTGTTTTATCCGTGGCAGCGATGTCTTTTTTATCGTCTTGCGGTAATTGACCTACATCGCTATTTTTAGCGGAGACCATAATGCCCTCTTGCAGCGCACTTACACCATCTAATATTGCTTGGTTGGTTTTGGCAGAGTATTCGTTCAGTTTGATATTCAAACGCAGGCTTTGTGGCTCAACTGGGATTTCCGGCTGGATTTTTTTCGCCGTCGCGCCATCTATTTTGAAGGTCAGCGTTTCGGCAAGGTCATAGTTGCCGTTAGCCGTTTTTTGCGCATTGACTTTAACGCTAAAATCACCGAGGCGGTATTGTTCGCCGTTATGGGTAACACGCAGGTTATTGGCATTGGCTTCTATATCGCCAAGATAGGTCATGATGGCTGATTCGTATTTGACGTTATTGCCGTGTCCTTCGATGCCATCCATTTCAAAAACGGTTAGCCCATTTTTGGCAGTAGTCTCGGCTTTGAATGGGCTGGTTTTGAGGGTCAGTGAGCCGTCTTCTTTTATGGCATATTCAGCACTTACCGAAGAAAGGGCAATGGTGGCACTACCGCCTTCATTATCGCGTTTATCGGTCAGGGTGAAGGTAATTGGTTCGAGGTTGAGATTAAGGGCAAGGATGCCTTCTGGCAATGTTTTTTCGTTATAGCGGATTTCTTGTTTCAGCCCTTTGAAGTCCAGGCTGTCATCGCCTTCTTGTACTTGGAAGGGGGTGATTTCAATAGTAGAAACGGCATTGTTGTCGGTGAGTAAATCGGTGCTGACTTTGACGTGTTTTAATGCGCTGACGAGTTTGTCGATATTGTCGTCGCTGGTATTAAATTGTGCTTTGAGGAATTTTTTCGCGTCGTCAAGGTTATCGAGGTCGAGCTTTCCTTCAACGCGGGCGACGATGCCTTGGCTCAATAATTCTTGGTTATAGGTGATGGTGTCGAGGCTCTTGAGGGTAATCGGCGTAATTTCGCCCTTGTAGAGATGCGGCGCGAATTCGATGGTTACGCTGCTGGTAGCGGTCGCGCCGTTGTCGCCGCGCTGATAGTCGGCAATGTCGGTTTGGTATTTTTTCAAACCGCTCAACGGGTTCTGCCCGTACATTTTTTGGTAAACCTCATTGACCAAGCTCGCGGTTCCGCGGTAGCGCTCTTCTGCTTGTTGCGCGAGGCCATCTTCTGCTGGTTTGACCACTTCTATATCTTTGCTTTGCGGCTCGGTGCTGGCTTTTTCTTCGGTATTCGTGTTTTTTGCCGGTTTTTTCGGTTCATCCGAGCAGGCGACGAGTAGGCCAGTAGCGGCGAGGACGGCGAGTGTCAGTTGGTTCAGTTTCATGGGCTTTCCTTTTGGTTAGGGGATAGTTAAAAGCCGCGAAATTATAGCGGGTTATGCCCTGCTTCAGAAGGCGGGGGCAAGGTGAAATCGTTGCAAGATTCCGTGCAGATTGGCAACGGCGAGGGTTTCCGCGTGCAGTAATAGCCGCGGCGCGGCGGGCGGGTTTTCTTCAGCGTAAAACTCGTCGCCGAGGATGGGGTGGCCAATGGCGGCAAGGTGAACGCGCAATTGGTGGCTGCGCCCGGTGTGCGGGGTAAGGGCGACGCGGGTGGTCGTGCCGTTGCGCGCCAGCACTTGGTAGCTGGTATGCGCCGCTTTGCCGTGTTGGTAGCAGATTTTTTGCCGTGGGCGCCGTTCCCAGTCGGTGATAAGCGGGTATTCGATATCGCCGGCATCGCTGCCGATGTCGCCGTGAACGACGGCGATGTAGCGCTTCTCAACGCGGCGCGCGGCGAATTCTTGTTTGTAATGGCGTTCGGCGGCTTTGTGTTTGGCGATAAGCAACAGGCCGCTGGTTGCCATGTCGAGGCGGTGCGCCGCCATCGCGGCCGGTGCGAATTGTTGGCAGCGACTTTGTACGCTGTCGTATTTTTCTTCGCCCCGCCCCGGAACGGAAAGCAAGCCGGCGGGTTTGTTGATGACGAAAATGTCCGGGTCTTCGTAATGGATGTCGAGGGGCATAGATGCGATTTACGGACGGCAGCCGCTCAAGACGATGGTGGCGGATGCGGGGCGGGCGAGGACGGCGGTTTGGCCGTCGCTGTGGAAGGCGATTTGTCCGTTTTCGTAGGTGGCGGGGTTGTCGCCGGGGCGTTGTTCGAGGCTGTGTTCGCCGCCCTGGTAGCGCAGTTGCAAGTGTCGTTTGCTGCTGTCGGCGTAGCGGGTGTCGAAGCTGCCTTGCTGACAGTGCCAGGTGTTCCATTGGTTGCCGATGGGCAGTTTGATGTGTGGCAGCGGCGCCGGGGTGTGGTCGATGGCGTCCGGCTGTTCGCTTTCGAGGGTGATGTTGGGGCGCGGCTTGTTGCTGCTGCAGGTGATGAGAAGAAGCGCGCAGATGATGAGGGTTAGGGTGTTGCGTTTGTTCATGGTTTTGTGCGGGTTGGGTTAGAAATGGCGGGGTTATTTTTGTTCGTCTTCGCCAAACATGCGCTGCAGGCTGTCTTTTTTCTTCTCGGCTTCTGCTTTGTAGGCTTGCAGTTGTTCGTTTTCTTGGCTCAGTTGTTTGAGTTGTTTGCCGAGTTCGGCGATGTGCTGGTCTTTTTTGGCGAGTTCTTTGCGCAAGTTTTTGATTTGTTGCTGCGCCTTGCCTTTGAATTTGTCTTCGGCGAAGTCGTAGGCGGCGTTTTGTGCCATGTCTTTGCCGCCGTTGTCCCAGCCGATTTTCGCGCCGAAGGCGAGGCCGACCAGGGCGATGAGTTTGGTCAGTGTTTTCATGGTGTTTCCTCTTGAATGGGTGGTTTTTTGTCGTAGGGCGGCAGAAGTTTTTCCAGGCCGAGCAGCAGCAGGATGTATGCCCAGGAGAAGAACATCAGTTTCATGAAGTTCGAGATGGCGATGATGAGGTAAAACAGCCAGTAGCTGTGGATGTGAAAGAGGTCTTGTGCGATGAATTTGCCCAGGGCGATGCGCAGTTTGTCCAGCAGCAGGAAGGCATTGACGATTTTTCTGCCGTAGGGGTTGTGGCCGTTTCCCATGATGCTGTCGTGCTCGGCGTAGTCGATGAAGTTCTCAAAATTGATGCCGCTGCGCATGAATTCGGCGGTGTCGTAGCCGCTAAAGAGCAGGGTCAGCAGCAGGTTGAGCAGCAGCGCCGGCATGAAGATGGTGAGCAGCAGGCTACCGTGTTTTGCCAGGTGTTCGTTCAGGTTGTTGTCGATGAGGGCGATGTTCACCGTTCGCTGTTCTGCGCGGGCGAGTTTGTAGATGAGGTTGTAGGCAAAGAGGGCGGTAAAGAGGACGGTGTAGCCGTGGCTCAGGATGATGCCTTTGGTGGTGATGACAAAGAGGATGCTCAGCAGGACGGCAAGCACGGTGCATGCGAGGATTTGCCAGGGGGTGTTGCGTTTTTTGATGAGGCGCTGCAGGAAGGAGGCGTCTTTGAGGTAGAGGTTGAAGATTTGCCGCTTGCTGTACCAAAGCGAGGCGGTCATCACCCAGATAATCAGGGTGGTCAGCAGGATGAGCAGCAGGGTGAGGCCGTCGTGCCTGCCGACGATGTAGCCCTGTAGGGCAAGCAGCAGCAGGATTGCCGCGCTTGCCAGTAGTTTTTGCGATGTTGTGATGAACCGTATTTGAGGCTTGGGGTTCATGGTTTTCTATGGTTTGAACGGCGGGGGGCTACGGTCTTAACCTACGGGGCTGTTACCACAGGCGGACGCCGCCGCTGCCGTAGCTGACTGGTGGCATGCCAAGGCGGTATTCGTAAACTTTTTCGTATTCGAGGACGCGCTTGACGTAGTCGCGCGTTTCGGTAAAGGGGATTTGCGCTATCCATTCGTCCAGCGGCAAGCCGGGGTTTTCTGCGCGCCATTTGTTCACACGCGAGGGGCCGGCGTTGTAGGCGGCGGCGGCGTAGGCGAGGTGGCCGAATTCGCTTAGGCGGTCGGCGAGGTACTGGCTGCCGATTTCGAGGTTGGTGTCGGGTTCGGTCAGTTGCCATTTGCCGCTGTAGGGGATGCCGTTTTTGCTGGCGGTGTGGCTAGCGGTCGCCGGCATGACTTGCATCAGGCCAATCGCCCCTGCTTTTGAGGTGATGGCGGGCTGGAAGATGCTTTCTTTGCGGATGATGGCGAATATTTTGGCGGGACTGATGCCGTGGCGGCTCGCCAGTTGGCGCACGCGGTTTTCGTAGCTGGTGGGGAAGCGCAGGGCGAGCGCGTCGTAGTTTTTGCTTTTGCCCAGGGTAATCACCGCCTGCACGCCCCAGCCGATTTCGCTGGCATAGAGCGCCGCTTGTGCGCTTTCTTCCGGGCTGAGGGTTTTCAGCAGTGACTGCCATTCTTGGCTGGCGCGGGCGTCGTCGCCGAGGTTGCGGAAGATGCGGGCGCGGTAGGCGGCGGGCTGGCCAACCACGGCGGCGTAGTGGCGGTCGCGGCTTACCGGACGGTCGTGGTAGCTGGGCGCGATGCCGAGTTTTTCCGCGGCAAGGAAGCCGTAGAAGTCGCGCTGGCTGGCGGCGCGGCGATAATGGCGGTCGGCGCCACTACGGTCGCCGCTTTTTTCCAGCGCTTTGCCCATCCAGTATTGGATTTCGGCTTTGTCCTGCGCTTCTTTGCCCAGTTTGCCGAGGTGGCCGGGCAGGCCGCGCCAGTCGCCACGGCGCAGTTCGTAGGCGATGAGGTCGTAGGTGGCATTGTCGTCGTGTTCGCCGGCAGGGATGGCATTCCACAGGGTGAGGGTGTTCGGGTCGTCCGCCTGCGCCAGTTTGCGTACTAAGGGGTTGTAGAGGCGGCCGGCGTCTTTGGGACGGCTGATGTAGCCCATTGTCGCCGCGGTAGTCGCTTGTGCGACCGCGACCGGGTCTTTTTTCAGGCGTTTGCCCAGTTGTTGTGCGAGCAGGGCGCTACGCCAGTCGGGGTCGCTGAGGCTGTAAGCGCTTTCTATCGGCAGGGTGTTCTGGTCGATGTCCAGCCAGGTTTGTGCGGCTTGGGCGGCGGCGCCTTGCAGGTTGCCCGCGAGGTAGGAGGCAATGAGGCGGTTGTTGTTCGCCATCGCCAGGCGGAAGCGTTCGGCGTGTTGCGCCGGTTTGATGTGGCCGCTGTGGGCGAGGCGGTCGTAGAGGGTGTTGCATTCGGCGCCGAGGCTTTTTTCGCTTTCCCACAGTTTGTCGCTGTTTTGCGTGGCTTCGCGGTTTTTGCCGCGATTGAGCAGTGCCAGGCGGTATTGGCATTCGAGTGCTTCGTCGGCAAAGCCGGGGCTGTAGCTTTGGATGATGGCGTCGTATTCGCCGCCCGCCGCCCACAGCGGGTAGGCTTGTTTGGCGAGCGCGGTGCTGAAGGGGTCGTTCGGGTATTTCTTCAGGAAGGCGACGAGGGTCGCGGTCGGCATGCTGGCGAGGTTGTCGCGGTAGGCGCGTGCTTCGAGGTAGGGGTAGAGCGGGTGCGGCGCGAGATGCTGGTAGGCCGCGAGCGGCGCACCGTTTTTGATGGCGTTTTCGGCGTCGAGGATGTTTTCTTCGGCGTGGGCAGGTAAGCCGGGGGCGAAAGCGAGGGCGAGGCTCATGAGGATTTTGTTCATGGGGTTCCTATTTGATGTGCTGCTGCCAGTCGTTCTGGTAGCGGTTTTTGTAGTGCATGACGCGCTGGATGTATTGGCGCGTTTCTTGGTAAGGCGGGATTTGCCCGCGGTAGCGGATGAGGCTTTGCGGCCCGGCGTTGTAGGCGGCGAGTGCCTGTTCGGTGTTTTGGAAGCGTTGTAGTTGTTGGCTGAGGTATTTGATGCCGCCTTCGAGGTTGTTCGCCGGGTTGTAGGGGTTGGTAACGTTCATGTCGCCGGCGGTGCCGGGCATCAGCTGCATCAGCCCGACCGCGCCTTTGCCGGAAACGGCGTCGCTGCGGTAGCCGGATTCAACGCTGACCACGGCATGCACCAGGGCGGGGTCGATTTGGTATTTGGCGGCGAGTTGGTTGATGAGCGCTTTGTGTTCGTTTTGTCGGGTTTTGAATTCGCCGCTGGGTTCGGCGATGGCGACCGGTGCCAACGGTTTGAGCGGCAACAGCGGGCAGCTTTGTTGGATGCGGCGTTTTTGTCCGTTGATGGTCAGGGTCGCGTAGCAGCGCCCTGTCGCCGACGCTTCAGCGGTTACAGCGGGCGCGGCAGCGGCAACGGGCGCAGGCGGCGGGTCGCCGGGTAGTTGGATGGGCGGGATGATGCTGTTCGCCGCTTTGGGCGGCGGTGTTTTGCGTTTGCCGTTGGGCAGGGCGACACTGCAAGCGATGTTGGTTTTTTTGCCTTTGAAAACGACGGTGCCGCAGCTTTTACCGTGTGCAGGCAGGGTAAGAGCGAGCAAGGTGAAGAGGATTGGGATTCCCCCCCCTGCCCTGCCCTGCCCCGCTTTGTGAGGACGTTTTAGCGCCTGCTGCGTCATAAGCCAATCTCGGACGGGTTGGCTTTGTAGCGGCGGTAATATTCCATGACTTTCGGCACGTAGGCGCGGGTTTCGATGAATGGCGGGATTTTGCGCCCGTATTTGCGCACGTTGCCTTCGCCGGCGTTGTAGCCCGCCGCTGCCAGTTCCATTGAGCCGAATTCTTCCAGCAGGATTTTCAGGTAGGTGGTACCGCCGGTGATGTTCTGCCCGGTGTTGTAGGCGTTGGTTACGCCGAAGCGGCGTGCGGTGCCGGGCATGAGCTGCATCAGACCCATCGCGCCAGCGTGTGAGCGGGCATCGGGGCGGTAGGCGGATTCGGCGGAAATGATGGCGTGCACGAAGAAGGGATCGACGCCGATTTCACGCGCGATTTGGTTGATTTGCCCGCGCAGGTTGCGCTGACGTTCGCGGAAGGCACCGCTGACGTTGATGTTAAGTTCGTTGCGAACTTTGGCGGCGATGCGCTCGGCTTCGATGATGTAGTTTTGCGGGCAGTCTTTGGTCGGCTCCAGGTGGAAGACCCGGCCGTTTTCGCTGGTAACGGTGCCGCCGCAACTGCCCTGGGTATTGAGGTAGTCGAGGTTGTGCGCGGCGATGCTGGTTTGCTGGTTGCCGAGGCGGGCTTCACCACCGCTGGTGCCGGGGGTGTAGTCGAAGGAACGGGTGGCGCAGTTGAATTCGCGCGTCTCGCCGTTAAAGGCGATGCTGCCCGCGCCGGTGCATTGTAGGCCGGGGCCGCCACTTGCCGCTTGCGGGTTGTTTTTTTGTACGCCAGCGGCGGCAAGCGCTTCGATGCTTTGGCTTTGTTGGGTTGCCTGCTGGCGGAATTCTTGTTTGGCGCCGCTGTAGGAACGCGAGAAGAAGGTGCAACCACGGTATTGGTCGCGTTTGTTGGCGGGGACGAAGTTGGGTCTGCCGTCGCTGTCGAAGCATTTGTAGATGTCTTGCGCGACTTCTTCGTTGTCGCCTGGGGTGTAGCCGACCAGCGGTTTGCCGCGGTTGGGGGCGGGCAGTGCCGGGGCGGATACTTCGCCGCCTTTGCGGCCAAGCGGCTGGCAGTTGCCTTCCGGCGGGGTGTCGGTTTCGATGATGGTTGGCGTGCCATCCAGTTGCGGGCAGACCCAGATTTGTTTGCCGCTGTTGGTAACGGTGGCGACGGTTTTTTCTTCGGGCGGCGGTTCTGCCGGTTTGGGCGCGCTGCTGGCGGGAACGGCGGCAGCGGCGGTGCCGGGTTTGCCGGGGCGGATGCCAAGGTCGCGGTAGTAACTGCCGCCGCGCGGGTCACTGCTATAGTTGGGCGCGGGCGGAAAGAGGCTGTTTGTGGTTGTCGTGGTTGTCGCCGGGCTGGTAGGTGTTTTGTCTGCGTTGTCTGCGGCTTTGCTGTCGCCTTCGTCCCAGGTAAAACCACCGCTTTTTTGTGGTTTGGTTGCGGGTTTGGTGCTTGCCGCCGGCGTCGCTGCCGCTTTTTTGGCTGGCTGCGGCTGTGCTGCTGGTGCGCTTGCCGGGGCGGAATTATTGCCGCCGAGCGCGCCTTTTTCGTAGGGGCGGCAGTTGTCGCCGGTGGGTTTGCTGACGATGTTGTTCATGCCGCCGGGCGCGGGGCAGATGTAGAGACCGGCGGTGGCGTCTTGGGCGCGGGCGGCGGGGATGGCGGCAAGGGCGAATAGTACGGCGAGGCGCAGGGGGTGGTTGGGGCGGGCGTTGCGTCCGGGCATGGTGCTTTCCTTGTGGTGTTCAGTCCCAGTTGAAGAGGTCGAAGGCGTCGGCAGGCAGCCAGGCGGTCATGCCTTTTTGCCAGAGCAGGTCTTTGGCGAGGATTTGTCCTTCGTCGATGAGTTTTTGTATGTCCAAGGCGCTTAACGGCCCGATTTGTTGGCCGTGATGTACGCGGTAGTAGATTTTGTCCTGACCCAGTGGGGCGCGCGGCTCGTCGTTTTTGGCGGCGGTGTTTTTGGCGGCGGGCGGCGGCGCCAGGTCGCGGGCGTAGGTCGGGGTGGGTTCGGGCATGACGGTGGCAGGGTGCGGGGCAGCGCTTTGTGCGTGCGGGGGCGCGGCGCTGCGGGCGATGCGCAGGTCGTGCAATTTGAGGCCGAGGGCGGTGATGTGCGGACGCAGGCGTGCCTTGAGGAAATTTTGCAGGGCTTCTGTTTGGTAGTCGATGTCATCGGCGCTGATTTTTTCGTCCATCAGGATTTGGTCGATGATGAAGCCGATGACTTGGTCGATGTAGCTGTCGTCGAGTTCGAGGGCTTGGTTGTCGATGAGGGTGCGGCAGAAGGTGTCCGGGTTTTCGATGCTCAAGGTGTAGCTGCCGAGCAGCGGTTGGTTCAGGCGGCGCTGCGAGGGTTGGTACTGGCTTTGCCAGGGGCGGGTCGCACTCTCTGCCAGGTTGATGTAGAGGATGTCGGCGGTTTCCGCTTGCGGGATGCTATCCGGGTCCAGTTGATGGTCGCCGGGGCCGCTCATCGGGGTTTGTCGGCCGTTGATGATGAGGTAGGCGATTTGTCCCGGCGCGACGCGCAGGGTGCTGCGTTCGAGCAGGTTGTGCCGGCTGTGGTGGGCAAGCAGGCTGTCCTGCGCAAATTTGACGCCCAAGGTACGCGGGCCCAAGCCGAGGTTGCTGTTTTTCAGGCTGTTGCAAAGGCGGTCGATGAGGTCTCGTATCATGCGGGACCTCCGGGTTTTTGTGCGGCTGCTTTGAGGCTTTGTTTGAGTGCTTCTTCGGCGGCTTGCAGTTTGGCGGTGGCTTCGGCGCGCTGTTGGCGGCCGGCTTCGTGGATTTGGATGCTTTCTTCGATGGTCTCTATCAGCATTTGGTTGGCTTTTTCGACCGCGCCAATGTCAAAGACGCCGCGCTCTAGTTGGGTGCGGCTTTCGCGGTTCGCCAGTTTGAGGTTTTCGGCGTTGGTGGTGAGCAGTTCGTTGGTCAAATCGCTGCTTTGTTTGAGGGCGGTCGCTGCTTCGCCAGAGCGGTAGATGGCGATGGATTGGGCGAGTTGTTGTCGCCACAGCGGCACGGTATTGACCAGGGTGGTGTTGATTTTGCTGACCAGTCCTTTGTTGTTCTCTTGCACCATGCGGATGCTCGGCAGTGCCTGCATTGATACTTGTTTGGTCAGGCGCAGGTCGTGCAGGCGGCGGTCGAGTTCGTCGCGTTGCATTTGTGCGTCGCGCAGACGCTGCGCGCTTTCCATTTGTCCGTCTTCGGCTTCTTTTGCCAGTGCTGGCAGCGCGCTTTGGTCGGTATCGGCGAGGACGGTCTCGGCGGCGGCGATGTGGTATTCGAGTTCGCGGTAGTAGTCGAGGTTGGCGTCGTAGAGTTTGTCGAGCGATTTGATGTCCACCAGCAGTTTTTGTTTGTGTCCTTCCAGGGCGTTGCTGATTTGGTCAAGCTGTTCGCTGATGGTATCGAATTTTTGCAGGAAGGTGGTGAGCGGTCGCGCTTTGCCCATCAGGCGCGAGAAAAATGACGGTTTTTCTTGCACTTTCAGCTCGGCGCCCTGGAAGCCACGCAAGAGGCCGACCATGTTGGTAAGCAGCTCGCCCGCTTTGCCCGCGTCTTCGCTTTTGATGTCGGTCAGCATGGTGTCGGCGACGGTAGTTAGCTGTTTTTGTGCGGCGGCGCCGAAGTTGAGGATGCTGTTGGTGTCGGTGATGTCGAGCGTTTGCGCAAGTTGCTGCACCCGTGCCGGTTCGAGGTGGGTGGGCAGGGTTGTTGTCGTCGTGGCTGGGGGTTGTCCGATGTTGTCGCTCATGGTTGTTTTTCCGTGTTGAGTTGGTGGCGCAGTACCTGGATTTGGGTATCAAGCTGTTCTTGTTGCTGGCTGGTCAGTTGCAGGTGCTGGGCGCTGAAGCTCTGCTCGCTGTCGGCAAGCAGGGTGTGGAAACGGTTTTGTTGTTCGGCGTGGCCGGGGTTGCCGATGTCGGCGAGGTATTGGCCGCTGATGCGGCGCAGTTCGTGCAGGTGGACGACGAGGAAGCTGCGCGCGGCGCGGATGCG
>CAUVOF010000063.1:0-14079 GCA_963553325.1 uncultured Cardiobacterium sp.
ACCTCATGAGGTGTATTTTGATGAGGTGTTGCACTTGGTTTGACAATTCGCCGTAAACGGCGGTTTGCTTTAATATTAGAATCTGCTAAATTAGCAAACCTAAGAACTAAGGAATCCTGATGAGCGAATCAGACAAGCAAGCGCAGTTCTACGCCGAAGGTGCGGCAAAAGCGGCGCAATGGTTGCGCGCCCTTGCCAATGAACACCGCCTGCTGGTGCTGTGTTTGCTGCTGGAGGCGGGCGAGATGAGCGTTGGCGAATTGCAGGCGCAAATCGCCCTGAGCCAGTCGGCGCTGTCGCAGCATTTGGCGCGGATGCGCGAGGAGGGGCTGATTACCTTCCGCCGCGAGGCGCAGACGCTTTATTACCGCATCGACCATCCCGAGGTCGCGCAGCTAATCGGCACGCTGAAAACCATTTTTTGTCCATAGCAGGAGAATCGCATGAAAAACATCACCGCTACCGAGGCGCAAGAACTGCTCGCAAGTGGCGCAACGCTGGTCGATATCCGCGGCGCCGACGAATACGCGCGCGAACGCATCGCCAGCGCGCAGCGCGTGGACGTTGCCGCTTTGCAGGCAGGGCAGTTTGTCGCGCCGGTCATCTTTCATTGCCGCCTGGGACAGCGCACCAAACAGCAGGCGGACAAACTGCGCGCCAGCGTGCGCGCCGATGTCGCCGCTTACCTGCTCGACGGCGGCATTGAAGCGTGGAAGCGCGCGGGTTTGCCGGTCATCCGCGACCACAGTCAGCCGCTGGAAATGCAACGACAGGTGCATATCGCCGCCGGTTCGCTGGTCGTTCTCGGCGCGGCGCTGGGCGCTGGTGTCTCGCCGTGGTTTTACTGGCTCTGCGCCCTGGTCGGCGGCGGGCTGATTTTCGCCGGCGTCAGCGGCTTTTGCGGCATGGCGCTGCTGCTCGCCAAAATGCCGTGGAATCGCTAATCCCTTCACAACAACTGGAGAAAACCATGAAATTTCAAACTAATATTGGTCTTATCGACAAAAGCGCGCGCATCGTTATCGGTGTTTTGCTGATTGCCCTTGCCCTGTTTGGCGTGATTGGCTGGTGGGGCTGGCTCGGCATCGTTCCGCTGGCGACTGCTTTCGTCCGCTTCTGCCCGCTTTATGCGCTGTTTGGCATTAGCACTTGTCCGCTTAAGTCGAAGGATGAGTGAGCGCGGTTCTTACAACATCGCCACCGGAGTGCCGGTGGCGATTTTTTTGCCCGTTAGGGTAGGGCAGGGCGGTAGCGGTTGAGGTCTATCTGCTGCGGGAACAGCGCTTTGATTGCCGGTTGGTGGCTGATGGCGAGGCAAAGGGTATCGGGTAGCGCAGCTTGCAGGGTTTGGATGAGCTCGCGGGCGGAAGCGTCGTCGAGCTGGTTGGTCGCTTCGTCGAGGTAGAGCAGTTGCGGGCGGGCGATGAGGGCGCGGGCGAGGCTCAAGCGCTGCTGTTCGCCGCCGGAGAGGCGGTTGCCCCAGGCGTCTTCGCAGTCGAGTTCGCTGGCAAGGTGGGCGAGGCCGACTTGGGCAAGCGCTGCTTTGAGGATGGCGTCGTCGATGCCGTCGCGCGCAGGGTAGCAGAGGTTGGCGCGCAGGGTGTCGTGCGGCAGGTAGGGGCGTTGGGGAAGGCTTAAGATGGGAGCGCTATTGGGCCGCGCGGTATGCGGGCTAACCCCACCCCAGCCCTCCCCCACAGGGGGAGGGAGTTCTTGCGAGGTATGCGGATGAACCCCACCCCCGGCGTCCCCATGAAAAAGGCTTTCGCCTTTTTCATGGGTGCCCCCTGCCCCTCCCCCACGGGGGGAGGGGAGAGAATACCGCCCGCGGTAATACGGCCAGATGCCGGCGAGGGTGCGCAGCAGGGTGGTTTTGCCAATGCCGCTTGCGCCATCGAGCAGCAGCCAGCCGGGCGCGCGCGCGTACAGGTTAAGTCCGGTCAGCAGCGCTTTACCGTCGGCGGTGGTGAGGCTCAAGTCTTCGGTGTGCAGCGCGTCGCCGCTGGGGGCGGGGGCTTCGCTTGCGGGCAGTTGTTCGAGTGCTTCCTGGAAGCGGGCGAGGCGCTCTACCACCGCTGCCCAGACGATGAGCTGTTTGTACACGTCCAAAAACCAGCCGAAGCCGTCCTGCACGCGGGCGAAGGCGGCGCGGGTTTGCATGATGTCGCCGAAGCTGAGTTTGCCGGCAAGGTACATCGGCAGGGTGGCGAAAATCGGGATGAAGATGCTGATGCGCACGTAGCTCGCGTAGAACATGCCGAACCAGTATTCGCGGTCGATGAGCGCGCGCCAGTTGGTCTTGATGTGGGCAAAGCGCTGTTCCAGCCGCGCCTGTTCGGCGGGGGCGCCACGGTAGAGGGCGATTTGTTCGCTGTGGTCGCGGATGCGCAGTAGCGTCGCGCGGTAGTCGGCCTCGCGATGCTGGCGCTCAACGTTAAGCGCTTGCAATTTGCCGCCGACGAGATGGCCGAGCCAGGTGGTGAGCAGCGAGTAGGCAAGCGCTATCCAGATGAGGTAGCCGTGGATGGTGATTTCGTGCCCGGCGAGGGTGAAGGTTTGCACGCCGGAGAGGCCGTAGAGGATACCGAGGTAGGTGATGAGGGTGATGCTTTTCGAGATGAAGGAGCGCACCAGTTCCAGGCTTTGGCTGGCAAGCAGGGCGATGTCTTCGGCGATGCGCTGGTCGGGGTTGTCCGGCTCGCCGGTCAGTTGCAGGCGGTAGTGTTTGTGGTCTGCAAGCCAGGCTTGGTGGAATTGTTCGCTCATCTGCTCGCGCCAATGGATGATGAGGCGCTTGCGCAGCCATTCGCCGGCGTTCATCCAGGCGACGACAAGGCCGAGGTAGCCGAGGTATTCGATGACGAGCGCGGGCAGGATGCTGCCGTTCATGTCGTGCAGGGCGTCGTAGAAGCGTTTGTCCCATTGCACGATCCAGACGCCGATGAGTATCAGAATGAGGGTGCAGGCGGTGTCGGCGGCGAGCAGCAGCCAGGCGGTTGTGTTGCGGCGGTTGAACCAGTAAGGCGCGATGAGGTGGAGGAAGCGGCGGAGAGTTTTCATGATTGTGCTTGCTGGAAGGCGGTGATGGTGGCGAGGGTTTTGACGGATAGGGCGGCGGCGACCTGTTCCCAGGTGATGGCGCGCGTAAGTGGTTCGCCGCGCGGCGAATTGTAAATTCGCGGTAAAAGAAAAACCACGACACGAAGATGACGCGCGGCAAATCCATCAGAAAACATTGTAAAATTGTGCGCCTCAACTCTATCCACCCCTAAGCCAAGGAACGAACATGAAAATTCTCCTCCCACTCGCAACTCTCACCCTGCTCGCCGCCTGCACAACCACGCAGCCGCGCATGGAAGCCCCGCTACAGGCACAAGCGCCGGCGCCGATGGGCGTGATGGCAGGGCCGAGCAGCATCGGCCAGGACATCATCGGCAGCCGCCACAGCAGCTACGCCAATCAGCCGAACGAAGTGAACAACGCCCTGATTGGCGGCGCCATCGGTGCCGGTATCGGCAACGCGGTTGGTCATGACGCCGAAAGCACCGTTTATGGCGCGGCAGCCGGTACGCTCGGCGGCTACTTCGGCAGCAAAATCATCCGCTAAGCGCTTTGCTTGTAATAAAAATCCCCGGCATGACCGGGGATTTTTTCTGCGCCTGCGACGGGCGATTAAATCAACACGTAATGTTCGCGGTTGTAATCGCGCTGTTCGGCCGCGTCGTAGCGGCGCGAGTAGCCGCGCTGGTTGCAAACGAAGCGGGTGCTGTCGATGAGGGTGCTGATGTTGTCGTGGCTGTGGCCGTAAATCCACATATTGGCGCGCTCGGTGATTTCCGGCAGGTGGGTCGTCCAGTAGGCGGAATGCAGCAGACCGACCGCCGGGTTGTAGTGGCGCTTGGCGACGAGTTCGACGCGCGGCAGGAAGTGGCTGATGACCACGCGCGACCGCGCATCGGGGTCAAGCGCGGTTTCGATGTAGGCGCGGCTGATTTGGTGCTGTTCGCGCATACTTTCCGGGGTGAGCGGCCGGCCTTTTTTGTCGTAGATTTCGCGGAAATCCGGCAGGCTGCGCGCCGCCCATTCCATCGAAGCGTCGGCATCGCCGCCGAGGCTGAAATCCGTCCACAGGGTTGAGCCGATAAACTGCACGCCGTCAATCATGGTGCTGTCGTCGTCGAGCAGGGTAACGTCGTATTTTTGGCTGATGCTGCGATAGACGTCTTTCCCTTCGTTCAGGGCGAAGCCGTAGTATTCGTGGTTGCCGAGGACGTAAAGCACCGGCAGTTTTGGCGCTTTGCGCCGCAGGTAATCGAAGAAAAGCGGCACGGTGGTCGAGTCGCCAATGTCGCCAGCGAGGACGAGAACATCCAGCTCGCTTAAATTGCTGATGGTGCAAAGGCTACATTCGGTGTGCAGGTCGCTATGAACGCCGATTTTCATGCTCTCTTCCTCACGACAGCCGGGTTTTGAAGTCTTCGTAGCCGAACTCGCGCACGGTGGTGAGCTCATCCGTGCGGCTGTCCCAGGCAACGATGGCGGGCAGTTTGACGCCGTTGAAGGTGTTGGTTTTCACCATGGTGTAGTGCGACATATCCATGAACACCAGCCGCTGCCCGACTTTGAGCGCCGTATCGAAGCTGTAATCGCCGATGATGTCGCCAGCCAGGCAGGTCAGGCCGCCGATGCGGTAGGTGTAGGCGCGCTCGCGTGGCATCGCGCCACCGAGGACGTCCGCCCGGTAGGGCATTTCCAGCACGTCCGGCAGGTGCGCGGTGCAGGAGCCGTCGATAATGGCGAGGTTCATGTGGTTCCAGGTGATGTCCAAAACTTCCGTGACATAAACGCCCGTCCCCAGCGCTATCGCTTCGCCCGGCTCGATGAAAACTTCCACGTTCCAGCGCTCGCGGAATTCGCGGATGAGGGCGATGAGTTCGTCCACCGCGTAACCTTCGCGGGTGATGTGATGCCCGCCGCCAAAATTCACCCAGCGCATTTGCGGCAGGATGTCGCCGAATTGGCGCTCAACCGCAGCGATGGTACGGCGCAAGGGCGCGACGTCCTGCTCGCAGAGATTGTGGAAATGCAGACCGCTGATGCCGTCGAGCGAATCGGTGCGCAGTTGACCGCGGATGATGCCGAGGCGTGAGCCGGGGGCGCTGGGGTCATAAATGGCGACCGTGCCTTCGGACTGCTGCGGGTTGATGCGCAGGCCGAAATCGAGCGGTTTGCGTTGCGCGGCGGCAAGCGCCTGCTCGCGGAAACGTTCCCATTGATTGCAAGAGTTAAAAATGACGTGGTCGGAAAGCGCCAGCACTTCAGCCATATCGGCGGGCGGGTAGGCGGCGGAAAACGTATGCACCTCGCCGGCAAAAAACTCGCGGCCGAGCTTCGCCTCATGCAGGCCGCTGGCGCAGACGCCGGAGAGATAGCGCGAAATCAGCGGGGCAAAATGAAACATCGCAAACCCTTTCAGCGCCAGCAGCACCTTGGCGCCGCTTTCCGCCTGCACGCGGGCGAGCAGTTGCAAATTGCGCTCAAGCAGCGCAGCATCGACCACATAGCAGGGCGTGGGCAGGCGGGACGTATCCAGGCGGCGGAACGTATCGTGTAAAAGACTCATGACAAAACCTCGTAAATTCATGGTGGTTGGGGGGATGACTGGGCGACATTATAAAATTTCCTGACTCGGCCGGCGCAGGCGGCGGGCAAAAAACCATGACAACCGCGGCGGATGCGGCGAAAATGAGAGTTCCTTTCAACAACGGAGCAAAACCATGAGCACCACCCTCAACCTCAACGACGAATACGCCCGCATCGACGCCCCGGATTTCCGCCTCGGCGAATACCTCTACCTGGGGCAAGTCAAAACCGACGACGACGAAATCGCCGTGCTGTCCGTCGCCTACAAACCCGACTACGCCATCAAAAAGCTGAAAGAAAACCTCGCCATCTTGCAACCGGCAACCGCCATTCGCGAATGCTACCTGCGCAAAGTGCGCGTTGGCGAGACCGACGACTGCGGCAAAATTCCGCTTACTGACATTCTCTAAATTCCCCCACAAGCCCCGGCGCCAGTCGGGGCAATGTTTTTATCGCGATAACCGGAGTTCTTATGAAAAAAATCGTTTTGTCATTGCTGTACATTAGCGCTGCCACCCTGGCACATGGCAATGGATTTACCCCTTCACATTCATGCAGCAAGCCTTACAAACCATCGCGTTTTAATTCCGAACGCGACGCGGAAAAATACCGGCAAGATGCGGCGCGCTATCAATCCTGCCTAAAAAAATTCATTGCCGAGCAAATAGAAGAAAGCAAGCGCCATCAGGAGGCGGTTAAAAAGGCGGCGGAAAAATGGGAGCGCTTTGTTCTTGAGGATTTGAAATAAATATTGAATATCCATTTATCGTAATGCCAGGCTATCTATGCATACATTAAATCAAGATTCTTTTTTTTCGCAATTAATTAGGACGGTTTTATGAAGAACAAAAAATTATTGGTGATAGTTGCTATTCCGGTAGTAGTCTTATTGAGTGCTTGGTTGGTAATAAATAAAGATACCCTGCAATATGATCTGGGGCGTTGTCCTGCACCTTTTTCAGCGATGGAATTTGATGATGTGGAAGATTTTGATGATGGTCTGGCACGGATAAAATATCGGGAACAATGGGGTTTTATTGACATTCATGGCAATATTGCCATTCCCATGCGCGCTGCGTATTTAGACAGTTTTTCTGAAGGATTGGCAGCCGCACAAGATCCACACAGTGGGAAATTTGGTTACATTGACCGCCAGAACAACATCGTCATTCCTTTCATCTATGACAGCGCAAAACCCTTTCAATAGGGAATTGCCGAGGTCGGTTTAGAAAAATACACGCAATACACCATGATTGACCAGACAGGCAAAGAAATCATGCCGCACTATCGGCACATATTGTCTTATGACAGCTATCTCATGGCAGAAAAGCAGGGTAGCGAGTATGCAGATTTTTATGATTTATCTGGCAAGCCACTCACAGGTGAGAGATTACAACAGTTGCGCAAGGAAGAAAGAGAGCGCAAGGCACAGAAGAGAGCCTGGAATGCCATGAGCGATGCACAACGTGCAAAGGAAATCGAACGACGACAAATAGAGAATATAGTCATTATGAACCATGTGGTCTTCAATAGAAAAGAAGATATGCAGCCAGAAATGACAGCCTACCGCAATGGGGTAGCACTCAAAAGAGAAGACAACTATGTCTGGTATTTGGTTAATCAGGCGGAAGAAAAACTTGCTGGCCCATTCTATTCAGTCGAAATAACTGAAGAAGGCGGCGTATTTTATCCTTTTGCCGAAGATGCGCCGCTGATTCCGGTATATAGAAGCGGTGTAGGCGCAGGTTATATTGATGCGCAGGGCAAGGAAAGAACGCCGTTCATTTATACGCACAACGGCCTTTTTCATGAAGGGCGCGCACGGATTGGCAAAGCGTTCAAGACATATGATCCTGATCCGCGCAGTCCATCCAGGAGCGTTATCAAATATGGTTTTATTGATGCACAAGGAAATGAAATCGTTAGCCCCCGTTATTGGGAAGCGCATAATTACATTGATGGCTGGGCAGCTGTACGCCAAGGCAACAGCGGCAAATGGCGCTTTATTGACAAGCAGGGCTGCGCTATGACCAAGCCGTAAGCGGCATAAAAAGGTGGGAAGCACCGCCTGCCTCTAATGAGCAAAGGAGAAAAAACCATATCGTGCAAACGGCGCTTCCCGTGGCCTGAGTGTAGCGGTTTGTGTATCGTCTTGCAAACCAACCGTTTTTGGCCTACGATGATGTTTTTCTTAGCTTTTATTATTTGAGGAGTGTGTTATGACTTTCGCGTATTGGTGCGTTTTTATCACCATTTTTCTGCCGCTATTTTGTGCGGCTTATGCCAAGCGCCTCGCCGGTTTTACCGCCGCCGACAATCACAACCCGCGCGATTTGCTCGCCCGCGCTACCGGCAAAGCGCAGCGGGCAAATGCGGCACAGCAAAACAGTTATGAGATTTTCCCGCCATTTGCCGCGGCGGTGATTATTGCCCATATCAGCGGCGGCACCTCGCTGGCGGTAATAAATTTTTGGGCAGCGCTTTTTGTTTTAAGCCGTATCGCCTTTATTTATTGCTATATCAGCGACCGCCCGCTTTGCCGCTCATCTTTATTTGGCGTCAATTTGCTTTGCATTGTTGCGCTCTTTATTGCTGCGGTGTAATCACATATGCCACCTCATGCGCTTCGTCATATCCCGGCATTTCCAGTTTGCCGAGCAGGTGGCGGATAACGTCTTCCGGCACGCTGTGTTCGCGCTGTTTGTTTTGTTGCAGGAGCTGCGGCCACGGCACTTCGAGGTAGATGAGGTGAATGCGGGCGCGGTAGTCGGCGAAAAGCGCCGTCCATTTGCCGCGCAGGTCGCGCGTCAGGTTGGTGGCGTTGAAGACGAAACTCTCGCCGGTGCGCAGGTAAACGCGCGCCTGTTCTTTGCCGAGCTGGATGACGCGACCGTTGCCTTTTTTGTCGGTCGGCTCGATGCGGTTGGCGCGGCGGATGTCATCGAGCGAGAGGACGGGCAGGTCGGCGAGATGGCGGGCGATGTAGGTGTCTTTGCCGCTGCCGGGCAGGGCGCTCAGCATATAGACGTCGCAGCTGAAATCGTCGTAGGGCAGGTAGTCCGGCGTGCTGTCCGGGTGGTTCAGGTAGTGGTAGCGCGCGTGGTTGCTGGCAAAGGCAAAGGGCGCGCCCCAGCAGCGGTTTTCTTCGCATAGCGCCTGGAAGAGGGCGATTTGTGTCAAAAGCGCTTCTTGGTCGGCGCAGATGCGGCCGAGGACGTCCGCCTTGGCAAGCATTGCCAGCCAGGCGGTGTTCACTTGCAGGCTGGTGGCGATGGCGGCGTGCGCCGGCTGTTCTTTTTCTATCGCCCACAGCGGCAGGCCGTGCCAGCGCACCAGTTTGGCAACGGCTTCGCGCACGGCAAAGGGCGCAGCAAGGTCGCGGTAGAGGATTTGTCGCGCCGTGTATTCGCCTTTTTTCGCATGGCGCGGCGAGACGATGCGCGTTTTGCCGTCCTGCGCTTCTGTGGTGGTCGTGCTGCGTTTTTCCACGTCGTGCAAGAGGGCGGCGGCAAAGAGGATGTGCTGCGCCTGTTCGTCCAGCGCCTGGTATTCGGGCAGGGCGGTGAGGGCGGCGGCGACCATTTTGGTGTGGGTCAGCACGTCGCCTTCGCCGTGCCATTCGGGGTCTTGCGGCATGCCTGCCATGTCGGCGAGCCAGTCAAAGCGGTTGATGAGTGCCATCCAGTCGGGGATTTGGCCGGGGGTGTAATGGGGGAATGTCCACATGGTTATTTTCTCTGGTACTCGTAGCCGTGCCAGCCGTATTTGTTGTAGTCAATCAGCGTCGCGGGTTGCCAGGTTTTTGTCCAATGCACATCGGTTTTGACGTGTTTGGCGCGCACCAGTTTGCAGAGGTTGTCGAATTCGTTCGGCTGTACTGGCAGGTCGCCGTTGTTGGTGAGAAAACCGTCGCGGTTGCGGATGACCAGCCCTTCGCAGCAGGGCGCGCCCGTTTTCGGGTCGTAGCCGCCAAGCGCGCCGGCGGTTTCCACATACTCAAGCCAGCTCATGCCGAGGTTGGCGGCAAGCCAGTCGGCAAGTTGGCGGTTTTCGTCAATACCGTCGCGGTACATGTCGCGCAGCGGCTGGGTGATGGGCAGTTCGGGCACAGTCGGGAAGTCAAAGAGGGCGGCGTAGAATTTGACTTCGTCCCAGGAGAGCCAGCGCCCGTTTTGCCGCACGGCGAAGAGGTAGTAGTAGGATTCGAGGCGCTGGTAGGCGATGGAGTGGATGCCGTAGAGGTTTTCGCCGAAGAGTTCGAGGTCGTCGAGGTCATCTTTGATGCGCTGCCAGCGCTCAAGCAGCGGTTTGTCCCAGGGGTGTTTGCTGGGGGCTGCGTGCGAGCGGGCGAAAACGCCGTGGCGGTTGAGGCAGTTGTTTTGTCCGTCGAGTTTTTCGGTGAGTACCAGCGCGTCTTTTTGCGCGAAGGCGACGACGTAACCGGCGGGCATGAAGCGGTCGTCCGAGGTGGTGCCGAGGCTGATGTGCGCGTGCAGGCTGCGGCTGTATTTTGTTGAGTTCATGGGGAATTTTTCTACAGATTCAGTGGGTGCGCAGTGTAACACGGCGGCGGCGCGCGCTTTTCTGCCGGCTAGCAATCGCCGCAAAAAGCGCTAGAATCCGCGCCTTTTTGACCCGTAATCATCATGCACCGCAGTCCTACCCCCGCCAACGCGCCGTTTATTGTCGGCAGCATTTGGCGTCATTTGCTGAATATGACGCTGGCGCGTAGCGTCGGCATTCTCGCCACTTTCGTCGTCGATTTCGTCGATATTCTCTTTATTAGCCGCCTCGGCGATGCCCGCCTTGTTGCCGGCATCGGCTTTGCCGCCGCCGCGCTGTATTTCATCCGCGCCGTCGCCATCGCGTTCGGCATCACCACCACCGTGCTGGTCGCCCGTGCCATTGGCGGCGGCGACCGCCACCGCGCCGCGCGCTATGCCTGGGATTCTTCCGCCTTCAGCTTCATCCTGCTGACGCTACTCGCCGTCATCGCCTGGCTCTTGCGTGTGCCTATCCTCGCCGCCCTCGGTGCACACGGCGAGACGCTGCAACACGCCGCCGATTATCTCGCCATCGTCTTGGTCGGCATCCCGCTGTTGGCGCTGGGCAACTGCGGCACGTCCACGCTGTTTGCCCTCGGCAGCGCCCGCTTGGCGATGCTGGTCAGTCTTGGCGCGACGGCAACGCAGGCGGTGCTTGACCCCATCTTCATTTTCGCCTGCGGCTGGGGACTGCAAGGCGCGGCGCTGGCAGCGCTTGCCGCGCAAATTGTTCTCGTCGTTGCCGCCTGGTACGTCATCCTCTACCGCTACCGCCTGCGCGCGCCGCTGCGCCTCAAGCTGCTGTTGCTCAACATCCCGGCGATTATCGCCATCGCCGTGCCAGCGGTACTCACCAACCTCACCAGCCCGCTCGCCACCGCCTTCGCGGCGCGACAAATGGCACCGTTTGGCGACGATGCCGTCGCCGCCTTTGCCGTCATCATCCGCCTGGTGCCAGTCGGCTTTGCCCTGCTCTTTTCGCTTTCCGCCGCCGTCGCCCCCATCGTCGGGCAAAACGCGGGCGCGGCGCGCTTTGACCGCGTGCGGCAGACGCTCATCGCCGCCATGCAGTTCAACTGGCTGACTGTCGCGCTGGTTGCGGCGCTGCTGTTTTTGCTGCGCGAACCGCTGCCGCGCTGGTTTGCTCTCGACGACAACGCCGCCGCCCTGCTGCGCTTTTTCTGTAGCGGTGCGGCGCTGCTCTTTGGCTTTAAGGGGATGATTTTTAGCATCAACGCCGCTTACAACAACCTCGGCCGCCCCTTCTATTCCACCGCTTCCAACTTCGCCGGGCTGATTTTCGGCGCAGTGCCGCTAATTACCCTCGGCGCGTGGCTGCTCGGCCCGCGTGGCATCATCCTCGGCCACATGGCGGAAGCCATCCTTACCGCGCCGGTTTGCTGGCTGGTGGTGATGCGCCTCATCGCCCGCTATCAGGCGGGAATGCCGCTGGAAAATCGCCGTTTGGGCGACTATTTCCGCCGCAAGCGGTAAAATCGCCCCTGATTTCACCCGCATCACAGGAGAACGTTATGCAAAAAATCACTCGCCACATTGCCGCTGTATTGGCCGCCGCTGTCATAGGGACGTGCTACGCCGATGCCGCCAAGACGCCCGCTGCGGAGGCGCAGTTGCACCAAAAAAGCATCACCACCGACAGCGAGCTTTACGGCATTTGGGGGCTGATTACCCACGAAGAAGGGAAAGGGAAAACCGTGCGCAAACTGCTGTTGGCAAAAGACCATAGCGGACGCGAAAAGCGCAGCTATTACGATGCGGCAGATAAAACCCTTTACGAACTGGAGCAGATATTTGACTGGGAATACGACCCCGAACAAAAAACCCTGACGCAGACCATTCACAAAACCCTGACGCAAAAAGACGGGCAAATCATCAAAGAAACCGACGAACAGGACAAAAAAGAAAGCGCGAAATTAGAGCTTCTCGAACTGCAAGCAAAAAACAACGCCGACACCAGCGAAAGCAGCACATTCTTTACGCTAAAAATCACCTACGGCGACAGCAGAAGCGACCTCTTTACCAAGGCATCGGAAGAAGCACCGGAAAGCGCCAAGCCACAAGCGCAGCCATAAAGCGCGTTTGCACCTTGCATCCCCTTTCCCCTCGCATGCGGGGGAAAGGGGATTTTTTTAGCGGTGAGAAAGTTATAAAAAAAGTTTACTATCCCTGCCGAACATCAACCTACGGAGAAACCTCATGATGCCCACCGCCCCCAACCCCGACCAACTGCGCGCCCGCATCCGCCTGCTCGGCAACCTGCTTGGCAAAGTCATCGAACGCCAGGCAGGCGCGGAGACCCTGCAAACCATCGAGTACCTGCGCCAGGGCTTTATCGAAGAGCGCAACAACCCCGACGCAGAGCGGCGTGCCGCGCTGATGCGCACCATCGCCGCACTCGACAACGACCGCCTGAAAAACGTCATCCGTGGCTTCAGCCTCTACTTCGCCCTTGCCAATCTCGCCGAAGAAGACCTACTGCGCGAGGAGCGTGCCGAGTTACGCGCGTGCGGCGGCGAATTGTGGGAAGGCTCCTTCCACCACACCCTGCAACAATGCCGCGATAACGACCTCAGCCCAGAACAACTTGCCGAGCTCATCGGCCAACTGCGCTTCATCCCCGTCTTCACCGCCCACCCGACCGAAGCGCGCCGCCGCACGACGATGAACGTCTTGCAGGAAATCTACCGCCACTGCGAAACACTCGACCACGCGCCGGAAAACAGCGCCGCCTGGAATCACGCCGTCGCCGAGACCGCCGGACTCATTGACCTCTTGTGGTCATCGGACGAAGTGCGCGCGCGCAAAACGCTGGTTTACGACGAAATCAACAACGGCCTGCACTACTTCAACGCCAGCCTCTTCCAGGCCATCCCGCAGACCTACCGCAACCTGCGCGGCGCACTGAACGACATCTACCCCGAACTGGAAAAAATGGTGCTGCCGCCGCTGCTATGCTTCGGCTCATGGATAGGCGGCGACCGCGACGGCAACCCCTTTGTTACCCACAAGACCACCGAACAGGCGGTGCTGATGCACGCCGACAACGTGCTGCGCTACTACAGCAAACAGCTCAAACACCTGCGCAAGCGCCTGCTGCACTGCGCCAGCATCGTCGCCATCGACCCCGCGATTGAGGCGCGCAACGAACACTACGCCCGCTTGGGCGTTACCGTCTTCGACTACAACCCCGAAGACTACAGCAACGAACCCTACCGCCGCCTGCTCGCCCTGATGCGCGCCAAAATCCAGCACACCAACCGCTACATCCAAAGCATGGGCGAAGACCAGGCCGCCGCCGAACACGCCTATCCCAACGCCGAAGCCTTCCTGGACGACCTCATCCTCATCCGCAACGCACTAAAACAGCACGACCCCGAACAGGCGCGCGGCGACATCCAGGATCTCATCCGCCTTGTGCGCAGCTGCGGCTTCCACATGGCATCGCTCGACATCCGCCAAGAATCCAGCTGGCACACGGACGTCGTCGCTGACCTCTTTGCGCACGCGCCCAACCTGCCCGATTACCACGCCCTCGACGAAGCCGGGCGCCAACAGGCATTAAGCCAACTCATCGCCGCCCCCGGCACGCCGCTACTCTTCGAACAAAACCTCTCGCCCGAAACCCAAGAACAACTGGCGCTGCTGCGCAGCATCGCCCGCCTGCGTGAGCTCGTCGGCGCGCGCACCTTCGGCAGCTACATCATCTCGATGACCAACCGCACGAGCCACATCCTCGAAGTGCTGTTCCTGATGCGTTTCGCCGGCCTTTCCGGGCAAGACGAACAAGGCCGCCCCTACGCCGCCCTGCCGATTGCACCGCTCTTTGAAACCATCGAAGACCTGAAAAACATCGACACCATCCTGCCGCAAC
>CAUVOF010000064.1:0-13559 GCA_963553325.1 uncultured Cardiobacterium sp.
TGGACGCGGTCGAAGATGACGGAGTTGCTGATTTCGGCGTCGGTGATGACGCCGCTGCCGCCGATGAGCGAGTTGTCGATGGTGCGCGCGTGGCTGTGCTTGTAGAAGAATTTGGTCGGCGCGGTTTGTTTGGGCACGGTGCGGATTGGCCAGCTTTCGTCGAACATGTCGAGTTGTGGGTATTCGCTGACGAGGTCGATGTTGGCGCTCCAGTAGCTGTCGATGGTGCCCACGTCGCGCCAGTAGATGGTGCCTTGGGTGTTGCGTCCTTTGCTGGATTTTTCGAAGGGGTGCGCATAGACGACGCCTTCGCTCACGCCTGCCGGGATGACGTCGTTGCCGAAGTCGTGCGAGGTTTCGGGGCTGGTGGCTTCGCGCTCCAGTACTTCGTAGAGGTATTCGGCGTCAAAGACGTAGATGCCCATGGAGGCGAGTGAGGAGCCTGGGCGGTCGGGCATGGGCGGCGGATCGCTCGGTTTTTCGACGAAGGCTTTGACTTTGAGTTTTTCGTTCACGGCCATGACGCCGAAGGCGGTCGCCTGTTCGCGCGGGACTTCGATGCAGCCGACGGTGACTTTCGCGCCGCTGGTCACGTGGTCACGGATCATTTGCATGTAGTCCATTTTGTAGATGTGGTCACCGGCGAGGATGAGGACGTATTTGGGTTTGTAGTGGTCTTTCATGATGTGCGCGTTTTGCCACACGGCGTCTGCGGTGCCTCTGTACCAGGTTTGGTCGTTGAGTTGTTGGCGCGCAGGCAGCATGTCCACGAATTGGCCGCGCTCGCGCGGTAGGAATGACCAGCCGTGCTGGAGGTGGCGCAGCAGCGAGTGCGCTTCGTATTGGGTGATGACGCCGATTTTGAGGAGGCCGGAGTTGATGCAGTTCGAGAGCGCAAAGTCGATGATGCGGTGGCCGCCGCCGAAGTACACCGCCGGTTTGGCGCGCTGGTCGGTGAGTTCGTAGAGGCGGGAGCCGCGTCCGCCCGCCAGGATGAGGACAAGGGTTTCGTTGGCCATTTCTTCGGTGGACGGCAGCGGGTTTTCTTTCGGGTTCATAGGTTTTTTCCTGGGTTGGAGTTTTCGTTTTTGTGCGCGGCTTCGTTTTTTTGTAAGACGCATACGCCCATGTGTGCAAGCACGGCTGTGCGGTTTTGCAGGGTCAGTCCGTCACCGTGGCGCGGTTGCCAGTCGCCCGCAGGCAGGACGAAGGTTTTTTCGCCCCGGTTGGCGTTGAACAGAATCAGGTATTTGTCCTGTAATTCCAGTGCCAGTGCTTTGCTTGCCTCGTTATGCCAGTCGGCTTCTTGCATGGCGTCGCCGCCTGCGTTGTGCCATCGGGCATTATCGTGGTGCCACCAGTCGTCATAGACGCCGTCCGCCGCCATTTGTTGGCGCAGGGCGATGAGCGCGCGGATGTGGCTTTCGAGTGCGGGGTCAGCGTGCTGCCAGTCTAGCCAGGTGGTGGGGTTGTCCTGGCAGTAGCTGTTGTTGTTGCCGCGCTGGCTGTGGCCGCGTTCGTCGCCGCCCAGTAGCATCGGCACCCCTTGCGCCAGCAGCAGGCAGGCAAGTAGTGCTTTGCTGCTGCGCTGTCTTTCGGTGTTGATGGCGGGGTTGTCGGTCTCGCCTTCTGTGCCGTGGTTGTAGGAGTAGTTGTGGTTTTCGCCGTCCTGGTTGTCTTCGCCGTTGGCTTCGTTGTGTTTGTAGCTGTAGCTGACGAGATCGCGCAGGGTGAAGCCGTCGTGGGCGGTGATGAAGTTGATGGAGCTTGCCGCGCCGCGCCAGTCGTGGCGGTAGATGTCGTCGCTGCCGGAGAAGCGCTGGGCGAGTGCGCCGAGCCAGCCGTTTTCCCACAGCCAGAAGCCGCGCATGTCGTCGCGGAAGCGGCCGTTCCATTCGGAGAACCGCGCCGGGTACTGGCCGAGGTTGTAGCCGCCGGGGCCGATGTCCCAGGGTTCGGCAATCATTTTTACGCCAGCGAGTAGCGGGTCTTGTTGGATGGCGGTGAAGAAGCCCGCTTGGGCGCTGAAGTCCGGGGTGCGGCCAAGGACGGAGGCGAGGTCGAAGCGGAAGCCGTCAATGTGGTATTCGGCGACCCAGTAGCGCAGGCTGTCCAGCACCCATTGCATGATTTCGGGGTGGGCGAGGTTGAGGGTGTTGCCGCAGCCGGTGTGGTTGATGTAGTCGCCGTTGTCGTCGAGCCAGTAGTAGTGGCGGTTGTCGATGCCGCGCTGGCAGAGGGTCGGCCCCAAGTTGTCTTGTTCGGCGCTGTGGTTGTAAACCACGTCCAGGATGACTTCGATGCCCGCGCGGTGCAGGGTTTTGACGAGGTGTTTGAGGTCATCGGCGCTGCCGTAGCGGGCGTCCGGCACGTTGTGAGCGAAGACGTTGTAGCCCCAGTAGTTGCTCATGCCGCGTTGTTGCAGGTGGATTTCGTCCAGATGCTGGCTGATGGGCAAAAGCTCTACGGCGGTGATGCCAAGGTTTTTTAGGTAGTCGATGCTCGCCGGGTGCGCCATGCCAGCGAAGGTGCCGGCGAGGTCGCGCGGGATGGCGGGGTTCTGGCGGCTGAAGCCTTTGACGTGCGCTTCGTAGATGATGGTTTCTGTCCACGGGGTGCGCAGCGGGCGGTCGTCTTCCCAGTCAAAGTCGCTCGCGCCAACGACGATGCTTTTGGCGGCGTAGGCGGCGTTATCGCGCGGGTCGCTGTGGTGGTGCAGCGCGAGTTCGTCGGCGTCGCGGTATTGCGGCAGGCCGTCGATGGCTTTGGCGTAGGGGTCGAGCAGCAGTTTGTTGGGGTTGTAGCAGCCGCCGCTGTGGTTTTCGCCATCGACCCGCCAGCCGTAGCGCTGCCCGGCGCGGATTCCTGCGACGAAAACGTGCCAGATGTCGCCGTCTTTGTGGGCGCTCACGCGCCGCTCGCCACCTTCTGCGTCAATGAGGCAGAGGGTAACGGCGGTGGCATGGCGGCTCATCAGGGCGAAGTTCACGCCGCTGTGGCCGGCGATGGTCATCGGGGTGCTGCCGAGCGGGTAGGGTTGTCCGTTGTGGCAGAGCAGCGGCGCTTGGCGTTTCATCAGCCCTCCGCTCCGGTGTCAAGGGCGAGATAGATGGTCGCTAGCGGCGGCAGGGTTAGGTTGAGTGATTGGGCTTTGCCGTGGCTGCCGACGCTTTCGCTGTGCACGGTTTTGCCGCCGCTCATGCCGCTGCCGTTGTACTGCGCGTCATCGGAGTTGAGGATTTCGTGGTAGGTGCCTGCCTGGCTGACGCCGATGCGGTAGTTTTCGCGCGGTACCGGGGTGAAGTTGCTGATGATGATGACCGGGTTGCCTTTGCCGTCGTGGCGGGCGAAGGCGACCACGGATTGTTCGGCGTCATCAACGACCAGCCATTCAAAGCCTTCGGGCTGGCAGTCCTGCTTCCACAGGGCGGGGTGGGCGCGGTAGGCGTGGTTGAGATCGCGTACCCATTTTTGCACGCCTTCGTGCCAGCCGCCGTGTTCGGGTTCGAGCAGGTGCCAGTCGAGGCTTTCTTCGTAGTTCCATTCGCGCCCCTGGGCAAATTCGCCGCCCATGAACAGCAGTTTTTTGCCGGGGTAGCCCCACATGTAGCCGTAGTAGGCGCGCAGGTTGGCGAATTGTTGCCAGCAGTCGCCCGGCATTTTCGAGAGCAGCGAGCCTTTGCCGTGCACGACTTCGTCATGCGACAGCGGCAACACGAAGTGTTCGCTGTATTGGTAAATCATGCCGAAGGTGAGCAGGTTGTGGTGGTATTTGCGGTGGATGGGTTCTTCGCGCATATAGCGCAGGGTGTCGTTCATCCAGCCCATGTTCCATTTGAATTGGAAGCCGAGGCCGCCGATTTCGGTGGGGTGGCTGACGCCGGTGAAGGCGGTGCTTTCTTCGGCGATGGAGACGACGCCGCGCTGTTCGTTTTGCAGGATGGCGTTGGTGCGCTGCATGAAGTTGATGGCTTCGAGGTTTTCGCGGCCGCCGTATTGGTTCGGCACCCATTCGCCGTCTTTTCGCGAGTAGTCGCGGTATATCATCGAGGCGACGGCATCGACGCGCAGGCCGTCCACGCCGTAGTGTTCGACCCAGTAGAGGGCGTTGCCGGTGAGGAAGTTGCGCACTTCGTGGCGGCCGAAGTTGTAGATGAGGGTGTTCCAGTCTTGGTGGTAGCCTTCGCGTGGGTCGGCGTGTTCGTAGAGCGGGGTGCCGTCGAAGCGGATGAGGCCGTATTCGTCGGTGGGGAAGTGGCCAACGACCCAGTCAAGCAGGACGTAGATGCCTGCCTGGTGCGCCTTGCGGATGAAGTCGCACAAGCCTTGCGGGCTGCCGAAGCGGCTGGTCGGCGCGTAGAGACCAAGCGGCTGGTAGCCCCAGGAGCCGTCAAAGGGAAATTCGGACAGTGGCAGCAGTTCGATGTGGGTAAAGCCCATTTCTTTGACGTAACTGATGAGTTCGTCGCCGAGTTGTTCGTAGGTGAGCCAGTAGTTGTTTTCCGGGTTGCGCCGCCATGAGCCGAGGTGGACTTCGTAGATGCTTATCGGTGCGTCGATGCCGTTGGCGGCAATGCGTTCGGGGTTGTAGGGTTGTTTTTCTGGCAGGCGGACGACTTTCGAGGCGGTCTCCGGCCGCATTTGCGCGGCAAAGGCGTAGGGGTCGGACTTGAGGCGGATGTTGCCGTTGGCGTCCAAGATTTCGTATTTGTAGAGCGCGCCTTCTTCAAGGTTGGGGACGAAGATATCCCAGATACCGCTTTGCGGGTGGAAACGCATGACGTGGCGGCGGCCATCCCAGAAGTTGAAGTCGCCGACGACGGAGACACGCCGCGCGTTCGGCGCCCAGACGCTGAAGTTCACGCCGGCAACGCCGTCGTCATGCTGCATCAGGTGCGCGCCGAATTTTTCGTACGGACGCAGGTGCGTGCCTTCGGCGAGCAGCCAGTTGTCGAAATCTTGCAGGGTCGAGGTGAAGCGGTAGGTGTCTTCAATAATGTATTTGTCCGTACCGTACTGCACTTCGAGCAGGTAATGCAGGCGCGGGTCGGCATCGAGCGTGGCGATGAAGAAGCCGCGTTCGTCCAGCACACTCATCTCCGCCAGTATTTTGCCGTCCTTGCCTCCTTTGGCGAGTACGCGCACGGCGTCTGCCCCCGGCAAGAGGACGCGAATGACGACGCCGCTACTGCCGCTTTCGTGCGGCCCCAGGTAGGAAAACGGGTCGGCAAAGGTGCCAGCAAAGAGCTGGTCTATCAGGTATTTATCGACGGATGTCACTTCTACTCCTCCTATCAGTGTGGCAACGGATGCGGGTACGACCACCGCCGTGGGCTGGCGCTCGCGGACGTGGGCGCGGGTGGCAACGATATGGCGCAGCATCGCGTGCAGTTGCGGGTCTTTGCCCATCGCCGCGATGTCCTCCGGCAGGCGGTAACGCCAGTTGGGATAGGCGCTGGCGATGCCGGGGATGTTGAATGAGGCGGTGATGGGCAGCAGGTTTTCCGGCTGGATGGCAAAGAGTTTGCTGCGGCTCATCGCCACAAAGCGGTGCAGCGCGAGCGCAATGGTGTGATCCAGCACTTCGCCGTCGTGGCTGGCATCCAGCACTTCCGCCTGACGCAGCGCGGCGAGGATTTGTTGTTTGCGCTCTTGTCGTTGGCCGAGCAGCTGCTGGTATTGTTCTTGGGTTTCAAAGACGCCAAGCTCGTGCATGGTTTCGATGTCGTTGTGCGTCCAAAAGCCCAAGAGCGGCGGCAGGTCGTGTGTGCTTAGTACCGCCAGCGCCTGGTCGTTGTAGTCTTCCGGCATCCAGTAGCGACCGCTGCTGTGGTTGAAATACATCACGCTGTAGGAATAGACGGCGTATTCGTGCAGCGCCTTGCGCATGTCTTCCGGGACGATGCCGAGGTCTTCGCCGACCACCACGCAGCGCTGACGGTGGCTTTCTAGCGACAGTATCGCCATCAAATCGGCGATGGGGTAACGCACATAGGCGCCGAAATTGGCGCTGTTGCCGTAGGCAATCCACCACAGGCGGCAAAGCGCCATGACGTGGTCGATGCGCAGCAGGCCATAAATGCGCATATTGGCGCGCAACATATCAATGAAGACGCGATAACCGCTGCGCTTTAAGCGGCGCGGGTGCAGCGGCGGCAGGTTCCAGTTCTGCCCGGCAGGCCCCAACTCGTCCGGCGGCGCGCCGATGGACACTTGCAGGCAATACATCTCGCGGTGCATCCAGGTATCTGCGCCGCCGCGCGACACGCCAACCGCCAAGTCGCCGTACAGGCCGAGGTTCACCCCAGCTTCGTTGCAGACCAGACGCAGCACTTCCAATTGCTCCGCCATCAGCCATTGCAGCCACATATAAAAGCGGATGTCGCCCTCGTGCGAAACGGCGAACGCCTGTACCGCGGCGCTGTCCGGGTAGCGGTACGCCTCCGGCCAGCCGAGCCAACCGACGCTGTCCTCACTAAAGGGAATCGAGGCGGTCTGCGCGTAAAAATAATGGTCGAGCGCCTCAAAAGTGGCGAAGAGGCGCAGTTCGCGTCCGCCCTTCTGCTCAAAGCGGGCAAACACCTCGCGCGTGTCGGCAAACGCTTCCTGCGTTTCAAAATCGTGGAAAATCAGGCGCAATGCACGCATCTTCAACGCCATTACCTGCGCATAATCGACCCATTCCGCCGCGCGCAGCCGTGCCAAAATTGCCTGCGTTTCCGCATCGGAAAACCACGCCTGCACCGAGGGCGAGGTCTGAAAGAGCGGCATCCCGCCGACATCCAAATACAGCGGATTGAGCCAGCGACGTGAAGAAGGACTATAAGGACTCGCCCAGTTCGGGCGGGTAGTGAACAGCGCGTGCAGCGGATTGATGCCAATAAAATCAATACCGTCGTCGGCAAAATCGACGACCAAGCGGCGCAAGTCGCCCAAATCGCCAATGCCCCAGTTCTGCGCCGAACGCAGACTGTATAGCTGCACATTCATGCCGCTCAGGCGCTCGCCACGGCGCAAAGGCTCCGGCTGATAGACGCGCTGCGGCGCGACAATCACCAAACAGCGCCGCATCTGGTGCGCGGCGTGCAACTCCAACGTGTAATAACCAGGCGGCAGCGGCGGCAGCTCAATCCGCTCGCCCTCCATCATCACAAACGAAAACGGCAGACTGTTGCCCTTTTCGTCCAAAAGATACGCAGCGGCGCAGCGCGGCAACACCCCACCCACCGGCAGAAACGCCACCATCTCCGGCGCAATATTAAAGACTTCGTCGAACACATCATCAGTTACCCGCGCCTGACCGGGCGCAGTCAAAATCGACGCCAGCGAAGCAAGCACCTCCTCAGGTACACGGACGAAACTGCCATCGGCGGCAAAATAATCCGTCTCAATCCCTAGCAACCTGAACTGCTCGCTGTTCATGATGAAACACTCCTCAACAGCCCGAATTTCCGGAACTGTTAAATTAACATGAGAGCAACTTAACACACCCGTTTGTAAAAAACACGAAAAAACACATTACACTGTTTTCCTTAACAAATAAAATCCACGAAAAAATGAAGAAAATGCACAAAAACCACAGCAAAAACGTCATACGCAGAAAAATAAAACCATTTGGCAATCTTTTGGTAAGTCGCTAGAATGCGGAACATCTATTTCCTCTCACACAACACCGCGAGAACCCCCGTGAAAACCGACATCCTGACAGGTTTGAGCGCCGCCTTGCACACGGTCGCCCGCGCCCAAAAAAACGAAGAAAAACAACTCACCCTGCCATTAGAACTGGGACGCAGCAAAAACCCCGCACACGGCGACTACACCACAAACGTCGCCATGCAATACGCCAAAATCCTTGGCATGAACCCGCGCCAACTCGCTGAAGCCATCATCGCTGCCCTGCCGGAAATCCCCGGCGTCGCCGCTGTAGAAATCGCTGGCCCCGGCTTCATTAACATCCGTCTCGCGAGCGGCAGCGACAGCGCCGTGCTGGAAAACATCGTGCGCGAGGGCGAGCAATTCGGCCGCCAGCAAGCCGAGTCGCCGCAAAAAATCCTCATCGAATTCGTCTCTGCTAACCCGACCGGGCCGCTGCACGTCGGCCACGGCCGCGGCGCTGCCTATGGCGCGACCCTTGCCAACATCCTGCGTGCCAACGGCCACCATGTAGATAACGAATACTACGTCAACGACGCCGGGCGGCAGATGGACATCCTCGCCCTCTCCGTCTACTGGCGCTACATGCAAGAATGCGGCAGCGACCGCCCCCTGCCGCAGGGCATCTACCAGGGCGACTACGTCAAAGACATCGCACGCGAACACTACGCGTGCTACGGCGACAAACACTATCGCGCCCCCGAAACCTGGGTACCGGCGCACCCGGCAGAATGGACGGCAGAAGCCGTGGACAACGGCGAACGCGACGCTTGGATAGATGCCGCCATTGCCGCCCTGAAAAATACCCTCGGCGAGACCGACTACCGCGCCGTCTTTGATGCCGGACTCGATGCCGAAGTCGCCGATATCCGCGACGACCTGCAAGAATTCGGCGTAACCTTCGACCGCTGGTACTCCGAACGCTCACTCTTCACCGACGGCCGCATCGCGGAAATGCTCGGCGTCCTGCGCGAACGCGGCTACCTCTACGAAAAAGACGGCGCGCAGTGGTTCCGCGCCAGCGACTTTGGCGACGAAAAAGACCGCGTCGTTACCCGCGAAAACGGCATCACCACCTACTTCGCCTCCGACATCGCCTACCACTACGACAAATACCAGCGCGGCTACGACCGCATGATTGACATCTTCGGCGCCGACCACCACGGCTACATGGCGCGCGTCCGCGCCTCGCTCGCAGCTTTAGGCCTTGCCCCGGAAAAACTCGACATCGCCCTGGTGCAATTCGCCGTGCTCTACAAAGACGGCGCCAAAATGCAAATGTCCACCCGCTCCGGCCAATTCGTCACCCTGCGCGACCTGCGCGCACAAGTCGGCTCGGACGCCGCGCGCTTCTTCTACGTCATGCGCAAACCGGAGCAGCACCTCGACTTCGACCTCGATCTCGCCGTCTCACACAGCAAAGACAACCCCTACTACTACGTCCAATACGCACACGCCCGCACCACCCGCGTGCTGGAGCGCGCGCGCGAAGAAGGCATCACCTTCGACCCCGCGGCTGCCCTCGCCCAGCGCGAGCGACTCACCGAACCCGCTGAAAAAACCCTTTTGCGCGAACTCGCCCGCTATCCGGACACCATCATCGCCGCGGGCAACCAAATGGCCGGCCACCTCATCGTCAACTACCTAAAAGACCTCGCCACCGCCTGGCACCAATACTACGACGCCGGCCACAAAGTGCTGCACGAAGACGCCGCCCTGCGCGATGCGCGTCTGCTGCTCACCCACTCCGTGCGTCAGGTACTACGCAACGGTCTTGAAATCATCGGCATTGCTGCTAAGGAGAGAATGTAATGGCAAGAAGAAAACAAAAACCCGATAACTACCTCTCCGCCCGTCTTATGGGCGGTAGCATGATGGCAGTCGTCCTTATCGTTTTCGGTTATGTGATGGGCAATATGTTTGGGCATAAGGAAAGCAACAGCACAACCCCCGAGCCCAATCCGCAAATCGTCAAAGCGCAGCCTTCAGCTGTCGCCAAAGCACCACAACGCGCACCGGTTGCGAGCAAACCGCATCGCCCCGGCCAGCCCAAATACACCTTTTACAACGAACTGCAACGTCGCACCGACGAAGTGAAAGCCGAAGCGGCGACCGCCAAGCCCGCTGCGACGAAAGGCGACAAAACCGCGAACAAGGCGGAGAAAAAGCCGCGTACGCCCGTAGTAAAAAATGCCAACTACCGCATCCAGGTTGGTGCCTTCAAAGACAAGGCGCAGGCCGAACAAATGCGGAAAAAAGAGATCTTGAGCGGTCTGCCGGTTGAAGTCGTCTATGGCGAAAACAAACACTACCTCGTCCTCGTCGGCCCCTACGCCAGCAAGGACCAGGCGGTCGGCATCCAGAAAAAACTGGAAAGCCAAAACATGCAGACCCTGCTCAAAACCTTCAACAACGCGCCTTAACCATAAAGGCATGTGAGAATCCCCCTCCTACCCGGGTATTTCCAGCGAAAGAGGGGGATTTTTAACGGACGGCGTTTTATGGCGATACATTACAAAATATCGCTCTCGAATATTCAGAACTAATAGCATTCTGAATTAAAAAATATCCCGCCAATGATTGCGGCAATATAAATGGCAAATAATGGTGTTTAATGCCTGCGGAATTCACGGGGAAACTCAAAGCAATTCATGTGTTTTGATGTTTATCATGACAGCCATATGTGTTTTTTGTTAGAATGCGCCCACTCCAATAAAGGCAATAATCAAGTGGGGAAATCATGAGACAGTTAGTCATCGCCAGCACACTGATGCGGCGCTTCGCGGTAGCGGTATTAATCGCTGCCGCATTATTTTTTGTTGAAAGTGCTGTTGCCGCGCCAATGCCCACCGCAAAGGAATTGCGGGCGGCGCTTTTCCACAGTGACGGTTCCTTGCAGGAATTCACCGAGAAAGTGCCGGCAACCGAATTTTTCCCGGATGCCACCGGCTACGGCGCAATTCAGGATAATCCGCCCATCGTGCCGGTACTCAAGGGCGAGGAAGTGCTGGGCTATGTCTTCTTGAACTCTAACTATGTGCCGTCCGGCGGTTATTCCGGCAAGCCGATTCACATCATGATTGGTGTGGACAAGGATTTCACCATCACCAAGGCGAAGCTGGTCAAGCACTCCGAGCCCATCGTTCTCATCGGCATTCCGGTGGAAAAGGTCAATGCCTATATTGACGCCTACACCGGGCGCAACTACCCACGCGACGGCATGAACCAGGAAGCACCGGACGTCATCAGCGGTGCGACGGTTACGGTTATGGTCATCAACGAAACCATTGCCCGCGCCTCATTGGCAGCGGCGCAGGCAATGCAGGGCGGTGGGGGCGAAAGTGCCGCGCCGGCGCAGCCGAAGGAATTGTCGGTGGTTGATATGGACAATCAGACCATCAGCACCTGGCAGGAACTCACCGGCAACGGCGCGGTGCGTTCGTTCCATTTGACGGTGGGCGAGGTCAATGATGCCTTTCTCAAATCGAAACACCCGGAAGGGGCGGAACACGCCGAGAGTGCCAACCCCGAAGACCAGTTCATCGAGATGTTTTACGCGCCGGTATCGGTGCCAGCCATTGGCCGCAGCCTCTTGGGCGAGCCGGGCTACGCGCAGTTGCAAAAGCAGCTGAAACCCGGGCAGCAGGCGATTCTCGTTGCCGGTAAAGGTTTGTATTCCTTCAAGGGTTCGGGCTATGTGCGCGGCGGGATTTTTGACCGCCTCAAGCTGAAACAAGACGGCGGCGGCTTCCACTTCCGCGACCGTAACCACCGCCGCATCGGCGATATTCTCGCCAAGGGCGCGCCGCGTTTCCCGGAAATCGCCCTTTTTGTCGTGCCGGAAGAGCAGACGCTTGATGTTGCGCGTCCGTGGCAGTTGGAACTTCTCGTGCAGCGCGCCACCGCTGCGCGGGAAAAGGCGTTCATTACCTACGACATGGATTACAGCCTGCCCGCTACTTATCTGAAGCAGATTCCCAACCCGGATTACGTCGAGCCGCCACCGGCACCGCCGCAAACGGCAGTGGTTGCCGCCGATGACAGTGGCGCAGCTGCTGCCGCCGCCGATGCGGGCGAGCTGAGCGTGCAGGAAAAAATCGCGCGCCAGGCGTGGAAGGACAAGACGGTGCAAATCATCGTCCTCAGCATCGCCGTTTTCGTGCTGGTCTGCGTCTTTATGTTGCAAGAATGGATTACCTGCTACCCGCGCGCTTACAAGGCATTCCGCATCTGCTACCTGACCTTCACCTTCTTCTGGCTCGGTGGCTATCTCGGCGCGCAATTTTCGGTGAACGGCCAGTTGTCGGTGGTAAACGTCCTCACCTTTACCAACTCGCTGATTAACGGCTTCAACTGGAACGTCTTCTTGATGGATCCCATCATCTTCATCCTTTGGTGCGCCACCGCCTTCGGCGCGCTGATGTGGAACCGCGGCTTCTTCTGCGGCTGGCTCTGCCCGTTTGGCGCCTTGCAGGAACTGACCAACTTCATCGCGCAGAAACTCGGCGTCAAGCAGCTGAAACTGCCGTTCAAAGTGCATGAGCGGATGACCGCCATCAAATACATCATCTTCCTCTTGCTCTTTGGCTTTTCCCTCTACGACATGGGGCTGGCAGAGCATCTCGCCGAAGTCGAGCCGTTCAAAACCAGCATCATCCTGAAATTTGGCCGCGCCTGGCCGTACGTTGCCTTCGCGCTGACCCTGCTGCTGATTGGCCTCTTTATCGAGCGCTTCTACTGCCGCTACCTCTGCCCGATGGGCGCGGCGCTTGCCATTCCCGCCAAACTGCGCCTCTTTAACTGGTTGAAGCGCTACCAAGAATGCGGCAATCCTTGCCAAAAATGCGCGCAGGATTGCCCGGTCGAGGCCATCTTCCCCGAAGGCAATATCAACGAAAACGAATGTATCCAGTGCCTGAACTGCCAGGTGCTGTATCACGACAAATCACGCTGCATGCACCTCTTGCTGGAAATCGCGAAAGCGCAGAAAGCGGCAGAGCGGCAAAAACGGGTGGAAGCCATCCGTAGCGGCGAAGTAACCCTGAAACCGGTCGGTGGCGAGCCACCCGCCAGTGGGGCGACAACCTGAACCATTTATACATACAGGGTAGTCGCTACCCTGTATGTATAAATGAACCTTTCCCTTCACCTTAAACAGGAGAATCTCATGTCAGAAGACAACAAACTGAAACTCAAACGCCGCGGCTTCCTTGGCGCAGCCGTTGCCACCGGTGGCGCCGTTGCCGGCGGTGCCGGGCTGCTCACCTCATCCAACGCCAGCGCACAAAGCGCCGGCGAAGCCAGCGACCACGTTGCCCCGGGCGATTTGGACGAATACTACGTCTTCAACTCTGGCGGCCAATCTGGAGAAGTGCGCGTGCTGGGCATGCCGTCGATGCGTGAATTCCTGCGTATCCCGGTCTTCAACTACGACGGTGCCACCGGCTGGGGGCAAACCAACGAAAGCCGCCGCGTCATGCGCGAAAGAATGCTGCCGGAAACCAAAGAGTTTCTCAAAGACAAAGGCGGCATTTACCTCAATGGCGACCTGCACCACCCGCACATGTCCTTCACCGACGGCACCTACGACGGCCGCTACATCTTCGTCAACGACAAGGCGAACACCCGCGTTGGCCGCATCCGCTGCGACGTGATGAAATGCGACGCGATGGTCGAAATCCCGAACGTCTCCGGCATCCACGGCCTGCGCCCGCAGCGCTTCCCGCGCACCGGCTACGTCTTCGCCAACGGCGAGCACATCATCCCGTGGCCGAATGACGGCAAGAAAGTGCTGGATACCGAAAACGCCAAGGAAGATTACTGGACCGCCTTCACCGCCATCGACGGCGACACCATGGACGTCAAATGGCAAGTGCTGGTGGACGGCAACCTTGACAACATGGACG
>CAUVOF010000065.1:0-13329 GCA_963553325.1 uncultured Cardiobacterium sp.
AAATCGATGTGGTGAATAATTACCCGAATTTCCCGGTTTGGAAAGAAGTCTAGTGCAAACGGTACATCCCGGTGGCTGGATTTTGCTGCAAGAACAAAGAGTTCACGTCGGCACGGCGCTGGTCGGATTACCGGTCGCGTGCCGGGCGAAAACTGACCGCGAAGGGGGCGTATGACCTGTACTTTTGCCACCAAAAAATAGGCGAAACCACCCCGCCAAATCCCCCGACAAACGAAGGCTGATAGACTATGCCCGACTGTTACCCATGTCCGCGCACATGTGTTACCTATGTCCCCGCACACCTGTTACCCATGTGTCCGGTCTGTACACTACCCCGTATGTAAATGGCCAACCTACGGGCTGCCGACCACGTCGCTATTTCCACACTTTTTCTATAAGACGCAGCAGGTTGTCGCGCATGATGGCTTGGATGTCGGCGTCGTGGTAGCCGAGGCGGGCGAGGCCATCGCGGATCTCGTCTAGTCCGGCGGGGCTGACGTATTTACCGCTCAGTCCTTTTTTCGGATCGTAGCCTGCCTCTGGTGGCCACCAGTATTGGCGGTTGACGTCTGCGGGGATGTCTGGCACGCCGTCGTCGTAGCAGTAATCCAAGCCGATGGCGGTATGTTCGACGCCAACCATCTGCACGACGTAGTCAATCAGTGGCAGCAGCGAGGCGGGTTTGAGGTCGGGATCGCCGATGAAGCTGCCAACGCCATTTAGTGCAATCAATCCGCCGGTTGCGGCGCAGGCGCGGATGGCGCGGTCGCTGATGTTGCGCCCGTGTTCTACTAATGCGCGTGGGTTGGCGTGGCTGTACAGCACCGGGCGGTCGCCGCTGTAGGCGCAGATGTCGAGCGCGGTTTGTTCGTTGCTGTGGCTCAAGTCCATGAGAATGCCGGCGGCGTGGATGGCATCGACTACGCGCTCGCCGAGCGGGGTTAGCCCGCCTTCGTCGTGTGCGCCGCCGGCGACGCTGTTGCTGCGGTTGTAGGCGAGGTGGATTTGTCGCACGCCGAGGCGGTGATAAAGCGCGACCATGTCCGGGGTTTCCAAGAGCGGCAGCGCGCCTTCGAGGTCAAAGCTGATGGCTAAGCGGTTGTCGCCGGCGATGCGCGGGATGTCGGCGGCAGTTTCGGCAAGTTCCAGCCAGTCGCTGGCCGCTATTTGGCGGCGGTAGCCGGCGATAGTGGTGAGTATTTGCGGCAAGGGGTTCATGTCCATGCCGACGTTGACAGAAAGGTAGCGCACGCCGGCGTCGTAGTGCAGGCGGAGCTGGTTGATGTCGGTGTCGCCGTGCAGCGGCAGGCAACTGTGCGCGTCGGCATACCAAAAATGTTGCATGGGGTTTTCCGGTGAGGCAGAAACAAAGCGCGAGCGGGGAGTGCCGCTCGCGGGTGGGGTGGTCGCTATTTAGGCGTAGGCTGCCGGGACTTGCAGGTGGTAGTCGCTTGCTTGCTGGAACTGGTGCGCGAGGTTGAGCAGGCGCGGTTCGCTGAAGTGCGGGCCGATAAGCTGGCAGCCGACGGGCAGGCCGTCGATAAAGCCCGCCGGGTGGCTGAGGCCGGGCAGGCCGGCGAGATTGACCGAGACGGTGTAGAGGTCGCCAAGGAACATCGCCACCGGGTCGTCGATTTTGCTGCCGATTTTGAAGGCGGGCGTCGGCGTGGTCGGGCAGAGGATGACGTCCACCTCGGCAAAGGCGGCTTTGTAGCCGTTCAGGATGGCATGCCGCGCGCGGCGGGCTTGTTCGTAGTAGGCGTCGTAGTAGCCGGCGGAGAGGGCGTAGGTGCCGATGAGGATGCGGCGTTTGACTTCGTCGCCGAAGGCTTCGCTGCGGCTTTTGCGGTACATGTCTTGCAGGGTTTTCGCCTGCGCGCTGCGGTGGCCGTAGCGGGCGCCGTCGTAGCGCGAGAGGTTGGAGGAGGCTTCGGCCGAGGCGATGATGTAGTAAGTGGCGATTGCCGCGTCGCTGTAGGCGAGGTCAATGTCCACCAGCGTCGCGCCAAGTTTTTCGTAAAGGGCTGCGGCGGCGTGGATGGTGTCGGCCATCGCCGGGTTGAGGTCGCGGAAGTAGTTGCGCGGCAGGCCGATGCGGATGCCGGCGAGCGGCTGGTTCAGTTCGTCATCGAAGCGGGTGCGGGTTTGGGCGCTGCTGGTGGAGTCGCGCGGGTCGTGTCCGGCCATGCCGTTAAGGATGAGTGCGAGGTCTTCGGCGCTTGCGGCAAATGCGCCGGCCTGGTCAAGGCTGGAGGCGTAGGCAATCATCCCCCAGCGCGAGAGGGTGCCGTAGGTCGGCTTGATGCCGGTGATGCCGCACCAGGCGGCAGGTTGGCGGATGGAGCCGCCGGTGTCGGAACCGGTGGCGTAAGGGACAAGGCGCGCGGCAACGACTGCCGCCGAGCCACCGGAGGAGCCGCCGGGAACGTGTTCGTGTTGCCACGGGTTTTTCACTGCACCGAAGGCGCTGCGTTCGTTCGATGAGCCCATGGCAAATTCGTCCATCGACACTTTGCCCGTCATCACCGCGCCAGCGGCAGCAAGGTTTGCAACGATGCCGGCGTCGTAGGAGGGGATGAAGTTTTCCAGCATTTTTGAGCCGGCGGTGGTGCGCACGCCTTGGGTGCAGAAGAGGTCTTTGTGCGCCATCGGGATGCCGTCCAGCGGCGAGAGTGCTTCGCCTTTGTCGCGGCGGGCGTCGCTGACAGCGGCGGCAGTGCGGGCGTGTTCAAAGGTTTCGGTGATGTAGGCGTTCAGCGCCGGGTTGTGTTGGCTGATGCGCGCAAGGCTGTGTTCGCAGAGTTCGCGCGCCGAGATTTCCCGCGCGGCAAGGCGGGCGGCGAGGGTTTTCAGGCTGTCGTGGTGCATGGTTATTCGATGACTTTGGGGACGGTAATGAAGCGGTCTTCGGCGCGTGGCGCATTTTCTTCAATGCTAGGCATCATGTCGCGCGCGATGGCAACGTCGGGACGCAGGCGCTGGGTGTCGCCCAAGGGGTGCGAGAGTGGCGCGGTGGCACTGATTTCAGCGGTGTTGATGGCGCTGAAGAGGGCGAAGATTTGTTCGAGTTCGCCGGCAAGGCGGGTGAGTTCTTCGCCTTCGATTTCGAGCTGGGCGAGGTGCGCGGTTTTGGCGACGGTAGCGGGGGCAAGTTGGCTCATGGCTGTTAAATATTTCTTCAAAAAAACGCGCGGAAAGGTATCATATCGCGCTTTGGATTGCACCGTTTCCGGTGGAAATGTATTTGCAAACAGAGGCTTTTATATGGGTTTTAATTTGTTTCGCGGGATGTTTTCCAGCGATTTGTCGATTGACTTGGGTACTGCCAACACGCTGATTTATGTGCGTGGTGAGGGGCTGGTTTTGGACGAGCCTTCGGTGGTTGCCATCGCGGAAGATCCGCAAGACGGACGCAAGAAGATTGTTGCTTATGGTTCGCAGGCGAAACAGATGCTGGGGCGCACACCGGGCAATTTGACCACGGTACGCCCGCTGCAAGATGGCGTCATCGCCGATTTCAAGATTACCTCGATGATGCTCAAGCACTTTATTAACCGCGCGCACCGTCGTAAGGGCTGGTTGCGCCCGGCAACGCGCATTTTGGTCTGCGTGCCTTCTGGCGCGACGCAGGTTGAGAAACGTGCGATTCGCGACGCCGCCGAAGGCGCGGGTGGTAGCGAGGTTTTCTTGATTCAGGAACCGATGGCTGCTGCGATTGGCGCTGGTATTCCGGTAGATGAAGCTTACGGCTCAATGGTGGTCGATATTGGCGGCGGTACTTCTGAGGTCGCCGTGATTTCCTTGAACGGCATTGTTTATTCGACTTCGGTACGTATCGGCGGCGACCGCTTCGATAGCGCGATTATTGATTATGTGCGCCGCAATTTCGGCATCGTCATCGGCGTGCCGACTGCGGAACGCATCAAGAAGGAAATTGGCTGCGCCTATCCGTCTTCAGAAATCCGCGAGCTGGAAGTGCGTGGCACCAACCAGCAGGAAGGCGCACCGCGCAGTTTCAGCATTAACTCGAATGAGGTGCTGGAAGCTTTGCAGGAACCGCTCGGCGGGATTGTCCGCGCCATCAAGCAGGCGCTGGAATTGACACCGCCGGAGTTGGCGGCAGACGTTGCCGACCGCGGTATTGTTTTGACGGGTGGCGGTGCGCTGTTGCGCGATTTGGACCGCTTGCTCATGGAAGAAACGCGGCTAAAAGTGATTATTGCCGAAGACCCGCTGACTTGTGTCGCGCGCGGTGGCGGCAAGGTATTGGAACTACTTGACCAACGTGGTGTGGCATCGTTCTTGATGTCTTGACCGACTTCCCCTAGATGAGTTTTTATTCTGTGCCGGAATCGCAGTCGCCGCCGCAACTGCGACTGCGTCCCGTGCTGCTGGTGCTGGTCTGTGCCGTGGTGTTGTTGACGCTGACGCAGCGCACTGGCTGGCTTTCCCGTCCTTATGCCTGGGTACACGACGGCGTGTATGCGCCGGTGCGCACCGCGCTGCATGCGCCGCTGCAATGGACGCGGCACGGTTGGCAAGTTTTCGCGGAAAAGCAGGACGAACACGCACTACTTTTGCAACAACAGCAGGAAAATCAGGAACTGCGCGCCCAGGTACAGTTGTTGGGGCATTTTCAGGCGGAAAACCGCCGCCTGCGGATGTTGATGGATTCGTTGCTGAATGTTACCGACCCGGTGTTGATTGCCGAATTGAGCGATACCGCTATTGATGGTTACCGCGAGTCGGTAACGATCAACAAGGGCGCGCAGGATGGGGTCTATGTCAATCAGGCGGTGATTGACCCGTATGGCTTGGTCGGGCAGGTGGTCGAGGTCTTTGCGCGTGAGTCGCGCGTCATGCTGATTACCGATACCCGCAGCCGCGTCCCGGTATATGTCGCACGTACCCAGCAACGCACGCTGGTGTTTGGCAGTAATGGTTACGGCGCGCTGGAAATGCCGGCGCTGCGTGCCGACAGCGATATTCAGGTCGGCGACCGCCTGGTTAGTTCTGGTCTTGGCGGCATTTTCCCGCGCGGTTATCCGGTGGCGGAGGTTACCGCGATTGAGCGTGATGCACGCACTGCGTCAATGACAGTGCGTCTGCGTCCGCTCGCCCATTTGCAGTCGATGCTCGAGGTATTGCTGCTCGACCAGCGTCATATCGCGTATCCGCCACAAGCCGTTGTCCCGGTTGGACCACCTTTGCCGCAGGCGTTGGGCAAAAATGGCGACGAAGCCGAAGCGGCGGAGAAGGTCAATGCGGATACGTAGCACCACGCCGCTCGGCGGATTATTTTTGACGCTGTGGGCGCTGATGATTGGCGCGGATTTTTATGCGCCTTGGTTTGTCTTGCCCGATATGGTGATGGTTACCGCGCTGTATCTGTTTCTTTTTTGGCCGCAATTGCCGCTGTGGCGCTGGTTGCTGCCGGTGAGTCTGTTGATGGACGTTGCTTCCAATAGCCCCTTCGGTTTTCACGCGCTGTTTTATGCGCTGGGGGCGTTGATGGCCTCGCCTTTCCCTGGCTTGTGGCGCATGGCAGCGCCGATTGTTAGCGTCTTGGTGCTGGGTCTGCTCGCGTTTGCCTTGCAGGTGCTGCGCTGCTTGCTCTTTTATTTGTGGCAGGGCGTGCCCGCACCGCCTGGCTGGCTCTGGGGCGGTCTGCTGGCATTGCTGCTGTTACCGGTATTGCGCTGGTTTGCTGACCGCTGCGCGCAGCGTATTGTCGGAGAGCCACGATGAGACGCTGGCGCGCCGACCCGTTGAGCGAAGGCGAACAGGGCGATATTGAAGCCAAGCTGCAACAGTCTTTTTCCCGCCGCATTTTTCTCTCTGCCGCGCTGGTATTTGTCGGCTTTTTTGGTCTTTTTTTGCGCATGGGTTATTTGCAGGTGCTGCGCTATGACTATTACCGCACCCGTTCGCAGAGTAACCGCATGCGCCTCAAGGCGATTGTGCCGGAGCGCGGCACGATTTATGACCGCAAGGGCAGGGCGCTGACGGAAAACATCTTGCGTTATCGCGTCATCATCAGCCCGTCGCAGACGGTAAATGTGCGCGAAACGGTCGATGCGGTCGATGAGATCCTGCCCCTCTTGCCAGAAGAACGTGAACGCTTCTTCCGTCTTTACAAGCAAACGCGCCGCTATGAATCGGCAGTGCTGAAGGCTTCTATCAGCGAGCAGGATTATTACCGCCTGGCGGTGCAGCTTTACCGCCTGCCGGGGGTGTCAGTTGAGGAATATTACGAACGTTACTACCCTTATGGCGAGCTCTCGGCGCACGTGATTGGCTATACCAACCGCATCAGCGAAGACGATTTGGAAACGCTCAACCCGGACGACTACCGCGGCCTGCAATACATCGGCCGTTCCGGCATTGAGCAGCAATACGAAGAACGTCTGCGCGGCAAACCCGGCTATCAGCAGGTAGAAACGGATGCCAACGGCAATATCGTTCGCCTCATGCACGAGCAACCCGCGGTGCGCGGCCAGGACATTTATTTAAGTCTCGACATTGAATTGCAGGCGTTCATCTATCGCGTGCTGGGTAATTACCGCGGTTCCTCGGTGCTGATTGACCCGCAAACGGGCGAGGTGCTGGCAATGGTGAGCAAGCCCGGTTTTGATGCCAATCTCTTTGCGCGCGGCATCAGTCAGCGTCAGTACAAGCGGCTGCTGGAAGACCCGCACGGGCCGATGTATGACCGCGCGCTGAAAGGTCGCTATCCGCCCGGCTCGGTGATTAAACCCTTCATGAGCCTCGCCGGTTATCACTACCGCGTCTTTACCCCTTACACCCGCGTTAATTGCCCCGGTCATTTCCGCGTCCCCGGTACGGCGCGGCGTTTTCACTGCTGGAACCGGCGTGGCCATGGTTCAGTCAATGCCGACCGTGCGATGGCGCAGTCCTGCGACGTTTATTACTACCAGCTCGGCTACCAGCTTGGCATTGAGCGCATTGCCGAATTTGCCAGCCATTTCCGCCTTGGTATCCCCACCGGGATTGATATGCCGGATGAAGGTAGCGGTGTCGTGCCAACACGCGAGTGGAAGCAAAAGCGCTTCAAAACGCAGTGGTATATCGGCGATACCATCAACTGCAGCATCGGCCAGGGTTTTTTCACGACCACACCGCTACAACTCGCTTACATGACCGCGCTAATCGCCCGCGATGGCAGCGAGTTCACACCGCGCCTGTTGCGCAAAGTCTATGACCCGGAAAGCGCCAGCTACCTCGCCCCGCCGGTGCCACTGGACACCGGCAAAGTCGCCGTTTATGAGCCGGGCATTTGGAATACGGTGCGTCAGGACATGGTGAACGTCATCCACAGCACCTACGGCACGGCGCGCAATATTTCGCGCGGCCTCACCTATCGCATGGCGGGCAAATCCGGCACGGTGCAAGTCGTTTCCTTCAAAACTGAGCGCCGTGTACACGCACACGAGCTGGGCGCGGAAGAACAGGACAATGCGATGTTCATCGCCTTCGCCCCCGCCAACAAGCCACGTCTTGCCATTAGCATGGTGGTTGAGCGCGGCGGCGGTGGCAGCTCGACCGCCGCCCCCCTGGTGCGACAAATTTCCGATTACTACCTGCAGGAACTGAACCATGTTGCTGATGCATGATGTGCGCAAGAAAACCGTGTGGCAGCTGGTGGGCGAATGGCTGCGGCGCATTGATATCCCGATGCTGCTTGGTCTGTTTACCCTGATGGGCGGCAGCCTACTTATCCTGCGCAGTGCGGGCAGCAGCGACGAAGGCATTTTGATGCGGCAAACCCTGCGCTTTGCCGCCGCGCTCGGTGTATTGCTCGCCATTGTTGCCGTACCGCCGCGTTATATTCGCCGCCTGACCGCACCCGCTTACTGGCTGACCATTGTTTTACTCATCCTTGTGTTGTTGCTCGGCAGCAAGGCAGGCGGCGCGCAACGCTGGCTCAATATCGGCATCGCCCGCATTCAGCCGTCTGAGTTGGCAAAACTGACCATTCCGTTGATGGTTGCCTGGCTGGTTACCGTGCGCGTCGCCGTGCCGGGCATCGGCAGCATCATTTTGGCGCTGCTGATTATCGCTGTTCCCGGCGTTCTTATCCTGATGGAACCCGACCTCGGCACCGCGCTGCTGGTCAGTGCCTCTGGCTTCATCACCCTCTTTCTTGCTGGCATGCCGCGTTGGGTGATGCTGGTTGGCGGGGTACTTGCCGCCATTGCCCTGCCACTCTTTTGGATGTTTGGCATCAAGGAATACCAGCGTGACCGCGTTCTCACCCTGTTTAACCCCGAAGCCGACCCCTTCGGCAACGGCTACCACATTATCCAGTCGAAAATCGCCATTGGTTCTGGTGGTCTCTTTGGCAAAGGCTATATGCAGGGGACACAATCACAGCTCGAATTCCTGCCCGAATCCAGTACCGACTTTATCTTCGCGGTGATTGCCGAAGAAACCGGCCTGATTGGTGTCGGCATTTTGCTGGTTTGCTATGGCCTTATCATCGCGCGCGGTCTCTACCTCTCGCTGCACCTCTCCGACCGCTTTGCCCGCATCATGGTGGCGAGCATCCTGTTGACCCTCTTTATCAATATCTTCGTCAATATCGGCATGGTGAGCGGCATCCTGCCGGTGGTTGGCCTACCGCTGGCGATGATTAGCTACGGCGGCAGTTCCATCCTGTCATTGATGGCGGGCTTTGCCCTGGCGATGAACCTCGCCGGCGGCTTCCGTGAAAACAAAAACGAGGAACACCTATGAGCACACGTTGGCTTGCCTGCCTTGCGCTTGCCTGTAACCTGGCCGTTGCCGCTGATACCTATGGCGACAACCCGGCCGCAGTCAAAATGATGCAAGACCTTGCCAAACGCGACGGCTACGACGGCGAATACCTGCAAGCGCTGCTGCTTGCCGTCTCGCGCGACGACAGCGTGCTGGAAAAAATCAGCCGTCCGGCGGAGAAAACCAAGCCGTGGTACGAATACCGCAAAATCTTTGAAGACCAGGCGCGCACCGATGACGGTGTTGCCTTTTGGCGTGAAAACGAAGCGGCGCTTGCACGAGCGGAGCGCGAGTACGGCGTTGACCCGGCTATCATCGTCGCCATCCTTGGCGTTGAAACCCGCTATGGCAAAGTAACTGGCAGCACGCCGGTGTGGCAGTCACTGCTGACCCTGTGTATTGACTACCCGCCGCGCGCGCCATTTTTCTGCGAACAAACCGACTACTTCCTTCGCCTTGCCAAGCGCGAAAACCGTAATCCGCTTGCCATCAAGGGCTCGTATGCGGGTGCGATGGGCATGGCGCAATTCATGCCTAGCAGCTATTACAACGATGCGGTGGATTTTGACGGCGACGGTCAGGTTGACCTTTGGCACAGCGCAGAGGATGCCATTGGCAGCATTGCCCACTACCTGCAAGTGCGTGGTTGGCAAAAGGGCGGGCGTTACAACTACCAGTTAGCGCTGGAACCAAGCATTGCCGAATTCGGCAAAGACCACAAACCGGATTTCAAAATTGGCGCGCTATTACAAGATGCGCGTCTGAAGGATGACGTGGATTTAATAAAAGAAATTGGCGATAATGCCGACGAAACGGTCGGAAGCCTTGTTATAGACGCATCCGCGCAGGAAAAAACTTGGTGGATAACCTATAACAATTTCTACGTAATCACCCGCTATAATGCGTCGCCGCTTTATGCCATGGCGGTTGGCGATTTGGCCGACCGAATCAGACACAAACGAGAGAGCAAATTGAGACAATGAACGTAAAACAACTTCTGGCGCTGAGTATCGCAGTTACCGGAATTGCCGCCCACGCGGACAGCGCGGCGGACAAAAAGGACACTGCGCCGACCACAGAACAGCAGGTGAATATCGTTAAAGTAATTGACTTTACCCGACCACAAAAAACCGAGGCATTGCAAGAAGCCAAAAACAAGGCACTGCTTGCCGAAGACGACAAAAAAACCTTCCGCGACATCGCTTACGACCGCCCCAACCTGCGCAAGCTGGTCGATTACAACGCCAAGGGCGACGCGCTGAACAAAGAGGGCGACGTTTATACCAAAAGCAGCAGCCGCAAGAGCTACAGCTACACCGTTTTGGGCAAACGTTACCAAACCTTGGCGGACAGCAAAGGCTTTGAACAACGCGGCCCGGCATCCTGGTATGGCAACCCCTTCCACGGACGCAAGACCGCAAACGGCGAAACCTACAACATGAACGAAATGACGGCAGCGCACAAAGAACTGCCGCTCGGCACGCGCGTAGAAGTTACTAACCTTTCCAATGGTCGCAAAGTCGTCGTTCGTATCAATGACCGTGGGCCATTCCACGGCAATCGCGTGCTTGACCTATCGCGCGCTGCTGCCGAAGAACTTGGCACCCTGAACGCCGGAGTTGCCCAAGTACAAATTCGCGCCCTGCAATAGGAACCGAGATGCGCCAAATATTGCGACTGCTCACCCTTTTCATCGCCGCTGTTTACAGCGGCGTTGTCTTTAGCCAAAACGTCCCCGAACTGCCGGTAAAAAGCTACGTCCTGATGGACGCAGCGAGCGGGCAGACCCTGCTGGGCAAAAATGCCGACGAAAAACTGCCGCCAGCGAGCATCACCAAACTGATGACGGCCTACCTCGTCGTAGAAGCCTTGGATAGCGGCAAATTGACGATGGATACCGCCATCACCGTCAGCCAAAACGCCTACAAACAGGAAGGCTCGCGCATGTTCATCGAAGTGAACAAACAAGTGCGGGTTGAAGACTTGGTACAGGGCTTGATTGTGCAGTCGGGTAACGACGCGGCGATGGCGCTGGCCGAATACATCGGCGGCTCGCCGGAAGGCTTCACCGCGATGATGAACCGCAAGGCGGCAGAAATGGGGATGACAAACACCCATTTCGTCAACCCGACGGGCCTGCCCGACCCGGAGCATTACACCACCGCGCACGACATCGCCATCCTCTCGCGCCACATCATCAACGACCACCCGCAGTACTACCACTACTACGGGCAAAAGAGCTACACCTACAACAAAATCAAACAGGACAACCGCAACCGCCTGCTGTGGCGCAACGCCAGCATTGACGGCCTGAAAACCGGGCATACCAAAGAAGCGGGCTACTGCCTCGCCAGCTCGGAAAAACGCGGAAACATCCGCTTTATCGCCGTCGTCCTCGGCGCGGACAAAGAAAGCGACCGCTACGACGCCTCGCAGGCACTCTTTAACTATGGCTTCGCCCAGTTTGAAGAAGCCGTCGTCTTGCAGGCCGGGCAAAAACTCTCAACCGCCCCTGTTTACAAAGGCAAAGTAAACGAAATCAACGTGCGCCCACAGCATGAAGTCAAACTACTGCTGCCCGTTGGCGAGCGCAGCAAGGCCGTCGCCGCGCTGGATATGCAAAACCCGCTGATTGCACCGATTAGCGAAGGGCAAGAGATTGGCACTATCCGCATCCGCATTGGCGACAAAGTTTATGCCACCCTGCCGGCGGTCGCCGCAGAAAGCGTAGAAGAAGCCGGCTTCTTCAAGCGAATGTGGCATAGCATCAAGCTGCTTTTCTGATGCTGCACATCCGTTCTCTCGGCTTGCGTCCCTATCAGGAAGTGTGGGATGCGATGCGCCAATACACCGCAACCCGCGACGCGACGAGTCTCGACGAAATCTGGCTGGTGCAGCATCCACCCGTTTTCACCCAAGGACAGGCAGGCAAGGCCGAACACCTGCTCGCACCGGGTGATATCCCCGTCATCCAAATTGACCGCGGTGGGCAGATTACCTACCACGGCCCCGGGCAGACCGTAATGTACCTGCTGCTTGACCTCCGCCGTGCCGATATTGGCATCCGCGAACTGGTGCATCTGATAGAAGAAGTCGTCATTAGCTACCTGCAAGAACTGGGCATCCACGCCCAATCGCGCATTGACGCCCCCGGCGTTTATGTGGACGGGAAAAAAATCGCCTCGCTTGGCCTGCGCGTCAAGGGCGGCTGCACCTATCACGGCGTTGCCCTCAATGCCGACATGAATCTCGAACCCTTCTCGCGCATCAATCCCTGCGGACTGGCGGGTATGCAAATGACCCAGCTGCGCGACCTCGGCGTACCGCTCGATGCCGAGGCGGCAGGGCAGGCGCTCGCTGCCTGTTTTCAGCGGAAATGGCTTGCCAAAACAGCGGCCAGCCTGTAACATCGCGCGGTTTTTTCGTACCCGTAACAGAATTTTAGGAGACATCCCATGAAAAAAGACATTCACCCGAACTACCGTCCGGTCGTTTTCCAAGACAATAGCGCCGATTTCGCCATCCTCACCAAATCTACCGTGGAAACCAAGGAAACGATTACTTGGAAAGACGGCAATGAATACCCGCTGGTGCGCGTTGATATCAGCAGTCAATCTCACCCGTTCTACACCGGCAAGCAGAACATCGTTGATACCGCTGGCCGCGTTGACCGTTTCAAACGCAAGTACGGCAAGAAAAGCTAATACGCTGAAACTTCAAGACAAAAAGCCCGCTTAAGCGGGCTTTTTTTGGGGTTTGTGATGGGGTGCAGCGGTTATTTGGGTTTGTGTGTCGGGTCAATGCCAAGGCTGCGCAGTTTGCGGTAGAGATTGGTGCGGTCCATCCCTACTTTGTTGGCGAGTTTGGCGATGTTGCCGTCGCATTGGCGGAAGGATTCGAGCAGGTATTGGCGCTCAAAGACTTCGCGCGCGTCGCGTAATGTCATGTCTTTCGGGATGATTTGCGACCAGAGGTTGTCCGGCGCGCTGTGTTCGCTGGGGATGAGCGCCGCTTTGGCTTCTTCGGCGCTGATTTCGGGTTCGTCGCTGTTTATCAGCAGGCGCTGCACCAGGTTTTTCAGTTCGCGGATGTTGCCGGCGTGCCAGTTGTGTTGGCGCAAGAGGTTTTGTGCGGCGAGGCTGAAGTGGCGGTAGGGCAGTTGTTCGTTGTCGGCATACTGCTGGCTGTAGTAGTCGAGCAGTTCGGGCACGTCTTCGCTGTGTTGTTCGAGCGGGGCGATGTCGATGGTGGCGATGGTGATGTGGTCGTAGAGGCCGGGGGTGAGGCGTTCTTTGAGGATGTTCAGCGGTAGGCGGGTGGCTGCGATGATGCGCGCGTCGCTGGTTTGCGCGCCGCTCGTGTCGCCGGGGTAGTATTCGTGGTGTTCTAGCAGATGCTGCAGGGTGGTTTGGATGTCTTCGCGCAGGTTGCCGATTTCGTCGAGGTACAGCGTGCCGTTGCCCGCCTGGGCGATGAGGCCGGGGCGTTTGTTGCTACCGAGCAGGATGGCGGGGATGTCGTTGCTGTCGATGGCGGCGAGGTTGGTGTTGA
>CAUVOF010000066.1:0-13253 GCA_963553325.1 uncultured Cardiobacterium sp.
CTCCCCCGCTGCGGGCTTCGCCCTGCGGGGGAGGGGGTTGTCCAATTGTAAACACTCCCTAGCAAAAACCCCGCAGCAGCGGGGTTCTTCTGTAGCAAGCGGCGTTATGGCGCGGGGCGGAACTGTAATTCGATGCCATCGCCGCTGATGATGAGGCGGTCGCCTTCACGTTTTAGCGTTTTCGCGGCGCTCATCGCTTCTATGTAGTCGCTTTCCAGGCGCATCGCTTCTACCGGGCCTGCCATGAGGGTGGTGGTCGGCGGTTCGTCGAGGTGTTCGATGTTGTTGCCGCGGATTCTTACCGGCACGCGGTAGTGGTTCACGGCGGAGACGCCGGTGAATGCGTCCTTGCCCTGGTTAAGGGTAACGGTGCCATCCTGGACGTTCAGCGCTTTGCCGTTCAGTTGGCCGGCGACGAGTACCCATTGCCCGCTGGCATCGTGATTGTCGTCAGCGACTTGTGGCGCACCGCCTGCGCCGCTTTGGCAGGCGGCGAGCAGGGCGGCGGCGGTAAGGGTCAGTGTGTTGGCTAGTTTTTTCATGGTGTTTTCCCCTGGTTGTTTTGCAGGTGACGTTTAACCGCCTCATGCGGTGTTTCGTTTTTCCCCGCCGCTGCCGGGCGGGCGGCTGCGGCTTTTTCCGGTGGTGCCGCTGGCGGGGTTTTTGCGGCAGCGGCTTCTGCGGGTTTTGCCGCCGCTTCGCTCGCGGGCGCGGCAGGCTTGGGCGCTTCTGCGTCTGCCGCCTGCGCGTTGGCGGCAAAGCCGAGGGTGATGGTTTTGTTTTGCCGCTTGCTGAGCTGTTTTTGCAGGGTTTCTTGGTCCATCAGCGCGTGCGCGCCGGTGCTTAGTTGGTGGTAAACGTTTTTGTAGCCGTCGGCGAGTTGCTCGACGGCATCGGCGGTTCTGATGAAGTGGCTATTGACGTCGCTGCGGTAGTCAGCGAAGGCTTTTTTCAACGCCTCGTGTTCTTTGCGCAAGTCGTCGCTTTCTTCTTGCAGGTGTTCTGCGTTGTTTTGGTTGGTGTTTTTAATAATCCAGACGAGGACGGCGCCGATGAAAAAGCCGGCTGCGGCAGCGATGATGACGTTCTGATCCATGTGTACTCCTGGTTTTTTAAGGGGTTAGGGTGTGGCTGCGCGCTGGAAATGCAGGGGGTGCGTTTCGTCGCGCAGGTGCAGCGCTTTGCCGAGGTAGCGGTCTTCGATGACCGCCTGAAGGATGGTACCCGTGGCGTCGTGCCCGTAATCGAGTAGGGTACCGGCAACTTTGCCTTTGGCGTAGAGGGTGCGTTCGCTGCTTGCCAGTGCCGGTGCGCTGGCGGTGGCGAGGTGATGGTGTGCTTTGTGCGGCTGCCGGGCGATGGCATCGCTGCCGATGTAGCCGTTTTTTTCGGGCTAATGGCGCCGAGGGCGGTGAGATTGAGCATGACTGGTGTGAACTGCCCGGCGGTGTCGGCGTAAATTTCCGGGATTCCGGCGCGGATGCGGGCGGCATACCAGGTTTCGGCGGGCAGTGCGTCCGCTTGCGGCTGTGCGCTAATGTAGGGAATGACGCCAGGCACGCCGCCGATAAGTGTTTTGCCGTCGGCGGGGATGAGGCGCTGTTCGTCGCTGGGGTTGTCGCCGGCAAGCGCGCCAAAATGCAGCGCGGTTTCGCTAATGTGTACGTCGCTGTCTTGGATGTATTTGCGGATTTGGGCGAGAAAAGCGGGGGCAGTTGCGCGAGGCAGGCGCAGCAGGACGCCATCTGTCCACGGGAAAACCCATAGTAACGCCAGTACGTTGCCTTGCGAGGTGCAGTATGCGCTGTATGTCCAACGGTCGCTGGCGAGGACACTGGTGTCGCAGGCGAGTTGGCCTTGCAGGAATGTGCCCGCATCAACACCGGTGGCTTTCAATATGAGTGAGTCATCTTTCATCGCGCGTATCCTGTGGTTATTTGTGTTTTTAATGGTGCAATATTGTAGCATTCTGCCCTTTGTTACAGAAACCGCAAAGGGTTGGAGGTCTTTATGAATGCGCGTTTGGCTTGGTTGTCGCGCCGTGGTATCAAGGAGCTGGATTTGGTGCTGCAAGGCTATTTGCAGCAGGATTTTGCCACGGCATCAGCGGCAGAACAGCAGGCATTCGCCGCGCTGTTGGAATATCAGGACCCGGATATTCTCGACCGCATTTTTCATGGCGTGGAAGACGAAGATGCGGCAATTGCGGCGCTGGTGCGGCAATTGCGCGCCAGCACTTGAGAATCCTGCCAGGCAAAAGCCAATGATTTAACGGCTATTTTGGCTGGCATTACCGCCTCGGCAATAGCGAACATTCTTGCCGGATATATCGTTTTTAATACCTCACGCGCGAGCGCGACTATTCTTCGCCCTTTCGTTTTTTTATTGCCGTCGCCAATAGCGGCGGTATAGATTTTTTGGGCAAAAAATACGCGCTTTTATTGGCGCGTTAATTATGCCGCGCCCCGCTAATCTTTTCGCCTGACGGGCGGGCTGGACAGTCGTCCAGCGCATCTCTATACTTTGGACGCTTGTCCAATTGCCTAAATCTTTTGCCATGTCAGACGCCATTGCACCTTCCGGCGATTCCGCGCGCGAGCTTTTCCTCGCTGCCGGGATGCGCCTGTATCCCAGCCACGGTTATCAACGCCTCTCGGTGCGGCTGCTTGCCACCGAGGCGGGTTTGAGTCCGGGGATGTTCCATCATTTGTTTGCCAGCAAAGAGGCATTTGTCGCCGAGGTCTTGCAGCGCAAGTACGACGCCGCTTTTGCCGAATTGCAGTTGCAGGTGCGCCCCGGTCGCGGCGTGCGCGAGAATTTGCGCGACGCCCTGCGCTTTCTTGCCCTTTTTACCCGCGCCCATCTCGATTGGGTGGTGCAGGTTTTTGCCGACGCGGAAAGCGTCGCGGCGGTGCGCGAGTTCATGCGCCAGTACGCCGGGATGCGCCATGTTGCGCTGATTCTCGATTTGCTGGCACGCGCCGAACGGCAGGGGCTGCTCGTGCCTGCCGCGCCGGTGCAGCGTTCGGCGTTTTTGATGGGTGCGGTGCTGGCGCCGCTGCTCATCGGTTCGCGTTTGCAGGCGGCAGGGCTGTTGCCGGAGGTGCTGGCAGCGGCGTTTGTGCCGCAGGTGATGGACGAGGCGGCGATTGTGCAGCGTATTGATTGGGCGCTGGATGCCTTGTTTTTGCAGGAGATTCGTTCATGAGAAAACTGTTTTTGTTGGTCGTGCTGACGGCGGCCGCAGGCGCGGGCTGGTGGTTGTATCAGCAGCAGGACGCGGCGGCGTTGCCGGATTTTGTCGTGCGTTCTAATGGCCGGCTGGAGCTGAACCGCCTCGATGTGGCGTCGCTTTATCCGGGGCGGGTCGAGCGGGTGCTGGTCGCGGAAGGCGATGCGGTCAAGGCGAATGATGTGTTGGTGGAACTGTCTTCGGCGCAAAGCAGCGGCCAGTTGGCGGCGGCACAGGCGGGCACGTTGCGCGCAAACGAGCTGGTGCAACGCGCCCGTGCCGGGGTGCAGCAGGCGCAGCAAACCGTCGCGCGCGCCGATGCCGAGATTGCCGCTTACAAACAGCAGCAGAAGGTGGCAAAGCTGGAGCTGGACAATGCCAAGCAGATGCGGCGCGAGGATTTGATTTCTGCCTCGGAACTCGCCAAGCGACAGGCGGATTTTGACCGCGCGGCGGCAAGCGTCAAGGCGGCACAGGCAGCGCGTGCCGAAGCGCAGGCCGCAGTGGCGCAGGGACAAGCGGCGGTCGCCGAAGCCGAGGCAGGCGTCAAGCAGGCGCGAGCGCAGGCGGATACGGCGGCTTCTGCCGATGCCGATATGGCGATTCGCAGCCCGCTGGCAGCGCGGGTCGAGTACCGCCTGGTCGAGCCGGGCACGGTGATTGGTGCGGGCAGCCGCGTCATCAGCCTGCTCGACCCGGCGGATGTTTATATGAATGTCTTTCTGCCGAATACCACGGTGAGCGGGCTGCGCGTCGGCGACGAGGCGCGCATTGTCCTCGATGGCATTGATGCGGTCTTGCCGGCGCAGGTGAGTTTTATCGCCAGCGACGCGCAGTTCACGCCCAAGGCGGTGGAGACGGCAAACGAGCGGGAAAAGCTGGTGTTCCGCGTCAAACTGAAAGTGCCGGCGGAGGTGGCGCTGCGCTACGACCGTCTGCTCAAAGGCGGCATGACCGGTGACGGCTATCTGCGCCGCGACAACGCGCAGGCGTGGCCGGAAGCGCTAGCAGTGAAGTTGCCGCCCATCGCGCACAACGAAATAAAAAATACCAAATATCAAACCGGTAGAATCGGCGACACCATCCCCAAACAACCGGAGCAACCATGAAAAAAACCCTGCTTACCCTCGCCCTCTGCACCGCCGTCTTCGCCCAGGCGCATGACCACGGCGACCATCAAGAGAGCAAACCCGCCGCCAACAGCATCAGCGTTGCCATTAAGCTGCTCGACGGCGACAAAGCCGCAGGTGAAGTCATCATCAGCGAAAGCAACTACGGCCTCGTTTTCACCCCGCAGCTACACGGCCTCACCCCCGGCCTGCACGGCTTCCACATACACGAACACCCCAGCTGCGATGCCGCTGAAAAAGACGGCAAAAGCGTGCCGGGGCTTGCCGCCGGCGGCCATTGGGACCCGAAAAAAACCGACCGCCACGGCCTGCCGTGGGAAGACGACACCCACCTTGGCAACCTGCCGGTGCTGTACGTGGATGGCGACGGCAACGCCAGCGTGCCAGTCCTCGCGCCGCGCCTGAAAACACTTGAAGAAATCAAAGGGCACTCGCTCATCATCCACGTTGGCGGCGATAACTACGCCGAACACCCCGCACCGCTCGGTGGTGGTGGAGCGCGCCTCGCCTGCGGCATCATCCAGTAAAGCCACATAAACCGCCCTTCGAGGCGGTTTATGTGGCGTCGATATTGCCAGGCATTGCGATGCGTTATTATTTGCGACTATCTCGATACCTTGTTACAATACGCGCCGCTTTTTTAAGCCCTAGCAAACCCTTACCAATCGGAGACTCTGATGAAAAAAACGCTGCTCGCTACCCTGCTCGCCGCCACTTCCCTCGCGCAAGCACATGAACTGTGGGTCAATGCCCCCGCCAAAGTTGCCGCTGATGAAGTGCTGAAAGCCGACCTCGCCTATGGCCACGACTACCCCACAGCCGAGCCGATTCCCGCTGACCGCCTGCACATCTTCAAACCGCTGCAACTCGTTGGCATGGATGGCAAAGCACAAGACATGAACCAACAAGGCGAGAACTACCAGTACGTTTCCAAAGAAAAAATCGCCAAAGGTGCTTACTGGGTCAGCGCCATTTACCAGCCGACCTTCTGGTCAAAAAACGACAGCGGCTGGAAACAGCAAAACCTGAAAGACATGCCCGACGCCAGCACCTGTCAGCAGGCACAAATGTTCGGCAAGGCGCTGGTCGTTGCCGGAGATGACGCGGTGGACGTTGCCGCCGTCAGCAAGCCGGTAGGACAGGCGCTGGAAATCGTGCCGCTGGCCGACCCGACACAAATCAAACTCGACGCCATCTTCCCGCTGCAAGTGTTCTACGACGGCAAACCGCTCGCGGGTGCGACCGTAACCGCCACCGCCGACACCTTCATGGAAAAAGACCTGGAAGCGACGCACGACCACCGCGAACCGCAGGCCTTTTCCGGCAAGACTGACAAAGAAGGCAAAGTGGGCATGATTCCGCTCGTCGAAGGGTTGTGGAAAGTGAAAGTCAACCACAAAACCCCGTTTGAAGACGCCAAAACCTGCATGGAGCACAGCCTGACCAGCACCCTCATCATCCCCATCGGCGAAAAACGCGCTGCCCCGCATGCGCATGAAGAACACGAGCACAAGCACTAAGCCTGCTGCGAAAGCCGAAAACGCCCGCATGATGCGGGCGTTTTTACATCCCATTATTTCAGAATTGACAGAAATAACGCGCAAAACTACACTGCCCGCCATGAAACTCAATCCGACTACCGAAAAATTCGTCCTGCACTGGGGCGAAATGGGCGCCCGCTGGGGCGTGAACCGCACCGTCGCGCAAATCCACGCGCTGCTCTACATCTTGGGGCGGCCGATGAACGCCGATGAAATCGTTGAAACCCTGGGCGTTGCCCGCTCAAATGTCAGCAACAGCATCAAAGAGTTGCAAAGCTGGCAACTGGTGCAGGTGGTGCACATCATGGGCGACCGCCGCGACCATTTCGCCACATCCGAAGACGTGTGGACGCTCTTCCGCATCATCGTCGCCGAACGGCAGCGCCGCGAAATCGAGCCGACAGTGCAATTCCTGCAAAGCCTGATGGAAAGCCCGGAATTCGCCCAAGAAAACGAAACGGCACGCGCGCGGATAAAAGAAACGCACGAATTTATCAGCACGCTCACCAGTTGGACGAACGAAATGCTACGCCTCTCGGTTGGCACGATGAAAAAAGTGCTGAAACTGGGCGCAGGCATTCAAAAATTGCTGCATTAGTCTGCTGGTGAGGGTGTGGAATGATAATAAAGCTATTTGGGGCATTTGTTGCGTGAACTGAAGGTGGATTAAACCGCCGATATGCCCCCTCCCCCTGTGGGGGAGGGCTGGGGTGGGGGCAGGGATAAAATCGCGTAGCGACAGCGTTCAAAACGAATTACAAACAGCGCCTCGCGCGTTTTTTTAACCCGCAGAATTTCTGTTTATACAGAAATTCCTTAAATCACAAAAGGAGAAGAAATGCCACGACCATACTATCTACCACTCTCACTCGCCATCCTTTGGCTCTGGAGCGGACTGCAACCCGTCCTCACCGCGCCGCAGGAATCGCTGCAACTGCTCGCGCAAATTGGCGTACCGCCCGCGCTGCAACCGCCGCTTTTTTACGCCGCATCCGCTTGGGACGTAGTCCTCGGCATCGCTTGCCTGACCCCGCTCGCCCGCCGCCGCGCCTTGTGGTGGTTGCAAGCGGTAACGGTCGCTGTTTACACGCTCATCGTCGCCTGGCGTCTGCCAGAGGCGTGGCTGCATCCGTTCGCACCGCTCGTGAAAAACCTGCCGATTTTGGCGCTCATCTGCTACCTCGCAAGGAGAAACCCATGAATACCTATTTGCTCGTCAAGACCTTACACATCATTTCCGCCACAGTGCTGGTCGGCACTGGCTTCGGCACGGCGTTTTATATGTTTTGCGTGAACCGCAGCGGCTCGGTCGCAGCACAATCGGTAGTGGCGCGCTGGGTGGTGCGCGCCGACTGGTGGTTCACCACGCCGACGGTGATTTTTCAGGTCGCTTCCGGCACTTGGATGATATGGCAGGCGGGCTGGCCGTGGTCGGCGAAATGGATTTGGATGACGCTCGCCCTCTACGCCTTCGCCGGCGTCTGCTGGCTGCCGGTGGTGTGGCTGCAACTGCAAATGGCGAAAATCGCGCAAGAAACGCATGAATCCGGCGCGGAAAAAATGCCGCCGCGTTACTGGAAACTGGCGCGGCGCTGGGAATTGCTCGGCTACCCCGCCTTTTGTGCCACAGTCATCATATTTTTCCTGATGGTTTTCAAACCGATGTGAGGCAACGATGAAGATTTTACTGTTAGGCGGCAGCGGCTTTATCGGTCGCCACCTCGCCGCCCGTATGCGCCAATGCGGGCATCACGTACAAACGCCCACGCATAAAGAACTCGACCTACGCGCCCTCGATGAGCGCGCGGCGCGTGCCAGTCTGCACGGGCAGGAGGCGGTGGTGAACGCCGTTGGCATCATGAGCCGCGACACCGATGCACTCGAAACCGTGCACCATCACGCCCCAGCAGCGCTTGCCACCTGGGCGCGCGAGGCAGGCGTTACCCGCTGGCTGCAAGTTTCCGCGCTTGGCGCTGATGCCTGGCATCCGGTCGCCTTTCTCGGCAGTAAAGGGCGCGGCGACGAGGCGGTGCGCGCGCAACTCGCCACCGATATTGTCCGACCGTCGCTGGTGTACGGCCGCGGCGGAAAAAGCTGCGAACTCTTTATCCGCCTCGCCCGTCTGCCGCTCTTCGCCCTGCCCGACGGTGGGCGGCAAATGCTGCAACCGGTACACGTCTGCGACATCGCCGCCGGTGTTGCCGCGCTGCTCGCTGCGCCGCCGCGCAACGCGACGATTAACATGAGCGGCGGCCGCGCGCTGTCGCTCGCCGATTACCTGAACACCCTGCGCGCGACCTTGCACGGCAAGACGGCGGCGCGCGTACTGCCGCTGCCGTCGCCGCTGCTTGCGCCGTTTCTGCCGCTCACCAATTATTTGAGCGACGGCATGGTGAGCGCCGCCAATCTGCGCCTGTTGGCGGAAGGTTCCTGCGCGGACAACCACGCCTTTGCCGCCTTGCTCGGCCGCGCACCGCTCGCGCCGGAAGGGTTTGCGGCGGCGGATTAGCCCTAAACCCGCTCGCCGCGCGTCGCCACCACGCTATTGCCCCACTGCATTAGCGCATCCAGTACCGGCACAAAGCTGCGGCCGAAATCGGTCAGCGCGTACTCGCTGCGCAGTGGCGGTTTAGTGCCAAACACCGTGCGGCGAATCAATCCGTCCGCTTCCAATTGCTTGAGTTGCTGGCTCAAGGTCGCCTCGGTCGCGGCGAGTAAATGGCGGTGCAATTCGGTAAAGCGCAACGCGCCATCTTGCAAATGGTAGAGAATCACCGCCTTCCATTTGCCGCCCACCAAGTCTATCGCCAAGCTGACTGGGCAGGGATAAGTCTTGCCGTTCAGGCGGACAAAATCGCTCGCACATTCGTCTTTCATATTTAACCTATTCAAATAGATAGCTCTTGTTCCCCGCTGGCAGGCGGCAGATACTGCCCGCCCTTAATCCAAGCGGAGAATATTATGAAACCCCTCATCGCCATCGCTGGCGCGACCAGCAAACAAGGGCGCAGCGTCGCCACCACCTTGCTGCAAAGCGGACAATACCGCGTGCGCGCGCTGACCCGCAACCCGGCGGCGCCACAGGCACAAGCGCTTGCCCGCCTCGGTGCGGAAGTAGTCGCCGCACCGCTTGCCGTCGGCAACGATGCCGCCTGGCGCAGCGCTTTCCGTGGCGCGGACAGCGCCTTTCTCATGACCCCGCCGACGCCGCCGCGCGATTCGGACGAGTTCGCCCTGGGCTGTGCGCTGGCAGACGCCGCCGTCGCTGCTGGCGTGCCACAGCTGATTTTCAGCGCGCTGGAAAACGTTGCTGCCATCAGCGCCGGCAGCCTCTACGCGCCGCATTTCACTGACAAGGCGCGCATCGCCGACCATATCCGCGGCCTGCCGGTCGCGCATAGCTTCATCATGCTGGCGTTTTTCTACACCAACCTGCTGGAGTATTACCTGCCGCGTTACGACGGCGACACCCTGCTGCTGCCGATTTACCTGCCGGAGGATTTCCGCGCGCCTTTTGTTGACCCGCTGACCGCCACCGGCCCGGCGGTCGCGGAAATACTCGCCCATCCCGACCGCTACCAAGGGCAAACCCTGCCCGTTGTTAGCGACATCCTCTCACCGCGCGACATCGTCGCTACTTTCTGCCGCGTGACCGGTATCCGCGCCGAATACCGCAGCGCCTACGAACGCGACGAGCTGCTGCGCCATTTCCCCGCCTTCGCCGAGGATGAATTATTGGTGCGCGAGCTGACCGGGATGACCCGTTACGCGGTGGAATATGGCTATTACCGCCCCGAACGCGACCTCGGCTGGAGCCGCCGCATCGACCCCGCCGCGCTGACTTGGGAACAGTTCCTGCGGCAAAGCGGCTGGCGCGGTGAGGCGGTGCAATATGGTACGTAAGAGGTAGCGATACACCGAAAACCTCATACGGTGTTGCGCCACTACGCGGCACAAAAAAGCCCCCGTTTGGGGGCTGAATTTTGCGGCTTAGTAGTCGCAGGGGTATTCGTTTTTCAGCGCATCCGCCTTGGCAAGCACGCTTGCGCGCATCTCATCCTGGTAGGCGGCGAGGCGCTCGCGTAAGACGTCGTCGCTCGCGCCGAGGATACGCAGGGCGAGTAGCGCGGCGTTTTTTGCGCCATCAAGGGCGACGGTGGCGACTGGCACGCCCGCCGGCATTTGCAGGATGGAGAGGACACTGTCCCAGCCGTCGATGGAGTTGCTGGAATGTATCGGCACGCCGATGACCGGTAGCGGGGTAACGGCGGCAATCATTCCCGGCAGGTGTGCCGCGCCACCAGCGCCAGCGATGATGACGCGCAGGCCGCGTGCGGCGGCGCTTTTGCCGTAGTCAAGCAAGCGCTCTGGGGTGCGGTGCGCCGAGACGATGGTAACTTCATGCGCCACGCCAAACTGGGCGCAGGTCTGTGCGGCGTCGCGCATGGTGCGCAGGTCGCTGTCGCTGCCCATAATAATGCCAATTTTCTGCATCTTGTTGTTTCGTATAGATTTGTGAGGTGAATACTTATAACTTGTTCAAAATCGTGGAGAAGCGGCTTTCCGATGTGGTGAACGAAGCGTGGCAAGCCGTCGGTATGCTCCTCCCCTTATGGGAAATAGGAGGGACAGCAACCAATTGAAAAACCTTAATTTTGCTTCGTAAGCTATATCGCCCACCCCACCCCAACTTTCTTGCTTCGCAAGCTGTTCCAGTCCCCCGCTGCGGGCTTCGCCCTGCAGGGGAGGGAGAATTTGAACGGGTTCTCTATTAAACGCTTTCCGCCAGGCAGCGCAACAGCAAGGCGCTTGACGCCGCGCCGGGGTCTTTGTGGCCGGCGCTGCGTTCGCCGAGGTAGCTGGCGCGGCCTTTTTTTGCAACCAGCGGGATGGTTGCCTCCGCCTGCTGTTGTGCGCTTTCTGCCGCCGCTTGCAGCGCTGTTTTTAATTCCGCGCCACCCGCCGCTGCCTGTTTAAGCGCTTCCGCCACTGGCTGCCAGACGTCCACCATCGTTTTGTCGCCGACTGCCGCCTGGCCGCGCGCGATCAGGTCGGCGCTACCGTCGGCAATGGCTTGCGCCAGCGTCGGCAAGTCGGCTTCGTTTTTGCCGTTCAGTGCGGTTGCTGCCTTGATGAAAAAGGTGCCGTAGAGCGGGCCGCTGGCACCGCCGACGCTGGAAAGCAGCGTCATGCCGACGGTCTTGCTCAAGCTGCCCAGGTCTTTGCCCGCTTCGGTGGCGAGTTTTTCTTTCACCTTGGCGAAGCCGCGCTGCATATTGAGGCCGTGGTCGCCGTCGCCAATGGCGGTATCAAGCGCGGTCAGCTCGTCCTGTGCGGCGGCAAGCGCCTCGGCGCAGCGATTCATCCAGTCGATATATTGGGCGCTCGTGAGGCTCATGCGCGGCCTCCGTTCGTCCAGCCCGGCGTGCGCACCGGCGCGTCGAAGAGTTCGAGGGTGGCGTCGTCCGCCTTGAGCAGGGTGATGGACAGCCCCTGCATATCGAGCGAGGTGCAGAAGTTGCCGACCAGACTGCGCGCGATGCTGATGCCGAAATCGGCGCAGCAGCGGGCGAGAGCATGATAGACGCCGTAGCATTCAGAGAGCGGCACGCTGCCCAAATTATTGACCAGCGCGATGACGCGGTCACCTTTGGCAAGCGGCTGTTTTGCCTGCTGCACTTCGTCCCAACTGGCGCTCGCCGCATTCCACAGGCGCAGAGTGCGCTGATAGGCGCCGTTTTCAATCAGGGTGGCGAACATCTGCGCCACGGTGTCATCCAGCCCTTTGAACGGGCGGCGTTCGATGCCCGGCTCGCCGTGGATGCCAACGCCAAATTCCATTTCGTTGTCGGCGAGGGTGAAGGACGGCTTGCCCGCCGCTGGCACGGTGCAGGCGCCGAGGGCGATGCCGATGCTGTGGCATTGGTCGTTGAGGCGACGCCCCAAGGCGGCAAGGCTGGCGAGATCATCGCCGCGTCGTGCCGCCGCGCCCAAGAGTTTTTCCAGCAGCACCGTGCCGGCAACGCCGCGCCGTCCGGCGGTGTAGAGGCTGTCTTTCACTGCCACGTCGTCGTCGGTGAGGACAAAGGCGACTTCCGTGCCCATGTCGTGCAGCAGTTCGGCGGCGGTTTCAAAATTCAGCACGTCGCCGGTGTAGTTTTTCACGAGCATTAACACGCCCTTGCCGCCATCGACCGCCTGCGCGCAGGCGACCACCTGGTCTGGCGTCGGCGAGGTAAAAATCTCGCCCGGCACGGCGCCGTCGAGCATGCCATCGCCGACAAAACCGCTGTGCATCGGCTCATGCCCGCTGCCACCGCCGGAAATCAGCGCGACTTTGCCCGCTAGCGGCGCATCGCTGCGGCTAATAAAGACCGGGTCGCGGTGCAAGCGCAGCTCTGGATGCGCGGCGACGAAACCTTGCAACTGTTCGTCAAGGACGGTTTCTACCTGATTGATGAGCTTTTTCACAATATTCTCCCGTTAATAAAAGGAAATCCACAGAAACGAACATATTATGCGGCGGCAGGCGGTAAATAGCTAGCTGCCATGCGCCTTTGCCAGCTGTGCCGACAGCTCGGGCGCTAGCGGCAAACATTGCATGATTAAATCGGCAACTGTCGCCTCGCGCCGTAAATCCACGTCGGCATCTTTGAGGAATTGATGCAATTCCAGATTCAGGCCGCCAAACCAATCCGCCTGAAGAATATCGCCCAATGTATCCTCGCGTCGCAAAAGCGGCGCGGGAATATCGCAAGCAGCGGCAATGAGGCGGACGATATTGGCGGCGTCTTTTTTATGCGCTTCGTTGGTAAATTTATCCGTCCAATAGGTCATCGGCATCGCTGCGCGTGCTGAATACGCAGAAGGATTAAAGAGCTTTTGCTTGAACCATTGCCAAAGGCGCATTATTCACAACTTCCTTGACGCCGGCTGACAATAAATTCCGGGGCAATGCAGACGGCGCAATCATTGCCAAATGTCTGCTGCATGCGGCGACCGTTGTTTTCGTAGACGACGCACACCGGGCTGTAAACCATCGGGCAGATTTTCGTGGCGCAATTGTCGTCGCCAATTGGCTTGGGCGGGATAATGGTAATTGGCCCATCAAATGGTTTAGGCGATTGGCAAGCGGTCAATGCGAAAAGTGTCATCAATAAAAGTCTGGTTTTCATCGTTCAATGTCTCCTGTTTTTGGAAAAGAGAAAATAGACCTCTTTCCAAACTAAGCCATTTCAAAATTGCAGATAGCAGCAATTAGCGTAAAGCGTAGAGAAAAACGCCGGAGCCGGTTGCGGTAACGCCCCGCAATCATCTTGAATCGCTTGATAAAACCAATAGCATGTTCAT
>CAUVOF010000067.1:0-13038 GCA_963553325.1 uncultured Cardiobacterium sp.
TGAATTGTAAACAGCCCCTAGGGCGTGTTGACAATTCATTGTGAATGCCGTCGCTGCGCGATTTTTTCACACCCCCACCCCGACCCGCCCCCGCTTCGCAGCGGGCGAGGGTATTCAATTGTCAACAGCCCCTACGAACTCGCCTTCAACCAGCACAAGCTGGATGAGGCGGTCGCAAAATACGTCGCAGAACCCTATACCAGCACAATCCGGGTGTTGCCGACGGCGGCAAGGCGTTCATCGATTCGTTTGCGCCGTATCTCAAGGAACATCCGCAATCGCGCGCCACCATCAAGCGCGTCATCGCCGAGGGAGATTTGGTGGTCGTCCATGTGCACAGCCAAAGCGCGCCGGATGACCGCGGCGAGGCGGTGATGGATATTTTCCGCCTCGATGCCGACGGCAAAATCGTCGAACACTGGGACGTCGCCCAAGCCATCCCAGAGCAGACGGTAAGCGGCCACGAGATGTTCTAAAACAGAAAAATCCCGCTGCAAGGCGGGATTTTTTCTGTCTGCAACCAGCCGTTACAGCACCGATTGTTCTGCCGCGAGAAATGCGCTGTTTTCCCAACTTAGCCCGGCGACGGGGTCGTAGAGCGTGGTGCCGGCAATGAGCGCGTAGAACTGGTTGCCGAAGTGTTTGTCGTTGATGACTTCGACCAGCCCTGCTTTGAGCAGCTCGCGCAGCGCGTTTTCCGGCACTTGCACGGTGTAGCGCTGCAGTTTGCGCAAGAGGCTGCCGAGGTGGTTGGCGTGCGCGAGGGCGTTGATGAGCGCGGCGGCTTTTTTGTCGTAGGGCACGAGCAGCGGCAGCATGTGGTTGCTTTCGATGACGCGGAATTTTTCGGCGATGGTCTGGAAGGGGAAATCGCTGCCGGCGTTTTTCAGTTTTTCCAGGATGCGGTGTTTGTCGAGCTCGCTGATGTTATAGACGCGCGCGAAGTAGGCGGTCATCGCCTCTGGCGCGAGCAGGTCGCCCTCGTTGCGCAGGGTTTCGCGCATACAGGCGGCGTAGGCGGCGAGTTCTGGCGGCGCTTTCCACTCTTCTTCCGGATGGAAAATCAGCACTTCGCTCTCTTCTGCCGCCCATTGGTTTTCGCGGTTGCAGCGCCCGGCGGCTTGCGCGATGGAATCTGCCCCCGCTTCCGCCCGCATCAGGCGCGGGAAACTGACATCTACCCCCGCTTCTATCAGTGAGGTGGCAATCAGCCGGCAGGGTTCGCCCGCGGCGAGGCGGGCGCGCACGGTTGCCAGCACCTGGCTGCGGTGTTCGGCGCACATCAGCGTGGTGAGGTGGTAGGTGCCTTCCAAATGTTTGCCGCTGTCGTAGAGGCTGCGCGCGTGGCGGCGGTTATTGACGATGATGAGTAGTTGCGGGTGCGCTGTGAGCTGTTCGAGTAATTCGGCGTCGCTTTGGTTACCGATGTGTCTCACTGTGGTGCGGCGCAGGGCGGCGTAGAGGCGCGCCGGGTCGGGGGCGATTTCGCGCAGGTCGTCGAAGCCGCCGTAGAAACCGTGTGCGCTGCCGATGGCGGGCTGGGTCGCGGTGCACATGACGACGCTGCAGCGGTAGTTGCGCGCCAGTTCGTCGATTGCCGCCATGATTGGGCGCAGCAGGTGCAGCGGCAGCATTTGCGCTTCGTCGAGGATGATGACGCTGCCCGCGATGTTGTGCAGTTTGCGGCAGCGCGCCGAGCGGTCGGCAAAGAGGCTTTCAAAGAATTGGACGGCGGTGGTGATGACGATGGGCGCGTCCCAGTTTTCGCTGGCGTGGCGCAGTTTGTCGCGGGTGTCGCGGTCTTGCAGTTTGCGGTCATCGAAGGTGCTGTGATGTTCCAATACCGCCGCTTCGCCGAGCGCGCCGAAGGCGTGGCGGAAGGCGGCGGCGTTCTGCTCAATGATGCTGGTAAAGGGGATGACGTAGATGATGCGGCGCTGTCCGTGCCGGCGCGCGTGTTCGAGGGCGAATGCCATCGAGGTGTAGGTTTTGCCGCCGCCGGTCGGCACGGTCAGGGTAAAGAGGCCGGGCGGTAGCGCCGCTTGTTGTTGTGCGTGGTCGAGGATGTCGTTGCGTAGCTGGTTCAGTTCGGCTTGTCCGCCTGCGCTTGTGGCGGCTTTGCCGCGGATTTGTTGTAAGTGCTGCTTGAATACCTGTTGCAGCTCGCCCAAGGCGGGGTAGTTGTCGCGTGCGATGGGTTCGCCGTCGAGTTTGGCGTAGAAGGCTTCGGTGTCGAGGTAGTCGGCATCGACCAGGCAGGAGTAGAGCATACGGGTGAAGAAGGCTTGCATGAAGCCGGGGTATTTGGGATTGGGTTTGAGCGCGGGTAGGGCGATTTTTTCCGGTAGCCGCAGTTCTGCTTGCCAGACGGGGTTGAGCGCGGGGATGTCGGCGGCGAGGCGTTCTTTCAGGGTGCTGCGGTTGTTGCCTTCGCCGCTGCCGTTGGCGAGCCCGGCGTGGTGGCCGGCGATGCAGTACGCCATCAGTTTGCCGGTCATGCCCCAGCGGGCGGCGGCTTCTTTGGCGCCGGCGGTGGCGTGATCGACGCGCTTGCCGCCGCGCAGGCGGGCTTGGAAGGGGTCGCTGTATTTGCCGAGGTCGTGCAGCAGGCCGCTGTAGCGGGCGATTTCGGCGGCGCCAAAGGGTTCGGCGAATTGGGCGGCCAGGGCGGCGACGTTTTCGGCGTGGCTTTTTAGGGTTTGCCAGTGGCTTTCGCCGCAGTTTTCCGCGGAATGGGCGTAGTAGGTGGGCATGCGGGTTTCCGGTTATTTGGCGGGGCTTTCAAAGATTTGCAGGCTGTATTGGCAGCTTGGCGCGCGGCACGATGCCATGATGACGCTGGCGCGGTGTTTGCCGCTTTGTGTCGGCGTGTAGCGCAAGACGGGCGCCGGGGTGTCGCCGCTGGTGTCGGCGGCAAGCGTTTGGCTCAGGTTGGCGCTGTGGGTGAGGGCGAGGTCAAGGTCGAAGCAGCTGTCGGTGCAGTTGGCAAAGAGGGTGTAGGGTTTGCCGGCGTCCAGCTCGATTTCGACGTCTGCTTGTTCGCCGGGGCGCAGTTCGCTGATGATGGTTTTGTGCGATTGTTTGCTGTGCGGGTTTTCGGCTTTCATTCGCGCGCTGTTCGCTTTCATTTTTTGGTAGAGCTGCGCCAGTTTGGGGTCGTCCGGGATGCGTTCTTCGACCGGGGCTTCTTCTTTGGGTTTCAAGAAGTCGAGGTTGAAGGTCTGGCAGGCAGCGAGGTTGAGGCTGATGAGGATGAGGGCGAGGGGTTTCATGGTTGGCGTTCCTTGCGGTTGGTGTGGTTCGAGCGGGGTGAGGATGCCGCATTTGTGTTTTTTTCACGATTGCTACCCCCACCCCATCCCTCCCCCGCTGCGGGCTTCGCCCTGCGAGGGAGGGGGTTTTTTTAGTACATGACTTCTTTGCCGTAGCTTTGCAGGATGTCGGCGATGTGGGCGACGGTTTCTTTCGGCGGCGGGTGCACGCCTTCGAGTTGGTAAGTGTCGCCGCACAGCGCCCATTTGTGCGCGCCGAGTTCGTGGTAGGGCAGCAGTTCGACTGTTTCGATGTTGTCCATCGGCGCGATGTACTGGCCGAGGCGGTGGGCGGAATCGTCATCGTCGCTGTAGCCGGGGACGATGACGTAGCGGATGCGGGTCAGTTGCTGGCGCGCTTGCAGGTGTTCGGCGAATTTCAGGGTGAAATGGTTGGATACGCCGACGAGTTTTTTGTGGATGGTGTCGTTGAGTTGTTTGAGGTCGAGCATGACCAGGTCGGTGTGGTCGAGCAGGTCTTCGAGGTTTTGGTCGTAGCGGCGGGCGTAGCCGTTGGTATCGAGGCAGGTGTGGATGCCGTAAGCCTTGCAGGCGACGAACCAGTCGCGGATGAATTCGGGCTGAAGTAGCGCTTCGCCGCCGCTTGCGGTAACGCCGCCGCCGGTCGCCTTGAGGTAGTGGCGGTACTGGATGACTTGCTGCATCAGCTCATCGACGGTCATTTTGCGCGATTTGTCGGTTTCCATGTCCCAGGTGTCGCGGTTGTGGCAGTAGAGGCAGCGCATCATGCAGCCCTGGGTGAAGACGACGAAACGCAGGCCAGGGCCATCAACGGTGCCGCAGGTTTCGATAGAGTGGATGATGCCGTAGCGCATGATATGTTTGTCCGAAGGGTAGGGGCAATTTTATAGCCATCCGCCGAAAGCTTCATACTGTGTTGCGTCGCTTCGCCGTACAAATGCGTACTGCCTTCAGCGACGCGCCTTGTCTGAAACTTTCGGTGTATCGCTATTACTGGTTTTGCCGGGACGGGCTGCGGACTTTTCAGCCCTAATAGATACCGCTCTGCCGCAGCATCGCTTCTTGTGCGGCGGTGAGTTCGCCCACCGGGATTTTGCCGTCGCCGCCGGGGATTTCGACGATATAGGTCGGCATGGCGATGCCGGAGAGGCGGCGGCGCAACGCGGCGACGATGGCACGCCCTTCGTCGAGCGAGACGCGGTAGTGGCCGGTGCCACGCGCGAGGTCGAGATGGTGCAGGTAGTAGGGCTTGACGCCGCAGTCGAGCAGGTCGTTCATCAGCTTAGCGAGTGTTGCCGCGTCGGCGTTCACCCCTTTGAGCAGCACGGTTTGTGAGTAGAGCATCGCGCCACGGGCACGCAGGCGGTGCAGGGCGGCGCGCGCGTTCGCGGTCAGTTCGGCGCTGTGGTTCGTGTGGATGACAACGTGCAGGCTTTGCGGTAGCGCAGTGAGAAGGTCGAGCAGGGCGTCGTCGATGCGCGCCGGTTGGACGACGGGGATGCGGCTGTGGATGCGCAGGCGGCGGATGTGCGGCAGTTCGCGCAGGGCGGCGAGGTTTTGTTGCAGTTTTTTGTTGGAAAGGGTGAGCGGGTCGCCGCCGCTCAGGATGACTTCTTCGACTTCGTGGTGTGCGGCGAGGTAGGCGGCAACGTCGGCGATTTCGTGCTGGCGCAGCGCCCGGCCGCGACGGCCGATGTGCTCTTTGCGAAAGCAGAAGCGGCAGTACACGGCGCAGACCGGCGAGATTTTCCACAGGACGCGGTTCGGGTAGCGGTGTACCAGCGAGGGCAGCGGTGAATGCGGCGCGTCGCCGATGGGGTCGGAGAGTTCGCTGGTGGCAACGTCGAGTTCGCGCGCGTCGGGGATGAATTGTGCGGCGATGGGGTCGCCGGGTGCGTCGTGCATCGCGGCGGCCATTTCGTCGGTCAGCGCGTATTGGTATTCGGCGAGCAGGCGGTGCAGGGTGGCAGGGGTGATGTTGGCGCGCCGTGCGAGTTCTTCGGGGGTCATAGCGGTGGGGTTTTGTGTGTAGGGACGAGCGGCAGGGTTGGGCGTGTCATCGTTTTGCCGGTGCTGCGTGGGGGCGAGAGTGTAGCATTTCCCGCCCGCGCGGCAGGGCGGCGTTGTGGTTATAAGCAGCGAACAAAAAGCAATTTCCCTTGCCGGGGCAGGCTGCCGACAATGGCGGCACAACCACTACCGGAGATTTTTATGCGCCGCTTTTTTGTTCATTTGTATAAACACCTGCTTTACAAACACCTGCTTTGGCATCGCCCGCCCCACAATCCGCTCGATACTTGGATTGAGAGCGAGGGGCAAATGGCAATGCTGACGCTATCATGGAAAAAAGCCCGCTAAAGCGGGCTTCTTTTTTACTGGCGGGGTTTTGTGGTTTACATACGCGATAGCGGGGTTCGTGTATGTAAATGGCTTTTTCGGGTTGGGATTTTTGCCGCTGCTAGAGGCTGTTTACAATTCAACTCTACGAAGTACATACCAACAAGCACAGACTGAACGGCAGCAAATGCTCGAAATTCAACCAATTAGTCACCTCCCCCATGGGGGACTGGAACAGCTCGCGAAGCGAGAAAGTTAGGGTGGGGGCAGCAAACGTGAAAAATCGAAATCTTATCTCGCAAGCAATATCGCCCACCCCCACCCCGGGTTCCCTTGAAAAAGGCGACTGCCTTTTTCAAGGGGAGACCCGTCCCTCCCCCGCTGCGGGCTTCGCCCTGCGGGGGAGGGGGGTGTCCAATTGTAAACACGCCCTAGTTTTCCGGCGGGAAGGTTATCGGCTCGCCGTAATGGCGCGCTTCTTTGCCAGAAAGCAAGTCCCACACTGCACGCAGGCGCGCGCCGATTTCGCGCACCTGCGTTTTCAGGCGGTATTTGAAGGACATCGGGTTGGCGGCGTTGAAGGCGATGACCGCCTGGCCGTGGTGGCGGGCGAGGAAGACGGCGCGCGCGTTGTGAAAGGGCTGGCTGACGATGATGTAGTCGCGGTTGCCAAAGACGCGGTCGGCGCGCAGGACGCTGTCAAGGGTGCGCAAGCCGGCGTAATCCGGCTGGATGCGCGCGGCAGGGATGCCGGCGGCGACGAGGTCGGCGCGCATTTGTGCCGGTTCGTTGTAAGACAGGCTGCGATTGTCGCCGCTGACGATGAAGTATTGTGCCTTGCCGCTGCGGTAGAGCGCCGCCGCGGCATCGATGCGGGCGCGGTAGTAGAGGTTGATGCGGCCGTCGGTGGTGTATTTCGCGGTGCCGAGCACCAGCGCCACCTGCCGCGCCGGGATGTCCTGCACGCTGTCGTAGAGGTAGGGGCGGCTGCTCCAGGATATCCAGGCGTAACAGGCAATCGGCACTATCAGCGCCAGCGCCAGCAGCAATAGTCCCCAATAGAACAAGCGACGTAACACAAGCGGCTCTCGAAGCGGTGGGCAAACCGCCTTAGTTCACCGGGGTGGGCGATGCGCCGTAGCTGGTGAGGCCGAGCGGGGGCTGCGTGCTGCCGCGCAGTACGGGCATCGCCTCGTTGCTGCCGCTTGGCAGCGCGGCAGGCACAGGCAAGGCGCTATTGCCGCCGTTCGCCGTCAGAGCGGGGGCGTGATTGGGCAGCGGGCTTGCGTCAAAGCGGGTACCGCTGGGCGGAACGGATGTCAGCGCTGGCAGGGTGTTGTTGTTTGCCGTCAGGGCGGGTGCGTGATTAGGCAGCGGGTTCGCGTCAAAGCGGGTACTGCTGGGCGGAACGGATGTCAGCGCTGGCAGGGTGCTGTTGTTCGCCGTCAGGGTTGGGGTGTTGGCAAGCAATGCGTTGGTGCCAGCACGGGCAGGCGCGAGTGTGTTAGCGCTGGGCGGCACGGATGTCAGCGCCGGCAGGTTGCTGCCGCTGTTTTGTGCCAACATGCCGCCGGTGAGCGGGTTGGTGTTCAGGTTTTCGCCGGGAATGATGGGTGTGTTGTGTCCCGGCGGCAGTTCGCCAGGGCGCACCGCCGGGTGCGGGTTGCGGTCGCTGAGCGCGTATTGACCGCCGATGACGTCAATTTCTGGCGGCTGGTGGTATTTTTCAAAGTAGTCGTAGCCGGGTTTGAGCATTTTCCAGAAGTCGTACCAGCGGTGGTCGCTGTAGGCGGCAAGTTTGCTATCAGTCATGCGGAAGGGGAAGGCATGGACGCGCACGAAGGGCTGGCCGCGTTGCAGCGCGGCGCCGACCAGGGTGTAGATTTCTTCGATTTGTCGGTCGCCCATGGCGTAGCAGCCAATGGATACGCATTTGCCGTGCACCATCAGCAGGCTGCCGCTGTAGCCGTGCGCGCGGTCGTAGGCGTTGGGGTAGCCGAGGTTGAAGGAAAGATGGTATTGGCTGTTGGGATTGAGCGCCTCGCTGCCGACGGCGTAGAAGCCTTCTGGCGATTGTTTGTCGCCTTCGCGCGTTTTCGGGCCGAGTTCGCCGGAATAGATGCAGATGGGGTAGTCGAGGAAGAGCGCGTATTCGCCGTTGTCTTTTTGTAGCCAAACTTCAAGCACTTCTTCTTTTTTGAAGATGCGGATGAAGGCGGGCGCGCCAAAGCGGAAGCCGCGCGCTTCGAGGCGGTCTTGCAGGGTGGGCTGCGCCGGGCGGCGGATGAGGCGACTGTCGCGTTGCGCGGTTTCCGGGGCGCGGTTGCTACAGGCGGCAAGGATGAGGGTTAAGCAAAGAAGGAAGGTTTTTTTCATCGGTTCGGGGGTTGGTTGAGACGTTACTATGTAGAAAGGTAATGAGAAATTGCAGATAACTGGGCAGATAACTGGCGTTCCATCGCCGGCAATTATAAAGGTTATTGCCAATTGGTTAGGTACGGATTTTCCCACAAGCTGTTCGCGTCGCGCGCCGCTTGCGCCTGCAGCCGCCCGCTGCCCTGCCTTTTTTGCTAAAATCGCGCCGTTTTAACCCCCAACAGGAACATTCATGTCGCACTATATTTTTGTTTTGAACTGTGGCTCTTCCAGCCTGAAATTCTCTGTCATCAACCCGGAAAACGGCGATGAGCCGCTGAAAGGGCTGGCCGAACGCTTGGGCGTTGGCGGCGTCGGCAATATCACCATTAAAAACGCCGCTGGTGAGAAATTCGAGCAGCCGCTTGACCCCGGCACGCACCAGGAAGCGTTGCACGTCATCGTCGCTGCGCTTAAACACGAAGGGCTGATGGACAAAATCAAGGCAGTCGGCCACCGCATCGTCCACGGCGGCGAGTATTTTGCCGAATCGGTACTGGTCGATGATGATGTGCGCGAGAAAATCATTGACTGCATCCGCCTCGCACCGCTGCACAATCCGGCGCACGTTACCGGGATTGACGCCGCGCGCGAAGCCTTCCCTGACCTGAAGCAGGTCGTTGTTTTCGATACCGCTTTCCACCAGCACATGCCGCAGCGCGCCTTCCTCTACGCCCTGCCTTACAAGCTCTACAGCGACAACAAAATCCGTCGCTACGGCTTCCACGGCACTTCTTACCGCTATATCGCCAGCCAGCTGCCGGAAAAACTCGGCATCGCCCAGCCGAAAGCGGTGGTTGCGCACCTGGGTAATGGCGCCTCGCTCGCCGCCGTTGATTTTGACCATTCTGTCGATACGACGATGGGGCTGACCCCGCTCGAAGGCGTGGTACACGGCACCCGTTCCGGCGACGTCGATCCGGCGATTTTCGGCATCCTCACCGGGCAGATGGGCATGAGTCCGAAGGAAGTCGATGACATGCTGTGGAAACAGTCCGGTCTGCTCGGTCTTTCCGGCATTTCCAACGACTGCCGTACAATCGAAGAAGCCTACGCCAAGGGCGATGAAGCGGCAATTCGCACCATGGACGTTTATTGCTACCGCCTCGCCAAGCACATCGCCGCGCAAATGGTCGCGCTCGGCGGCGCGGACGCCATCGTTTTCACCGGCGGCATCGGCGAAAACTCCTCGCTGGTGCGCGAAAAAGCGGTCGAACTGCTCGGCTTCCTCGGCTTCAAGCTCGACCCGCAGAAGAACCACGAAACCTTCCGCGGCAAGGAAGGCAACATCGCCGCCGCGGGCAGCAAGCCGGTGTGGGTCATCGCTACCAATGAGGAGCTGATGATTGCCCGTGATACCGATGCGCTCAGCGCGTAAGGAGGGCGACATGGCAAAAGCAATCCTGGTCGTCGCCACCCACCCCGGCATCGGCCTCACTTCTACCGTTCTCGGCCTCTACCACGCCCTTGACCGCAAGGGCGTTAAGGTCGGTTTCCACAAACCGGTGATGCAGTATGACGTCGAAAGCCAGGACGTCGATCACAGCCGCGCCGTGCTGCTGCATTCCTCGCGCGCCGTCGGCGACGACGCGCTGGTCATCCGCCCCGAAGCGGTGCAACAGGCACTCGATGCGGGCAACCTCGACGAGCTGATGGAAACCGTCATCCAGAACTTTGAAGCGGCGAAAGGCGATGCCGACGTCGTCATCATGGAAGGTCTGCTGGAAACGCCGAACGTTCCCTACGCTGGCGAATGCAACCGGCAAATCGCCCGTGCGCTCGGTGCCGACGTTATCCTGCTTTCCGACGCGCGCGTCTCCAGCGTTGCCCGCCTCGAACACCGCCTCGATTTCGCCGCCAACGCCTTCGGTGGCTACGGCAAAGGCCACCTGCTCGGCGCCATCGTCAATCACGCCGACAGCGACGGCGCGCTCACCAGCGCCGAAATCGCAAGCAGCAAAGCCTTTAACGACAACTTCAAACTGCTCGGCGTCATCAGCCACAAAGCAGAAATCGCCGCGCCGCGCGTCAGCGACCTGCAACAGCACCTCGGCGCCACCGTTCTCTTTGAAGGCGAAAGCAGCACCCGCCGCATCCTGGATTACGTCCTCTTTGCCCGCACCCCCGCCAACGCCGCCGACTTCCTCAAACCCGGCTACTGCATCTTCCAGCCTGCCGACCGCGACGACGCGCTGATGGCAACCACCATCTCTGCCAAGGCGGGCAACCACCTCGCCTGCCTGGTGCTCACCGGGCCGCTGCCCGCTTCCGACGTCGTCATGAACCTGTGCAAACCGCTGATTGAAGAAGCGAAACTGCCGGTATTGCACCTCGGCACCAGCAGCTGGGAAATTGGCAAACTCATCGAAAAATTCAACCGCTACATCCCGGTCGATGACGAACAGCGCATCCGCGACACCAAAGAATATTTCGCCGACGGCATCAAAGACGACTGGTTTGCCGGCTACCTGAGCGCGGCGCGCAGCGTCAGCCTCTCGCCCGCCGCCTTCCGTTACCAAATCGTGCAGCGGGCGATTGCCGCACAAAAAACCATCGTCCTGCCCGAAGGCGACGAGCCGCGCACCGTCGTTGCTGCCAGCATCTGCGCCGAACGCGGCATGGCGCGCTGCGTCCTCATCGCCAAACCGGAAAGCGTACAGGCAGTTGCCGCGCAACAAGGCGTCAAACTCGGCGACAACATCAGCATCATCGACCCGGACGCGGTACGCGAAAAATACGTCGCCCGCCTGGTCGAGTTGCGCAAAGCCAAGGGCATGACCGAAGACCAGGCGCGTGAAGCGCTGGAAGATGGCGTCATGCTCGGCACGATGATGCTCGAAGCGGGCGAAGTCGATGGCCTCGTCTCCGGCGCCGTCCACACCACCGCCAACACCATCCGCCCGCCGCTGCAAATCATCAAAACCGCGCCCGGCGCCAGCATGGTGTCTTCCGTCTTCTTCATGTGCCTGCCGGAACAAGTGCTGGTTTACGGCGACTGCGCCATCGTTCCCAACCCGACCGCGGACGAACTCGCGCAAATCGCCATCCAGTCCAACGACAGCGCCAAAGCCTTCGGCATCGAGCCGCGTGTGGCGATGATTTCCTACTCCACCGGCAGCTCCGGCTCCGGCGCGGACGTCGAAAAAGTCAAAGAAGCGACCGCCAAAGTGCGCGAACTGCGGCCGGACATCCTCGTCGATGGCCCGCTGCAATACGACGCCGCCGCCGTCGAATCCGTCGGCAAACAAAAAGCGCCGAACAGCCCTGTCGCCGGACAAGCGAGCGTCTTCATCTTCCCCGACCTCAACACCGGCAACACCACCTACAAAGCGGTGCAGCGCTCCGCCAACGCCATCTCGATGGGGCCGGTACTGCAAGGCATGCGTAAACCGGTGAACGACCTCTCGCGCGGCGCGCTGGTCGATGACATCGTTTACACCATCGCCATCACCGCCGTACAAGCGGCACATTCCTGAAAGCCCCTCGTCATAACCCGTGTTTTCCCAAACATCCTCGTGCAAAAGCCCCTCTCCCTTTGGGAGAGGGGTTGGGGTGAGGGCAAAACGCCGCAGCGGCACATGACACCATCTCCATAAAATCAAATACCGCAAACCGCAAGGAAACCCTATGGGAATCAGCCCAATCCAACTCCTCATCGTCCTCATCATCGTCGTCGCCATCTTCGGCACCAAAAAACTCGGTAACGTCGGCGCCGACCTCGGCCAAGCCATCAAAGGCTTCAAAAACGCGATGAAAGACGAAGAAAAACCCGCCGACAAACTCGAACACCAAAAAACCGACGCTGCCGATACCCGCATCATCGAAGGCGAAGCGCGACGCGAAGAAGAAAAAACCCAATAAGGTCGCGCCGTGTTTGACATCGGATTCTCCGAACTCGTCGTCTTAGGCGTTATCGGCGTGGTCGTCATCGGGCCGCAGCGCCTGCCCGAAGTCGTGCGCACCGCCGTCATCACCGTGCGCAAAATCCGCCGCGCCTTCAGCGACGTGCGCGCCGACATCGAGCGCGAACTCGATTTGGACGACATGCGCAAAATCCTACACGAAGCCGACATGAAAGCGCACATCAACAAACTCAACCAAGACATCATGGATCTGGACAAAGGCGCGCGCGCCCTCGGCGACGACATCAAAAGCGACCTCGAACACGCCTACGACGGCTACACCCCGGAAGACGGCGAAGCCGAAGCGGACACCGGCGTCGAACCGCTGCGCAACGAAACCGACGCCGCCCCGGCTGCCGACAAACTGACGCTGGACAAACCGCCCGCCGCAGATAGCGACAAAGCCTGACCGTTCTCCACGAAAGCATTTACATACAGGGTAGCGACTATCGTGTATGTAAATTTCCCAAAGAACGACCAATGGACCAACACCTCAACTACATCACCCTCGGCGTTGCCGACCTCGCCGCCTCGCGCCGCTTCTACCACGACACCTTCGGCTGGCTGGAACGCGCAGACAGCAACGACAACATCGCCTTCTTCCAAACCGGCAGCGCGTTGATACTGGCGCTCTATCCGCGCGCGGCGCTGGCGATGGACGCAAACGTGTCCGCCGACGGCAGCGGCTTCCCGCGCTTTACCCTCGCACATAACGTTGCCTCGCGCGAGGCCGTGGACGCGCTGTTTGCCGGATTTCACGCACGCGGCGTTCATATCGTCAAAGCGCCGCAGGCGGTGTTTTGGGGCGGATACAGCGGCTACATCAGCGACCCGGACGGCTTCCTTTGGGAAATCGCGCACAACCCCTACCTGGAAAAACTGCGCTGATGCACCCGGCAAAAGTGCGGCGTGAAGCGGTGCGTACACTCACCGACCTGCCCAGTGTTGGCAAGGCTAACGCCGCCGATTTACAGCGCCTCGGCATTTATAGCCATCCACCGAAAGATTCAGACAAGGCACACAGCCGAAGGCTGCCGTGGAGGGTGGGTCTTGACCCACCCGCATGCAGGGGGGGCGTGGTGGGGCAAGAC